>JAUIMJ010000037.1 GCA_030433295.1 bacterium | reverse complement strand
ACGATCGTGGCCGTCTTGCAGCCGGCTTGCGCGCCGCCATGGTGCGGGTGCGCCACGACGGCGACGTGCCGATTGTCCGTACCGTGTGGCGCGCCGGCCAGCGGGTGGCATGACCCTGAAAGTCGGCACAGGCGGCGCTCTGCTCGCCATTGTCGGACCCAGCGGTTCCGGTAAGTCCACCGTGTTTCGACTGCTCCTGGGATTTGAAACTGCTGAGTCCGGTGCTGTGTATTATGATCGCCAGGACTTGTCATCCCTGGATCTCACGGCAGTTCGCAGACAAATCGGAGTCGTTCTTCAAAACGGTCGACTTATGGCCGGTGATATCTATTCTAATATTGTTGGTTCCTCCGTTACGCTTACTCAGGATGACGCCTGGGAAGCGGCACGGATGGCCGGACTTGCAGAAGATATTGAAGCCATGCCCATGGGCATGCACACGGTTGTTTCCGACGGTGGTGGTACTCTCTCGGGCGGGCAGCGGCAACGCTTGCTGATTGCGCGTGCGATTGTAAATCGTCCGAGGATCCTGCTGATGGATGAGGCAACAAGTGCGCTGGATAATCATACGCAGGTCATCGTTAGCCAGAGTCTTGAGCGCCTGCAGGCTACGCGCATAGTGATTGCGCATCGACTGAGCACGGTGGTCAAGGCCGATAAAATCGCCGTCATTAACAACGGCGTGATAGAAGAACTCGGAAATTATAAGACGCTGATGGCCCGAAACGGACTCTTTGCTGAGTTGGCCCGGCGCCAGATCGCCTAGCCCAGGGAACAGGAGCTCTAGAGATGCTTGAAGCACATAAGAATGTTGACCTTCCCGCGCTTCATTCAATAAGGCCGCAACGCTTTCTCTTCTGCACCCTCGCCGGTGCGGGTTATGTGCTTCCGGCGATGGAGATCGCGAAGGTGTTGCTTAAGAGGGGTCATCAGGTCGCCTTTGTTACCGGGGAACGCTTTGCCCCTGACATTGAAGCCTGTGGCGCCGTATACCTTGAGCCGCCAGGGGGTACATTTAAACATTTTCACATTCCGTATTGGGGACTCGTTTCGGGCGTAGAACTACAGGCACGCTACACTGAGGGGGCGATCAGGGACTGGAAGCCGGATTGTGTGCTCTCGAGTTCTCTTGCACTTGGCCCGATGATAGCGGCCAGGAAAGCAAAGCTGCCTGTTGCGGTGCTGGGCCTGGGGACCTACACGTGGCCTGTTGATGGGCCGGTCGATGGGCCTGTCGATGGGCCAGTTGAGGGGTCAGCAGAGAACTCAGTACAGGGAGGAGGCGCTAGTGCGGAATATACGGCGCTTGCATCAAGAAGGCTTAGCGAGTGTGAAGAAATTTATGAGAAGGTGTGCGCCCTGTTAGGAGCGGAAGCACCGGAATGTAAAGGGGTGAAGGATCACAGGCTTGCCTTGCTCGGAGACACCTTCCTTCTGCAAAGTGTTCCCTCTTTGGAGAGCAGACCTCTCCCGCAGAATGTCTCTTTGATTGGCTCCTGCTTTCCCGAAAGTCGGCCACTGGATACGCAGAGCAAGGGTATACTCCGCGAGATAGCGGGCAGAGAGTACCTCTATGTGCAGCATGATGCGCGCTGGGTGAATTCCTTCCTGCAGAACGGCAAAACACAGGAGGGGGTGCCGGATTTTTTACCGCTTATGGCAGAAATCGCGGAGTCCCAACTCATTGTCGTTTCAAGTAATGATCCCGAGCTGAGAAATACCGCGAAACATCCGAATATTATCGTTGGGCATCACCTGGATCACAGCGTTTTCATTCCTCATGCGCAGCTCATCATCGGTGTTGGGACAAGCAGCCTAATGCTCAGCGCAATGCGTAACGCCAAACCCTTATTCATAATAACAACAGCCTCCGAGAGCTTCGATGTTGCTGCCGTCTGCGAGCGATCCGGTACAGGTCTGGTATGTCCGGCAGGTGAGATTTCCGAGCAGAAACTGCGGGATGGAATCAGAGAAATTCTCTCAAAAAAACCGCCAAAAAGCTCCCGGAAAAAACGCCTAGAACGAGTGCAAAAAGAGTTTGCCGATCGCGATTCTTCCGCGCTTGCGGCGGACGCTTTGGAAGCTCTGATCGAGCGCTAAGATAAATCCGTTTCCAGCCATTTCGTTTGCGACTTTCACTCTGAGACTTACATCTATACATCGAGATCCTCGGGGGGATATTTGTTTCGGAGACCGCATATTCATGCGGTAATTCAACACTGTTCCGCCATTGAGGCACCTCCACCGGACACGCGGCACGACGACTTCCGGAGGTGGTGAAGCGAAACCCAATGTAGAAAACCAAGCAAAGGAAAAAACAATGAGCGAATGGTCTGACCAAGAAATCCAAAAAGTTATCGAAGGTGTTGCTACTAAGGCTGCTGAAGATGCTGATTTTCACGCTAAAGCGATTTCAAATCCAAGCGCAGCTATCGAAGAAGTAGCCGGCAAATCTGTTCCCGAAGGGTTCAAGGTTCGTTTCCTCGCACAGGAAGGATATGACCTTACTTTGACTCTTCCAGATCCAGTTGCCGCTGATGGTGAACTGTCTGATGAAGACCTGGAGTCAGTAGCGGGTGGCCGTTGCCGAGGGGTCTCATCAATATCCAGTGTAATTGCTTGTCGCTAATGAGATGATTTTGTGTCTCGCATCACTACGATGCGAGACACATTTACCGGAGCTTCCTAACAATGCAGAGTAAGGGCTAGTCAAATGAGTACATGGTCAGACCAAGAAATTCAAAAGGCAATCGAAGGCGTAGCAGCGAAAGCAGCAGAGGACGCAGATTTTCATGCTAAGGCTATTTCTAATCCAGCAGCAGCTATCGAAGAAGTAGCTGGCAAATCTGTCCCCGAGGGGTTCAAGGTGCGTTTCCTGGCACAGGAAGGATATGATCTCACTCTGACACTTCCTGATCCGGTTGCGGCAGACGGAGAACTGTCTGACGAGGATTTGGAATCTGTTGCTGGTGGACGATGTAGCGGAGTTTCTTCCATTTCCAGCGTTATCGCTTGCCGATAAGCAATCTCTCCAATCACAAGGAGTGGGGTAGCTTTCAGCTGCCCTGCTCTTGATCACCTGGAGGTACTGGTGTGTGTAACATTCGCAAACTTACACAGGCAGACAAAGCTGAGCTCCCTCACCTTTCAACACTGATTTTCCCGTCGCATCGGGATACCCTCATAGAATCTCTGCAGGAGACAGCAGACAGTTTCTCCTTTGTAGCCGAAATTGATGATACCGTTGTCGGCCTCGCCCTCGTAGAGCGCGGTGAGCAAGCAGATTCGGCAACCCTCCACTCGGTGTTCGTTCAAAAACCCTATCGTCGTCGCGGAATTGCGCAGGCACTGTTAGAGCGAGTCAGTCGGTCTCTCGTCGAGCAAGGCTGTGCCTTTTTGGAAGCAAGCTATACCTCTCGTCTTAAGACGAGAGAGACTCTGGAGGCACTACTGAGTAATGACGGATGGTCTTCTCCCTGGAAGCGAATTTTGTTTTGTCGTGGTGATATCCTGCGCATTCAGTCAGAGGCCTCATGGGTGAAGCGAGCTCAGCGAACTTCCCGAGGTTTCTCTATCTTTCCCTGGGCGGAACTATCTCAGGAAGACCGTGTTGAGCTGGAAGCAGGAATAGAAGCGGGAAGCATTCCCTTTGAGCTTTCTCCGTTTTACAAGGAAGAGCTTATTCAATGGGAAACCAGCGTTGGACTTCGGTATCATGACCGAGTCGTAGGCTGGCAGGTAAATCACCTCATACCGGAGCTGCCCGCGACCATTCGTTACTCCAGAACATTCGTAGAAGAGCGCTTTCAGCGTATGGGACGAGCGATTACCCTGATGAGTGAATCGGTTCGCCGACACTGTGAGTTGGTACAGAGCGAGTATCCACATTTTCTATCCGACGTAGCCTATCAGCGAGAAGCAATGGTGCGCTTTTACGAAAGACACCTGTGCCCGCACTCAGAGAGTGTGTATTCTTCGTTTGGTATTAAAAAACAGCTACAAGTCAGTTAATGATCTCCGGCCCGCATATTGTCACCATAGAAGAGCAGTTTGAGGCCTTCTTTGTCTGGAACTGGGCCAGGGAGAAAGAGCTTGTTCCTGCTCGTGGCAACCGCCTGCAGCATTTCTCCAGGCGACCCCAAATGAATGCACCACGCCTTGGAGTTGATCCGGCGGCTATCGAGAATGGGGAAAGCAGCTCCTACGCATATACCTGTGCAAATATCCGCAATGACACCTTCATCGTTGCAGCGGCCTACCATGGCTTTTTAGAGCACTGCGCCTGGATAAAGCCCAACAGCAAAAAAGCGGGAGCCCTACAGACCGCCTACGTGTATCCGGCGCTGGATACGCGGAATTACCCGATTTGTCACAGCGAACCGCCGCCAGCCGATTCCGGCAAGTGCTATTCCTCGCTGGAGTTTATTCCAATGAGTTCGGTGGAGGCCTGTGAGATTGGTGAATATAGTCTCATCAATCTTTCGCTCGATTACTTCGCCTGTCATCGTCGGCCAAAGGCTCAGGAGGGAGAGATCGAGATAACGCCTCAGGCATACGCAGAGTTGAGGGAGAACCCTCACCATATTTTGCGGCTGGGGTTCGGGGCTTCAGTTGCAACACATGCGAAAAACGGGCGCTACTTCTTATCCTTCTACGACTTTGAACATCCGGTCTGGGAGCGGTGGATTCCTTCCCTCGAGGAGATTCCCGACCTCATCAAAGCGTTCTTTGAGACACATCATCAGAGCATCAGCAGCGCTTCTGTCGTGACCCTGACGAGAAGTGTAAAGAGCGGTCATACGCCGGCAACACATATTGACGTAATCGAGACGTGTCTGCGCAAGGAGCTGGCGTGTCTTGAAGGGGCGAAGAACTTTCACGTGGAGGAGCTACGATGAGTATTCCTCTTATCGCAATGGAAGAGCATCACCAGGCTTTTGCCGCCTGGTTCTGGGCCAGGCAGAATGGGATTCTCTCCAGCGAAGCAGCGCATCTGCTCCATGTAGACACGCACTCTGATTTTCATGTGCCCCTGCTGAGAACATCTCTCTCTCAGGTGCCGGCGGATCTCGAGGCTATTAAGCGTTTTGCGGAAGATGAGCTGACGATCAGTTCTTTTATTATACCCGCTCTCTATCTGGAAATTTTTGATGAGGTGACCTGGCTGTCGACTTCTCCGGAGGCAAGCGGCAAGAGTGAGAATGTATTTGTATCTACCGTTGGGAGTGAAAAAATAGAGTTATTGTTCGGAATTGATGGTGCGAGGATGCGAACGCTTGGCAATGCAGATGCGAGGATATCCGCGTTTCGTGAGATCGAAGTCTCTGAAAATGTAAGCACCTCTCGAGAAATCGTCCTGGATATCGATTTGGATTATTTTCTCTGTAATAATCTTACCATGCCGCAGCAGTGCTTGCTGGAGATTAGCAAAGAGTGTTTTGAGGAGTTTATCGAGAATCCCTATCACTCTCTTCGTCTTATTCCCGGTGTCTCAGTGCATGTGTTGAAAAAGGGTGAGCAGTATTTTGCCGATTTTGGCTCGCTTGAAGGTGGCGGATTAGAACGGCCGGAGCAGGCGTCTGCTACCATAGATTCTCGACTACAGCATTTTGAGTCTTTTCTGCAACGTCTGGAGCCAGCTCCAAAACTGATACTCCTGGCTCGTTCCCGCTATAGCGGCTACACTCCGTTGGAGTTTGCAGAGAAAATTGAGGCCGGAGTGCGCAGAATATTGAACAACCGCTACTCGATAAAGGAGCATGCATGGACGGAAATATAAACCCCGGAGAATTAGCCGCCTTGAATTCCGCTCAAGTGCAGGCTCCAGTGCAGGCTGAGGTTCGTCGTATCAAGAATATGAATATCGCTGAGTGTCAGGAGATTCTCTGTCGTGGCATGACTGAGCCGGTCATTCTCAGCGATGTTGTCCCCCAATGGCCCGCGAATACTAAATGGGATTTCGATTTTTTCAAAGTGAACTACGGCACTATAAAGGTGATTCTCTCGGACAACCTCGCAAGTCCCACTAAATTCAAGAAGATCACCCTGCGGCAGTACCTCGATTATATCGAGGACCCTGCTTCACAGACGTTTGATACCTCCGGTGATGGAACGAAATGGTATGCGGCCTACTGGGCGCCGTTTTTTGAGCACCCGGAACTCCGTGATGATTTTACCGAGCCGGAAGCGCTCGAAAACTGGTTTTCTAAAATAAGCGGGCCGATGAATGATTGGTATCACGATGGATTTGCCTGGCTCTTGCTGGGACCTGCGGGTGCCTCAACCGCAGCTCATCTAGACCTCTTTGGTACGCATGCATGGACCGGACAAATTCGCGGTCGCAAGCGCTTCGTATTGTATCCGCCGACCTTTCATAAGGGTGAGCTTTCTGTCGAACATGCCGTCGCCCGTGGTGGTCTGGAGATAATTCTCGAGCCGGGAGAACTTCTTATCATCCCATTTGACTGGGCGCACTCTGCTGAGGCCCTGACTCCCTCGATGACGCTTACCTACAATTTCATCAACGAGTCTAATTTTGGGGATTTTCTTCAGGGGATTTACTTGGACCCGACAAAGTGGGAGAAGAAATTCTCCAGGAAAGTCGTTCGAAGTCGACTGGGGCTTGAGCCGAGAGAATCCTGATGTCGGGAGAGCAACGTCAACCTGCTGCTGATTTCACCTGGGATAGCTACCTGCGGCGTCTCCTTGCCTCTGCGAGCACGCCGGTCGAGCGTCTGAAATCATCAGATTATTTATGCAAGGCAGATTCAGAAAAGGCACCGAGTACGCAGTCCTGGGCTGATGCTGTTTGCGACGGCGAACAGGAAGCCTTCGAAAAACGTCTGGCGCTGAATTCCTGGAGCCTGGAAGACGCCGAACGGGCGCTGCGCCCTCATGACGTTTCCTCAAAGGCATCATTACCCACCTGGGTGAGTACGCTCGGGGATATCCTGCAAAATATCGAGATACCCTCTGCTATTGAATCTAAAAACATTATTGGATTTCGTAATCAGCCGTATATTTTTCAGGAGCTTTGGATACCACTTTGTGAGGTTCCGGCAGAGGAGGTTCGTACTGCCTTGCGCGCTCGGGGTATAGACCCCGAAAAGGAAGAGGCAAAACTGCTTTTTGATGCCCTGTATAAGCTTCTTCTTGGACACGTTTGTCGCATCAGTTCTTCTGCCGTGTATGCGGAGTTTGCAAAGGTCCGTAGTGTAAAAAACGCCCTGGGAACTACCGCAGCGAGTATGCCGGGCTCTACCCGCCTGTATCATCAGTTTGTCCTCGATGTACTTCGCGTTCGCTATCGAGACCTCTTCGAGAAGTATCCGGTGCTTGCACGCTTTATTGGAACTGTTTGTGCGCAATGGAAAATTGAGGCTGAGCAGGTCCTGTCGCGCTGGGCGGCCGATAAGGGCTCATTCCTTGAGCGCTTTGGCGCAGCATTTTCGGGAAGCCTGTCGAACGTACGCACCGCATTGTCCGACCGCCACAATGGTGGGCAGCGCTGCATGATGCTTGAGTTCTCCAGCGGCGGGGCACTCATGTATAAGCCACGCGGATTGCCGTCGGAACAAGCATTCGGGAGGCTCTGCGAGGCACTGGCAGCACAGGAGCGGTTTTCTTTTGATAACAAGACGCCTCGGGTGTGGAATCGGGAATCCTATGGCTGGGAGGAAGTCGTCTCTCAAAAACCCTGCACAGAGAGAGCCGAAGTTGAGCGCTACTTTTTTCGCGCGGGTCAGTTGCTGTGTCTCACATATGTTCTCGGCGGTAAGGATTTTCATCATGAAAACATTATTGCCTGTGGCGAGTATCCGATGCTCATTGATCTTGAGGCGATGGCCAGTCATCAGTTAGACGATCGTTGTCCCCTGTTCTCTGGTGCTTCAAGAGTTCTCTACGATTCCTTCTTCTTCGACTCTGTGCTTTCCACATCTATGCTTTCCGTTCGGGTTCTGGATGAAGAGGATCGAGTCTGGGATCTTGGGGGATTTACCGGCGGTAGTGAGGAGCAGGCATTTGAAGTACTTCACGGCTGGGAAATGCCAAATTCCGATGCGGTGCGACCCATCCGCTATGAATACCCGCTGGAGAGCACAGAAAATAAGGTATTTCTTAACGGTGTGCGACAACATCTTCGGGATTATTACTCCGATTTTGAACGTGGCTTCACCGAACTCTATCGAAATCTTGCGACGCCTGATGGCTATTCACTGCTTGAGCAGTGCTCTGAGTACTTCAACAATCAAAACAGCCGATTTTTGTTCAGGGATACCCTTGGATACACCAAACTTCTGCAATCGCTGATGACAAACGCCGTGATGCGAAGCGGCGATGAACTCTGGTTTAAGCTTGAGCGTCTTTGGCGAACTATGTCTCTCGATGAGGGAGGTGCAGCGTATAGTAAGGCCGTAGTTGCCGGAGAGCAGATGCAGCTTCTTGAGCTTGATGTACCGGTATTCTACGTCTCAACACGAACTACCGAGATGGTAGCTCCCGGTGGCGATACGCCGATTCGAGTATTCCGTGCGCCTGCGGATGAGGAAATATTAAACCGTGCACGTGAACTTGATGAGGCACATCTTGAGAAGCAACTGCAAAGTATTTCCCTTACGCTGAGGACCTCGTCTCTACACGCGGATGTATCGCAGAGCGGGGCGTCGGCGCAGATGCCGGCAGAGACGGTGGCGCCGGAATCTCTCGATGAGAGTCGCTGTATTGAAATCGCCTGTAGCCTGGCGGAGCAGTTACTCGAAGAAGCGGTGGAAGGCGCCGATGGATCTCTGGCCTGGCTCACGGTGGTGGCAAATCGCCGAACCATGTCGACTCAAATCGGACCCATGCCTGCGCGCTTGTACGATGGCCTTTGCGGACCAGCGATACTTTTCGCTTTGCTCGCCGATCTAAGCAGCAGCTCAAGCCAGTCATCCACGATGAATCGAGGCCTGCAGGGTGCCCTTCACGAAATCAGGGGCGGAGCCAAGAAAAGAGACTATTGTCGAGCACTTCTTTACGACGGTATCGGTGCGCTCAGTGGTGTCGCGTCAATCGTATACACCCTGATTTACATCTATCGAGTCAACGGGGACCAGCAGCTTCTCTCGCTGGCTACGCAGTATGCGCGACTGATCAGTAAATCTCAGATTGAGAAAGACAGATATCTGGACCTGACTAGTGGGTGTGCCGGTGCCATACGGGTGCTGTCGCTGCTTGAAGCAATTCGTCCGGACGGAGAGATACGCGATGTGATCGATTTCGGACGACAGGAACTACGACGCAGAGCCCAGCAGGAGGAAGATTGTATTTCCTGGAAAACAGTGGGGCCCACAGCGGTCGTCGGCTTTGCACATGGGGCTTCTGGTATTGCATACGCTCTTCAGGAAGCCGATGCGGCGCTTGGTGATTCTGCCTCGGAAGATTTGATCCGTGGCGCCTTGTGTTTTGAACGGCGGGCCTTTGATGTCCAAAAAAAGAACTGGAGGCGAAGTGTTGAGGATGCTGCCCCGGTATGCAGCAATCGCTGGTGCGAGGGAGCGCCCGGTATAGGATTTTCACGATTGGCACTCGCAAAGAGTGTGGGAGCAGTCGCAGTTGAAGATGAATTGACTACGGCGATTCAGCGCAGTGCCGGGCAGGAGTCGGCCTCACTTGATCAGCTTTGTTGTGGAGCGCTCGGGGCCGTCGATTTTCTCCTCACAACTGCACGTTATCGTAAGGACGCCGGCTGTTTGACCTCGGCAAGAACGCTTCTCGCCCGTCGATTGAGTACGGCGGCTTCGCCCGCAAACCTTGCGTGCGGACTACCGCCAGGGGTGTTTCCGAGCCCGTTTTTCCAGGGATTGACGGGAATAGCGTATGTCTTTGCTCGAATGGCGAAAGAGGGAGCGTATCCCTCAGTGCTCATGCTTGAGTAGCCCTGCTTCAACGCTTCCGTTTGCTCTTTCACGGGTTTTATTCTTCAGGCGATGTCGATGCCGTTTCCCAGATCAATGCAAACAGTTTCTTCTGCATGGTGGCAAGTTCACGGCTTTGAATAATGAAAGCTGCGTTTTCTTCCTTTGAGGTGATGACGAGGATCTTGTCGTCGTAAAGAAACATTGAGACCGGGAATGCGAGATCGTCACTCACGTATTTTACGACCCGAGCATCCTCCTTTCTGCTGCGATAGTTCTTTGCATAACGCAGTTTTTTATAGGCGGCGAGATCCTGCTCACGTGTTCGCAATAGGTGGAGATGATAGCCCGATTCAATGCGTATGCGTGTGAAATCCTGAAATGTCTCTTCGCCTATAACCTCAGCCATATCAGCGATGGATAGAAAGCCACGTAGGATGGGATCTTTTGAGGTAAACATATCCTGGTATGCAATGCGAGCACCTTCAGTTCCCTCGTAATAGGCGATTCTTGGTTTGCTGGTGTGGGTATTTACCAGTCCTTCGAAAGAATCGAGATGCTCGGCGATTTCGGATTTTGCACGTCGCAGATCTCGCTCCTTGCCCTCAACGTATAGAAGAAGCGCGTCAGGTTCTACTGCAGTAAAGGTCTGTCTGTTGTTTGATGAAGACTTTACCGCAAGCCCCTTTTCGACAAGAGCGTGCAAGACGACGTACGCAGTGCCGCGATTGAGTTCTGCCTTCTTGGCTATAAAGCTCGTTGGTCTCGTTCCGTGTCTGAGGAGCCTGAGGTAGCAGGTGCTCTCCTTTTCGCTCAGGCCCGCCCGTTCCAGAATGTTACGTAGATTTGCTTCCATGCTGCTAAATACTACTAGCACATTTTCCCAAAGTAGCATTTACAAAGCCAATATACCCAAGTAGACTACTCGGATAATACAGCTATACGTGCGTATTTATTAGCACTTTATGGGCCGGGCGGTCTGGGCGATTGTGATGCAGAATGCAAAATCAAATTATCAAGAGTTCGGCGTTTACTATGATGCGGAGCCGGTATCCGAGGAGCAGAAACCTCTTTGCCCCTCCCTGCGCCTTTATAATCGCGGACTGTTCCTTTTTACCCTCGCTTTTCCCGCCTGTATGGCCGGGGTGGCGTTTCTGGCCCCCGATCGCGACAACAGCGGCAACGGTATTCCGTTTGCCATTCTGTGGATCGCGGGCGGGGGACTCGGGGCCGTGCTTTTTACCTGGCTGGCTTTCTTCTTACTCTTCCTGCCCTGGGCCAATCGGCTTGATGCGACACTGATGCGGACGAAGGAGGTATAAACAATGATGAGTATCCTGCTCACCGCCTCACTGCTTATCTATCTGCTATTGACGATCTTTCTTGGCGCGAGAGCGAAGCTTTCCGAGCAGAGCAGCGTTCGTGGATTTTTCCTGGCAGACAGTCAGGTCGGCTGGTTTCATCTGGCGCTTACCATTTTTGCGACATGGTTCAGCACCTTCGCATTTCTTGGTGCGCCCGGATTCTTCTATGCTAAGGGAGTGAGCTGGTTTTTTACAATGTCCACTTTTTTGCTAATCGCGCCACTTATCGCATGGCTCATTGGTAGAAAAATTTGGTACCTCGGACAGATCAAAGGATACATCACACCGGCGGACCTGCTCGCCGATACCTACAAGAGCAAACGTCTTCGGGTATTGACCGCCGTGTTGTCCATCCTTGCCCTGATTCCGTATTCGCTGATCCAGTTCATCGGAATTGGCAAGGTGGTCGAAACTTCCACCGATGGCCTGATATCCTATGAAACGGCCGTAATCTGCACCATGCTGGTTACGGCATTGTATGTATTCTGGGGTGGTATTCGAGCGATTATTCTCACCGATTTGGTTCAGGGGGTGCTGTTCCTCAGCGTGGTTCTTCTTGGCGCCTGGCTGGTGATAAGCATCTCCGGCGGTACCACGGAAGGCCTTCTCCGAGCAAAAGAAGCAAGACCGGATCTTTTCGTTCTTCAGGCCGAGGAACTGGGTTCTCCGCTGACGCTGATACTTATCTGGGGATGTGGATTTATGGTACTTCCCCATATCTGGCAACGCTATTACATGGCTGAATCTGCGGTAAGCCTCGTGCGCAGCACCGCGGTGTTCTCCTCTCTTTCGTTTGTACTGCTGATATCGATGATGCTAATCGGCATGCTCTCCATTGGACTTTTTTCCGGAATCTCAGATACCGATACACTGGTTCCTGAACTCTTTAAGCAATATCTGCCGATAGCAGGCACTCTTCTGGTTCTGGCCACCCTTGCTGCGGGCATGTCGACCATCGATTCGCAGGTGCTTACCAGTGTATCAATTGTCATCGTGGATTTTGTGAAGCCGAATGTGGAGAGGCCGCTTAGCAATCGCAGTGAGATGTTGATCAGCCGTCTTGTCGCGGTGTGCATGATTCTCATGCTTGGCTATCTGGCGCTTTCACCCATGGCGCAGTCGGCGCTGATTCCCCTTGCCTCCCGCGGGACAGCAATTGCATTGCTGCTGTTTGTTCCGCTGGTCTCTGCCACCCATTTTCCTGCGGTATCACGCCGGGCGGTTGAACTGAGTTTGGGCCTCGGTGCTTTGCTTCTGCTATTACTGGAAACAAAAGTCATCGGCGTGGCTCTTCCTCATGGTTTCGGTTCGGCAGTCATTGTGTTTTCTTTTCAGGCAACGTGCTGCGCTGTGTCTGCTCTTAGCCGCCTCGTAATAAATCCAAAAAATAGCAAGAGTACGGCAGCGCCCTGGTTACTTGAGGGGGTTTAACGTGCGGGCACAGACCTGCTGAGTCAACGCGCTCTTAGGAGAGCTGGGGATTTTTTATTTCCAGCAGTTCAAGCTGAGAAAGCGGGCCGTTCGGCATGCTTTCGGGAGCTTTATTCCCATGGCTTTTTCCTCTACTCAGCCATTTTAAAGCGAACACGCGCTCGTCCGATCTCGCTGAGAAACGACAGGGCGTCAGATTAATAAAAACGTTCTCCTGATCGGTGATGGCTTTACTTACTCCGCTTGCACAGATCAGACCGCCAAGCAGGTCTGTGTCGGTGGCAGGGAGAATACGGTATTCAAGTGTCTCGATGTCGACTGTGACAACGCTCTCCTGATTGTCTGTCGAAGTTATGAGTATTGTTAACGACTTCTCCCGAAGCTTGAGAATCTGAAATGAGACCCCCGCTTTCATCGTATCTCCCTGCCCCTGAAACTCCCAGACCTCTTGGAGGTCACTCATCTGGACTTTCATCCAATGTCCATCGCTGATTTTCGCCAGATAGACCTGAGAACAGCCGTTCTCATCAAACTTAGTGTAAATGACAATCGGTTGACCCTCGCCGTCTGCGATTATCTCGAATCGATTGTTGTGCAGTCCTCCGTTTTCAGGAACGTCGTCGACAAGCACACTGCTATCATCTGGTAAAAATGGGGGGAACACCTCATCTCCGTGCGCGTTCTGCCACTCCCTCATATCATTCGTGCGAGCGTAGCAGAGTCGATGACACGTGCTTACAAAACGATTGGTTCGCCACATCCATAGGAAGTGGAATGTGTTTCTGCCATCGAGAAAAGCCCTATGGTAGGCCGATTTTTTATCAGGTCTTCCTTTAAGGAAGGCTTTGTTCGAAACCCGTGACCACGTCTGAGATGAAACATCGTAAGAGTTCAGAAAGGTGTTTCCATCGCCGCAGGTTCCCTGTCTGTAAGAAAAATACAAGCGTACTTCTCTGTCTCCAAAGAAGTACGGGTACGTTACTCCGCTCTCCCGGTTACCAATCATCCGATTCAGTTGCTGCATTGAGCTACTATCGAAAGGTCTCTCACTTCTGAAGTAGACAAGGGGATCGACATGCATATTAGCACAAAGATGGATGTATCCCTCCGAGTCGATACCCATATTGATGTGATGATGGGAGTCCCATGAGAGTCTCGAGGGGAGGCGCGTTCTGTTCCAAAAAGATTCAGCGAAGCGCTTGCACGCGATCGTTAAAAAACGCTCTGAGTCGTAATATGCGACAAAGGCCGCATCTTCGGTGATCACGAGGTCGTATCCAACGTAATGGGCGACCCATACACGATCTACTGCTTCCCTGCTAACAACATCCAGAGCGTTAAGGATATTGTTCCCGGAACTTGTAGAGTCCAAAATCTCTATCTCTTTCATCACATGCCTTTATATTATTTTATGCAGCCGCATGAAATCTCTCAGCCGATAGTCCGGAACGGTCTCCACATTCATTCGCTCGGCATAATATTCGTGAAGCGTTCCCTGCTCGAGCCGGTCATGTAAAATGCACCAGACGCGCGTCGGTGATATCGACTCCTGATGAAATGTCTTGAGGGCCAAACCGCCCTGTTCGATTTTGGTGGAAAACTGGGGATACGTGCGAATTGGGAAATGGAAAATAACTAATTTATTACTTCTGACTTTCCTGACAGGGCCATCCTGGTAGCGCGCATTGTGGTTGCCCGCAGAAACGATTACGCCGGGCATGGGGCGATGGATCACTTTCGGCGGTAATGGTCTGCCGATACCATTCAGGCCTGAAGGATCTCGCCCCACCATTCGCTCGAAGATTCCCAGGTTTTGGTCTGATTCAACAGGAGCAAAATTATTCCGCTTAACTAGTATTGCATCAACGTCTTCGTTGAAATCTTCGAGGACCGATTTAAGATTACCTTCTTGTGGCCACCAGAATTCATCCGCATCAGAGTTAATTACAAAGTCTGCGTTGTGCTCTGTTCTGGCAATTTCTGACATTTGAGTCATCCATATCGACTGAGAGTGGCTGTATTCTCCCTGGTGGAGATAGCGGGCTACACCAAGCCTGACAAACTCATGAATTATATCTTTCGTTCCATCTTTCGACCCGTTGTCGGTGACGATGAGAAAATCAACCCCCTGATTGAGGTGATAGAGGAGGTTTTCGCGAAGAATGTCCTCCTCGTCACGTGCAACCATGGTCAAAAGAAGCTTCATTGTCTTTCGGCACTATATTGATATAGCAGTCTCGCGAGATTACTCGCTTCCGCATTCGAGCAATCAGGTTCAAAGGAAACGATACCGCTGTGGTTTAGCCTTGGGTCAAAGATACTTGTATCCGCTTCCAGCTCTACTCCCAGAAAATGTATGATATCTTTCATACATGTTTCGACGTCTCGACAGAGATCTTCATAGCACACAAAAAAAACATCAAGGTTCCACTTATTCACCTGAGAGAGGGCCCTCTGATTGTACTGCTGCCACAAAACCAGCGCGTTTTCTTTGTCAATCTTGTTCCTGGCAAATAGTGAAAGAGCAACACTTTGCGGGGATCGAAAAACAAAAAGTACCTTCGTCTCGGTGAGCGAGCCAATAGAGTCGATTTCAGAGAACCACAACTCCGAGGTCAGACAGGTGCGGGGATCTTTCCAACCCCAGGTGTTACTTCTCTCGCAATTCTCTACCAGTATCTCTCTGGCTCTCACGCGTACATCATTGCTGAGGTGAACTTCGGGAATATCGGTCGACCAGCTTTTAATCCTGTAGTTGTTGGGCGACTGGTTTAGTAGCCGATCGTTAAGCTGCCTAAAAGAGTAGTTTTCGTAGAAGCCTTTCGGATTTTGGGGGAGTGGTTTTGGTATGAATTCATCATCCTGACCCATGACAACCCCGGAATGATGCAGCAATCCTGCGAGGGCGGAGGAACCAGAGCGATGCATGCCGAGAACTGGAACTATCATGATGTTCGGGAACGATGGTTGATGTCTGTAAAAACTTGCGTCAAAGTATAGTGGATACCAGTAGTTTCTACTATGATATACTCTCAGAAGGTGCCGGGGAATTGCAAAAACTTCGACCCTTGACTATCCTCGTTACTGTGCTCAGCAGAGCTTATCTGAGGCGTTTCAATTTTCAATCCTTAAAAAGGACGGAATATGTCATCGCGGCGAAGCCTCCTCGCTATAACCTCCTACAATCAGATTTCTTACACCCGTACGTGTTTCGAAACGTTGAGGAGTTTCGATGGGACCGTGGCATGTTTTGATGATGCGAGTGATGAGCCTGTTGAGGAATTGTGTAAAGAGTTTGGAGTGCGCTTCATTGGCAGGAATACCGCAGAAGGATTGACCTTTTCCTGGAATCAGGCGTACCGCATGTTTCTGGCGGAAGACTTCGACTACCTGATTATTTCGAATAACGACGTGCTCTTTCCTGATGAGAGTCTGAGGGCCCTGGAGTATATGCTTCAGGATTTTCCCTATGTAGGAGTGATGACTCGCAGTCAGGAACCCTGGATACATGCGAGAGCACAGGCCGTCGAGAATTTTTATGATATACCGGAGGACTTTGCGAATGATCCGCGGAACTATCAGGAGGTTCAGACCATCGTGAATCGTAATCCGCTTCCTCCCGCTGAACTGGAGTTGGTGTATGGTTTTTGCTTCGGTGTAAATAGGAGCATCGTTGAATATGAGTACACTTCCGGTTCCCTGTTTAATCCTGCCAGAATTAATATTGGGCAGGAAAAAGATTTATCTGAACGAGTTCCAAGGAAAATGCTCTGCAGGGCAGCGTTTGTCTACCACTACAAGAGTGCAAGCTTCGGAAAGATGACGCCCGAGCTTAATAGAAGGCGCAACGAGTTGGATCTTTTTCGTCGAAAGGAATAGGTCAGCGATGTTGTGTTAATGCTTAGTTTTAATCTTTCATTCTATCGAAATCTTCTATCCCTTACGATACGTGACGGCCTCGATGTTCTGAGGCCTCTCTGCGGTGTGCCCCCGGAAAAATGTGACCCTGAGCATGCTCTTCGAGTTTTAAATGATCTGCTGAATACTCAGAACGAAAGCCACCAAGTGCCGGGTGTCGGGCGGAAAGATGAAAGAACGCAGTTGCCGGGTGCGGCCTGGTGTGTCGTTCCATTTTTCTCAGGCAGTTCCGCAAACGCAGAGGTTCGTCTGAAAAATTTTAGGGAGTTCTCCAAACGTATCCGCGCGCAGGGGGTCTTACTACTTGGGGTAGAGCAGGTCGACTCAGGTCACCGCGGGGTTTTGAGCAGAAACTGTTGCGACGAGGTGATCCGAGTGGAGGGATGTGGATCCCTGTGGCAGAAAGAGGCGTTGATAAACATCGGAGTCAAAAACCTGCCGGATGCCTGTGATAAAGTATACTGGTCGGACGGTGATGTGATGCTTTGGGACAATGACTGGTTAAGGAAATCTAACCTGCTCCTCGAGAAGCACAAGCTCGTGCAGCCCTTCTCCTTTGCGTTGAACCTCGCGAAGCCGCGTCGTATCAGATTTCTCCCGAGCCACTTTGCGACCATCAAGCCCTCCTATGTTTCGCTCGCTAAGATGTTCAGGCAGGAGCCATTTCTAGTGGACCTCAGTCCACCGTTCGGAAAAGCCTCCAGTGGTTATCTCTGGGGGGCTCGAAGAAGTCTGCTCCAGAATCTTCCGCTGTATCCGCGAGCAATTGTCGGAGGGGGTGATTCACTTTTTGCGATGTCTCTGCGTTCTGGCAGTAAGGCATCGCTTTTTACCTCCCGGCCACGGTATTTTGGTAACGGTGCCCTGCGCTATGCGGACGAGTTATTCACCATGGTAAATGGAAGCTTTGCCTATCTCGATGGTCTGCTGACTCATCTTTATCACGCCGATCATCGTCACCGTGGATATCTGGAGCGATTGCAGATTTTTGACTTGGAGGACTTTGACCCGGATCGGGATCTTTGTATTCTTGAAAATGGTCTCGTTGCCTGGTCCACCGAGAGAAAGAAGATACAGGAAGCAATACGCGAGTATCGATATCGACGGGAGATGTATTGAGGAAATACGTCCTGTGAGTTGCCTTCATTCGCGAAATATGAACGTTCCGGCTTCATTTCCTCAAGCCTTCAGCCGTGAAAGGTCACGAGAGAGGATGCCGAGGTGCAGGGGGCTTCGCCATGACAGCTCCCTGCAGTGTTCCCGGGTCAACACGCTGTCGTAGACCTTGGATTTGTAGCTGCCGGGAGCAAGAGCGAGGAGGGTCAGGAATGTTTCAAAGGTTCTATTTCCCACCTGTTCAAGTTCCATCTTTTCCTGAAGTTCCATCTCCAGCCATGTAAGCATGCGATCGAGTAGCCCTGCAGAGCCGCTTGTAGTGAACAGGCTTTGTCCATAACTCCTTGAAAGACGCTCGAATGTGATCCAGATTAGAGCATTTTCAAGCGAGATACTGAACGTATGTAGTTCCGGATACGGTAGCACCGGAGAGCCATCCGCATGATACTGGCTATTAAGGAGCAGTTTTGCACGATGAAGCGATCGCGAAAGCACATCGAGGTCCCCTAAATAGGCTGATAAAACGGCGGTTAACAACTCGTAGCAACTGGAGTGTGGATAAGTGCCGGCTGAGGCTCGTCTAAAACGCCGATTGGCCTTTAGCGCAAGCAGGCTTGAGCGGCAGATCGACTCAATTTTATCTAGTTTCTCGACGTCTTGACTGGCGCCAGTATTGAGGTGGCGCATAAGGCGGATTGCATCAAGTAAACCAATTAGCATTAATAACTTAAGAGAAGCAAAGCCGCTTTTCTCAATACTCGAAGAAAGCAGGACTTCAAGAAGCTGCGGAGTTACCTGTGCTTGAAAACTATCGACGACATCTTTGATCCCCTCTCCGGGCTGTGGCTCCTTCCTCGATAGGGCTTCGAGGAGCATGGCTATCCCAAGAAGGAAAGTATTGTAAGGAGTGGCTTTAGCTCCCCTTCCGTTCCCCACCTGTGCGACGAAGTCGCACAGCATGCTAGCAACGTCTTCGGTAACACGCTCCGGCATGGCAAGCAAAAAGGCTCGCTCGGGCGTCCAATTCTGTTCAACAAGCGCCTTGTCTGCCGTTTCGCAGATTCCAATTATTCCGCTGCGGCGCTGCGGGGTCCGCATGCTGGATTTCAGATCTGAGTCGTCCGAGTTTGATGGCATGCGGGCTACCCAGCCCGCATGGGCATAGCACTTGGCCTCAGGTGAAACAACGCGTGCTTGATAATCCCATGAGTGGGTGCCGCCTCTGTCCCAGGGGCCGCGCACCTGTAAGCGGCGCAGCATTTCAGCCTTATTTGAATATCCGTATCGAAGTGTTTCGTTGAACCTCTCTACGGAATCATTGCGAAAGGTGATCTGAGGTTCATCGAACATCTCGATGTTGAACTCGGCAGCGATGATTTCATCATAGCTCTTGGTTCGCGCAAGCAGAGTGATTAAATACCTCGCGTTCGGGTTCGAACTTGACGCCCGGAGTGAATTAAGCGTTTCTTCTCGAAGAAAGCACCCACTGTCCCAGGGCGCAACCCAGCGCGCTCGTTCTTTTCCGTCCGCCAGGGCGAGATTCCTTGCCGCATTAACGTTGCACAGATAACGAATCTTGTTTCGGAATGAAAACTCCATGCTGAGATACTGCTCTCTGTTACCCCAGGAATGGAAGTCGATGGAAAATGGCGAAAGCTCCTCTGGCAGGCCCTGTATGTTGCAGACCTCGTTTGCATAGTCCTCTGCGGAGAACGGCATGTGAAGGTAGGGCCGCTCATGCTTCTCCAGCAGCTCGAGTATTGCTGACTCCTGCGCGGGGTCGAGAATGCGGTTTACGATCCACTTCTTCTGGACGTCTGGGAAATCGTCCTCATGCTCCAGAGTAAACTGAAGATTCTTCAGAGTCTGTCCCAGAGAGCTGCGCGGAGGGAGATCGTTTCCGAGGATGCGATAAATGATGAACTCGGTGAACGGCATTGTTGCAGTTTGTCCTTTACTTGGAGAGTCGAGTGAACGAAATGCACAGAGTATTGTCTTCCCGAGGTCCGACTCATTTTCATTCTCGCCTTCCGGCGAGAAGCACTCGACAGGACACCCCGGTCTCTAACGAATTCGTAACAGAGTTAATACAATAGTATCAGAAACACAGCTCTGACTAGAGTTACGCGACACCCCAACTTCCTACAATCGATATTTGAAGAGACCACGTGTCGGGTAACGTCGAAATTCAGCACGCAATTCAGCCGGAGTTAATTCAGTAGTCTCAGCGAAACGAATCCCTCAGTTGGGCATAAGTTCAGCTAATAGATTGATTAGTAATAATGATATTTTGAACCGACGGATGCAAGGAATTCCCCTTAGCTTCCCCTGTTTTCAGCCCCCGCGGATTTTTTCGGCGACCCTCCCGCAGATTGGCGCTAAAAAGAGGCTGCCCCGCTTTCCGTACGGCAACAAAATTGATAGCTTAATCGCGCTGAATACCAGCGCGTAACGCTTGAAACCTTCTCTCAATTTGTTTTCCGAAGTCGCTCTTCGGCAGAATTTTTTGGGTGAAGGAGGGTGAGGGATTATTTTTCGCTGTCATTAATAATACGAGGACACAACATGAGCTCAAACAACCTCAGAGATTTTCTGGAAATTCCATACGATGAATTGGAGAAGCTGAATCTTGAAGCCAAAGAAAAGGTTCTCAAGCGCACTCCGGAAGATCAACTTGAAAAGCATTATCTGAGCTACCTTGAAGGTGAGCCGAGGATTAAAGCGGTTACGCTTTGTTTTTCGGATCTCGAAGGTCGTTTGCACATGCTCGACTACGACAAGAAGTTCTTGCTTAAGTCTCACGACAACCTCACCTTCGATGGTTCGTCAATCCGCGGTTTCAGTCGCGTGCGTGAATCGGACCTTCGTCTAAAAGCTGACTGGGGTTCCTTCCGCTGGATGCCGTCCGATGTTTTCGGTCCCGGAAAGGTTCTGGTGTTCGCGTCGATTTTTGACCGCGATGGCGCAGTATACGGCTCAGATCTCCGTGGTCTTCTCAAAGGCTACACGCAGGAACTCTTCGATCAGAAGTCGTACACCGCAAACGTTTCTGTAGAGTGTGAGGGATTCCTATTTGAAGGAGTAAACGCCGAGCAGACCTTTAGCCGCTCTGAGGGCTTTAAGTTTGTCTCAAGTGGTGGTTACTACAACTCTCTGCCAAAAGAGCCTTTACGTTTGTTCATCGATGCTTTTGCCGAAGCACAGAGAGCAATGGGTTTCGAAAATGAGAAGGATCATCCGGAAGTTGCCCCTTCGCAGTTCGAGCTGAACTTCAGCTACTCACCCGCTCTTGTTGCTGCGGATCAGGTGCAAATCTACAAGCTCCTCGCGCGACAGATTGCAGCGAACATGGGAATGACTGCAAGCTTCCTGCCTAAGCCCGTCGCGGGAATTAACGGTAGCGGTATGCACACCAACCTCTCAATTTCGAAGGACGGGAAGAACCTCTTCCACGACGCTCAGGGAGCAGATGGCCTTTCGGAAATGGGATGGGGATTTGTAGACCGAGTCCTTTCGAGCGCGAGCGATATTCTTTTGACTCTGGGCTCCAGTGTGAATGCCTATCGTCGTCTGGATCCAAACTACGAGGCTCCGAATCAGATTCGTTCGTCAGCTAATGACCGTACCTCGATGATTCGTATTCCTCTTGCAAACGAAAAGTCAGCTCGTATTGAAGTTCGCGTGGTAGCCCCGGATTCAAATCCATACCTCGCGTTCCTCTCAATATTGAAAACCGGTCTTGAGGGACCTGTTGATGCCGCTGTTTCGGGAGCGAATCGCGGAACGAGTCAGAAGTCGCTCTACAGCAATGTCCACGATGCTATCGAGCATTTCGGAAAGAGCGGCTGGGTCACTGAGATGATTGGTGAAGAGAACCAGACAAAGTACGTCGAGTGTAAAACGGTTGCTGCGGATCGCTGCCCGAAAGAGCTCGGAAGTCAGATAAGAACAGGTGAGGTTCTTTACCATCATGAGGTAACGAATCAGAGCCTCTGGCAAAAATACTAGGTAGTCACTTACCTGGTGTATCGAGGCCGTCGAAGATTTTTCGGCGGCCTTTTTTTATTCTCTACGTACTCCTCGTCTGCGTGGGGCTCCTCTTCCCTCCAGTCTCATTGTTCACACGGCAGATCCCGCAGCATTCTCTCTCGGCTTCGGCTCTAGATTACTGATGAAATCACCTATGCATCGGCTGTTCGAAACAAAATCAGTCGTTTCCGAGTTGTCCAATGCAGGAGTGTCTGGACACAGAAGGCCGAAAGACCTAGTTTTTAGAGAAACATAGTGAGGGAGTGGATGATTCTGCGCGGCTACAGCTGCGATGACCGACTCCCTAAATCGGAAAGTATTCATGAACAAGAACGTCTTCGTCTACGGTTCCCTGATGTTCCCGCAGGTCGCAGTCCCTATCGCCGGACTATGTGGAGACTGTCGTGCTGCATGCTTGCACGGCTACGCTCGATACTCAGTTGATGACCGATCTCGTGCAAAGGTGCCCGCGATAGTCGAAGAGCCGGGTGCCAGGGTGAGAGGAAAAGTCTATCTTGATGTGGGAGCTCAAAGTCTGCGGGAGCTTGATAACTTTGAGGACATGGCGTCTGGTCAGTACGAGCGGCGAGAAGTGGAAGTTGAGCTTGAAAGCGGCGAAACATTGCGTGCTGAGGTGTATGTGGCCGGCCCGCGTGCGAGTAAAAGCCTCTCCGGGGAATGGAGCCCGGAAGACTTCGAGAAAAACGATCTGCAGTATTACGTAGAAAAAGTGGTTCCGCGCTACACAAGCGGAGATCGTGCTCTCGACAAAGACTAGTGTGCGGTAGCAACGAAAAGCGGCGCAGGGAGTGTTTTTTGCCGCGTGGATGTTTCGAGTAGAGCGTGAAATGAATTCGGAATCGCCAACATTGGAAAAGGTACGTGTGCGCCCAAGACAATCAAAAACGCTGTGGCTCGTGCTGTTTGCCGTCCTGTTTCCCCTTGTTTTTTTGCTTGTCTACGTATTTTTTTCACGATCCGTCTTCCATTTCACGGCCGGTACGGCTGACTGGACCGCCCTTATCATTGGTGTGACCATTGGACTCATCACCCTGATGCAGCTTCCACTGCGCAGCGCTGTCCGCATACTCATTGGCAGTGTTTATGTGCCTCTGCAAATTCTTGCTTGTGCGTATGCTACGCTGATTCTCGTCTGTATTGGCTACGACAATTGTCTGTAGGTGTTTGATGAAACCGACAGAGGAGCTACGAAGAAGCATTTGTCAGCGTCCAGTGGGACGGCAG
>JAUIMJ010000351.1 GCA_030433295.1 bacterium | reverse complement strand
CCTCTTCTATCTCTGCCGCCATGTTTCCGAGGTCCTTGCCACCAGTGTTCTTCTCTTTGCGCTCATGCCGACCGGCGTGTCCGCTCCGGCGGTATCGGGCTTATTTGACGGCAACGTAGGCCTTTCACTCGGCCTGGTCCTCCTTAGTAGTATGCTCTCCCCTTTACTCATTCCTACTGCTTTTTTTCTGCTCAAGGGCTCGAGCGTGCAGTACGACTACTCGGGAATGGTTGTAAGCCTCACATCGGTAGTAATCCTCCCGGTGCTGCTCCATATTCCGCTTCGTCGAAACGCAAGGCTTGGAGGCGAACTGAAGCGCTATTCAAAGTCTGTATCAACCCTGCTCGTCGCCTTCATTATCCTACTCGTAATCGCCGGTGGTAAGAGTGCCATGCTCGCCGACCTCCAGGGCATTGTGTTCAAGCTGGTTCTGGCATCGGGTCTCTTCCTCGTATTTTATTCCTCCGCATGGCTGCTCAGCTCGGGACTGGATAAAAAAGATAGAATCGCAATGACCATCAGCTCCGGGGTCAACAATAATGCCCTCGGGATCGGCATCGCATCCCTGCACTTTGAGCCGGCAGTTGCCCTCTTCTTCCTCATCAGCGAACTTCCATGGGTGGCGGGCATCGCAGTCTTTGGCAGTATCGCAAAGCGTTCACGGGCGAGAAACTCTGGTGACCGCTAATGTAATGTTGTTTAGAATGTGCAAAGCGACGACCTGAATCCACACAGACAGGAGGAAGTACCATGAGACACCTGGCACGCGTATTGTTCCCCGGGTTTATGATACCTGCTTTCTTATTCCCTGGGTTTTTGTGCCTTGGCGTCAGTCTCAGTCTCAACCTGAGCAGCGTTCCGTCGGCTTTCTCAGAGAACGTCACGGCAGAGAGCGTTCGCGAGTTTCGCTCCGGGACACTCGTGCCGGGTAAGATGTATCGACTTAAGGGGTATGTCACCTATCGCTATGAATGCCCGCCCTGCCCTGCCGGAGCGCTTTGCAAACCCTGTATGAGCGACAACATCGTATTTTCAGATAAGAAAGGAAAAATCAAAAACTATAGCGCGCTTGGCGAGGAGTCGGTGATTATTTATACCAACAGGAAGATCGCGGTGGACTTCACATCCAGGGCCATCGCTCAGGTATCAGTCCGCACTTCCTCGTCGCAGGAGAAGGCGATAGACAATCTTGAACTCATTTCTCTTGAGCCCAGCCCAGAATGAAGACAAGAAATAATACCGAGAGCTGAAGTAGTGCGGGATGAAAGCTACCCTGCTTCTTTGACCTCATGGACGAATTTGTAGCCGACGCCATGTACGGTGAGAATGAATCGAGGCTTGTCAGGTGTGTCCTCGACTTTATGACGCAGACGAGCGATGAAATTGTCGACGGTGCGCGTAGTGGGATAATTATTGTAGCCCCAGACATTATCGAGCAGCTCATCTCGAGTAACCGGCACATCCGGCTGGCTGGCCAGATACCGTAGCAATTCGAATTCTTTCGCCGAGAGCAGGATCTCATCCTCACCCCGACGCGCGCGGTAGGCTTTAAAGTCCACATGCACGAGACCGAAGCTCAACTCCTGAGTTTCCGGCTTTGCCTCCTCCTCCGAAACCGCCTGGGGACGTGCGCGACGAAGCAGCGCTTTGATGCGGGCAAACAGCTCTCGCATGCCAAAAGGCTTGGTTAGGTAGTCATCAGCGCCAAGCTCCAGGCCGACGACCTTGTCTACTTCGCTGCACTTTGCCGTAAGCATTATAATCGGAGTTTCGCGCTGACTGGCGCGAATGCGACGACAGACTTCGAGGCCGTCCATTTCGGGCATCATGAGATCCAGAATCACCAGATCGGGAGCCTCGGTTTCGTAGGCTTCAAGCCCCTCTTTACCATTCGCACAACACAATACCTCGTAGCCTTCGAGCTTGAGGTTTTCAACCAGTCCCTCGCGAACGCTTCCTTCGTCCTCGATTACCAGTATTTTAGATTCCGCCTGAGTCATGCGATAAGCCGAATTTCCTCTACCGTGTGTACGAGCAGCATCTCTGCCACGCTTTCATGAAAAAAACTCTAACTTCCTGAATATACAGCATTCACAAACAAAGAGGGCATGTAAAGCATCTCGGGAGAGCTGCTTTGCCGCTGCAAGCTGCGAACAGTCTAAAAAATATCTGCGGCTGACGCCAAAATCTATAATGAGATGAGTGCACTACGCAACCAAATGCCTGCCTTCTAGAATAGCGTCTGATTTACCCTCAATCAACTAAGAAACACCGAGAACTCAGAGCCCATGCCTCCGATGCTGGACACATAAGCGACTCAAGTTACCGAATCAACTACCTATTTCAAGGCTCTTAGGAGTTATAGAAATGCCTGATACAGGAGGCGGGTCTCCCCCCAGGAATCCAGCCAGACAAACAGCCTGGATTCGGCGACGTCGTCAAAAATACTGCTCAGCCCCGAGGGTTTCACCGGCATAATTATTTCGGGCTCGGCTTTGCTATCCGGTTTCGCTTTCCTCAGCACGGCGCGTGCCGCTTCCGGAAGTCCCCCCACCTCATCAACGAGACCGAGGGTAACGGCGTTCTCCCCGAGGATAATGCGTCCATCGGCAAATTCCTTCACCGCATCCACACTCAACTCTCTCGATGTTGCAATCGCCGAAACGAACTGCTCGTACGCTGAATCAACCAGATCCTGCAGAAGCTTGCGATCCGCAGGCTCAAAGCTCCTAAAAGGGGAACCGGCATCTTTAAAGCGTCCACTCTTAACTACATTCATGGAAAATCCGTAGCGTTTAGTGATCTCACTGAGATCAGGGGTCATCATGATAACCCCGATGGAGCCGGTGAGGGTTCCGCGATTAACAAAGATGCGCTCGCAGGCTACTGCCGCATAGAGTCCGCCGGAGGCGGCAACATTTGAAAGCGCGCACATTACCGGTTTCTTCTCTCGAGACTGCACTATGGCTCGGTACATCTCTTCCGAGGCCCCCACACTTCCCCCGGGCGAATCAATATGCACAACCACACCGTTCACCTTCTTGTTTTCAATTGCCTTCTTTAGCGAAGCAACGAAGGTCTTTGAACTGATTATCTCCCCCTTCAGCTCGACAACGGCGACCGCGTTCTCTGTTTCAATTCCCTCGATTCCAGGGGAGCCGGATACGCTCTGCGCTACGATTACAAATATCATCAGAACGCTCATAAACATCATCAGGGAGATGAAGCAGGCACACATTCCGAGACAAACGGTAAAAATCTTTCTCATGAGACCTCATGACCAGCGAAAGTAAAACAAGGGGCTGAAAGCAGCACATAACGGAATTTAGAAACTCCCGGGCAGCATACCACGAGCCCCGGCCCCCTCCCACCAAAAATCATACCTGAAGGCCTTTCGGTCAAAGCATCGGCTGCATCTTAAACACGTGCGAAGATCGAAGGCGGGAAACGCGGTAGCCTCCTCGGCCTTCGGAACTCTTTCAAGGCGCAGGACACCGCAAAGAAAGTTCAGTACGCAAGGACGTAAAGATGCTAAAATAAAGACCTGGAGAACGCCGAAACGGATCGTGGAGGCAGCAGCACACTTCGGAGCGAACATTGTGAGTGATGCAAATAATAATCAGAGCCCGCCCCCGGATGGCACGCTCAGAATACCCAGCACACAGGTGCTGCCGAAGAGTCTCCCCAGTTTGACGGAAGGAGATATTCTGAGGTTTGTGGTCCGCTCAAATCCGCCCGGGGAAAAAGGCCTGCTCTATTTTCAGGGACAGCTCATCAAAGCGAGTCTGCCTCCCCATGTCTCTGCCGGCGATACGCTAATTGCTCAGCTTGAGCACTCTGCCGACCAGGTGTTGTTTCGTATTCTCGATATTGGAAATAAACACACCGGGCTTGGCACCGCTAAGGTGCCGACAGGAGGCAGCACCTCAATTCGGGAAGTAGGCTTTGAGGCATTGGTGAAGCAAATTGAGAGTTTCATCAAATCCTTTGAGGAGACGGCCTCGCAGTATCAAAACCAGGCGACGCTGAAGACGGCTCTGTCCACGCTTCCCCCGCCCGCAACAATCCCAAACACAGATACCTTTTTCTCTCAGAACTTTGAGGCTGTGGGAGAGAACAGCACGGTGGGTGCTCGGG
>JAUIMJ010000036.1 GCA_030433295.1 bacterium | reverse complement strand
GATCTCATCATCGCCAGAAAACTCCCACAGCTCGTTGATATTCGTGATGAAAGTACGGATGAGGTTCGAGTGGTTATGGAGCTTAGTCCGGGGGCAAAAGAAGAGAATGCCCTTGCGTATCTCTACAAGAACACTCCGCTCCAGCAGAATTTCAATGTCAATCTGACTGCCCTGATTCCGACGAGTAATCCGTTTGCGGGAAAACCGACCCTGCTTTCGCTGAGGGCGATGCTTCTTGAGTTCATTCGTTTCAGAGTGGAAGTCGTCCGCTGCAAATTGGAATACGAACGTTCGAAACTCGCCGAACGCATCCACTTGTTAGAAGGTCTTGAGATGCTCATCGATGTGCTCGATGAGGTTATCAAGATCGTTCGCAAGAGTGATGGTCGGGCGGATGCGGCAAAAAAGCTTATTAAAAGGTTTAAACTTAGCGAGTTACAGGCGTATTTCGTGGTCGATCTGAGGATTTACCAGTTATCGCGCACAAATGTTGAAGAAGTCACGGGAGAGTTGAAAGAGAAGCGTGCCCGGGTTAAGCAAATCACCAAGATTCTCAAGAGCGAGAAAGCGCTCAAGGGCGAGGTTGCTACCGACTTAAAGCGCGTGGCAGAGGAATATGGCGATGTGCGCCGTTCAAAAGTCGTCTCTGAGTTCGAAGAAGTCGAACTCGACAAGGAAGCTTTTGTTCAGCATGAGGATTGCTGGGTGATCGTGACCAGTGATGGCTGGTTAAAGAGAATTCGTGCGAGCAACGACCCTGAAACAAGTCGTATACGAGAAGGCGACTCGCTTTTCTTTACTCAGCAGGCTTCGACTAAAGATACACTCGTCTTCCTCACTACCAAAGGGACGACCTTTGGTCTGCAGATTCACGATCTCGCTTCGACCACGGGTTTCGGCGAGCCCATACAAAAAGTCTTCAAGTTCAGTGATGGTGAGCAGGTAGCCGCTTGTCTCATATTGAAGCACGGCGTTGATACCGAAGGAGAGGAGTTCTTCGTCTTCTCTGAGCGCGGGTATGGATTTCGCTACGAGTATTCTCAGTTGGGTGTGACCAAGAAAAACGGAAAGCGAGTCGCCCGTTTTGCTGCGGATGACCGTCTCGCCGGTGTTTCTCATGTTCAGGGGAAGATGGTACTTGGGCTTTCCGCTAACGGGTACTGCTCCACATTTGTTCTTTCAGATGTCCCGCAACTGAAGAATGGCGGAAAGGGAGTCATTCTCCAAAAGATACCCAAGGATGATGCCCTGGTCGCCTTTGTGGGTGTGGATAAGAGAGAACGTCTCTGGGTAGATGTTACCAAGGGTAACGAGAAAGATCTGGATCTTACAGCCCTTTCTATCGGTAGTCGGGCGAAACGCGGACTGAAAGTCATTAAACGTGGCTTGCCAGTGGTTGGCGTCCGTCGAAAGGGCGGCTCAAAAAAGTCGGATTCGCCGAAGAAAGCAGTAAATCTCGCATTGTTTGATTAGATTATGGGTATGGCAAAAAAGAAGTATAGCGCATCCGATATTGAGGTTCTTGAAGGGCTGGAACCGGTACGAAAAAGGCCGGGGATGTATATCGCGGGAACCGATACCCCGGCGGGCCTTCATCAACTCGTCTTTGAGATTCTCGACAACAGTGTCGATGAGGCGATGAACGGTCATGCGAGCGAGATAACGGTCATCCTTCACGCTGACGGGAGCAGTGTTTCGGTCGAAGATAACGGTCGGGGTATACCCGTAGACCTTCACCCCAAGCACAAAAAGCCCGCACTGGAGCTTATCCTGACAACGCTTCATGCCGGCGGTAAATTCTCCGACAAGAACTATAAAACCGCGGGTGGTTTGCACGGTGTTGGTAGTTCCGTTGTGAACGCGCTTAGCGAGGAAATGATTGCCACGGTTACCCGAGAGGGCAAGAAGTTTGAACAGAGTTTCTCCCGCGGCCACGCGACTTCGAAGCTCAAAGTCGTAAAGAAATCAGCTCGTGGCTCTGGAACAAAGATATTCTTTCGACCGGACTCAGAAATTTTCCCGAGCATCGATTTTTCTCCCAAGACCATACGGAATACGATTCAGATTAAGGCCTATTTGAATCCTGGTCTTCGGCTAACGTTTATCAATGAGGCAGATTCAACCTCGGAGGAGTTTTTCTACGAGGATGGCCTGCGATCCTATCTGACGCAGATGCTTGCCGAGAAAAAGGCGAAGGTCATCGCTGATGAGCCATTCTTTATCCAAAAAGACGGTGAGATAGAAGTTTCAGCGGCATTTGCCTGGACTGAGTCACCAAAAGAAGAGTTCCATTCCTACGTCAATGGTATCTATACGGCTGACGGAGGTTCTCATGAGAATGGTGCGAGGAGCGGAATTGTTAAGGCCGTTCGAAATTACTTCGGCGTACATGACATTCAGCAAAAGGGGGTTAAGGTCTCATCCGAGGACATTCGCGAGGGGCTGATCTGCCTGGTGTCTGTTCGTTTGCCGGGAGAGACCTACCAGCCGCAGTTTCAGGGGCAGACCAAGAGTAAACTCAACAATCCTGAAGTGGCGCCACTTGTCGATTCGGCCGTCCGGGCTTTGGAGCAGGAACTAAACGAGAAACCAAGCACGGCAGAAGCGATTGTAAATCGTATATTTCTGGCCGCCAAAGCACGTGCCGCCTCACGTGCTGCGGTGCAGGGTGTTCGTCGAAAGATCGGAGTCAGTCATCGTCTTACTCTTCCGGGTAAGCTTGCCGACTGTTCCAGCACAAAACCCGATGAGTGCGAGCTGTTCATCGTTGAGGGGGATAGTGCGGGTGGAAGTACCAAGCAGGGCCGTGACCGCAGCTATCAGGCGGTGCTGCCCCTGCGCGGTAAAGTGCTCAACACCATTTCCAGTCCAAAGAAAAAAATTACGGACAATAAAGAGCTCTCAAATATTATTTCCGCTCTTGGCTGTGGTGTTGGGGAATCCATGCGTCTGGATAAGCTGCGCTATGGGAAAGTAATCATTCTTACGGATGCCGATGCTGACGGTATGCACATCGCGACCCTGCTTCTGGCGTTTTTCTATACGCATATGCGTCCGCTTATAGAAGCCGGTCACCTGTATCTAGGTAAGCCTCCGCTGTTTGGTGTCTTTACCGGAAGCGGCAGGGCTACGAAGAGCAAAAACACAAAGGCAAAGCGGAAAGGTTCTCAGGTAACACCCGGCGCCCATTGGGCCTATTCCGATGAAGAGCTGGATTCTCTTATTGAGAAGAAAAAACTCAAGGCGCCCCGGATCGTTCGCTACAAAGGTCTTGGTGAGATGAACCCTGACACACTCTGGGAAACTACTCTTGATCCCGAGACGAGAACCATTCTTCGCATTTCGGTCGATGATGAGGAGATGGTCTCGGAGGCGCTGCAGGCGCTCATGGGCAGCGACCCCTCGACCCGCTATCGGCTTATTAGTGATAATGCGGACAAGATTGAGCTGGATATTTAGACTTCGATAGACCGATCTCTAAGCACTGCCCCTGCGGAGGCGCAAACCGGATTTGTGCCCTTGCATTTGATTTCTGCTGCGGCCATAAAGTTCAATAATAGAAGCATCTTAGCTAAGTGCTTGTCTGGCGCTTGATTTATGCACGCTTTTAGTGTTTAAAGTGTGTAGTCCATAGGTGGAAAACTCCTCCGGGATGTAGTTTTGTCGCGGTGCCGCACTCCTTTCTTTCCATGGGCGTCGGCGCGCTGAGAAAACCTGGTTGATGAGCATATGTGAAAGGAGCCCGGAATGAGTCTTGAGAATCCACTGGCAGAATCAAATGCCTGTACCCTCTACGAAATTGAACCAAGTATTGGGAGCAGCTCCTTACTGAGAACCTTCATTGCCAGCACGGCAGAGACCAGATCCATCTGCAATGATCCCTTCATCCTCGGTATTGATTACACCCGAGGATTGCAGAGCTGTCTGACCGAGCTTTTCCGTCTCGCCCAATCCGAGGGCATCATCACCCTCGAAGAACAAAGCACTAATGTATTTAACATCCTCCGCGGCGGTTTGAACTTCGGGATTAGAGAAGCGCTTGCCGATGCCTTTGATTGGAACGAGCACAGTTCTTCCTTCATTAGTGCTCAGCGGGCTCGTGATGAGGATAATCCGGAAGAATGGCACATCACTGAGGACAGTTACGAGAAGATTTATTTTCCTGAACAATGTGCTCTGGTTCTTGGAGATGTGGTCGCAACCGGTACCACCTTCGCGCATTCCTTACGCGTAATAGAGCGTGCTGCAGAGCAGCATGGAGCAAACATTGCGTCGATTGTCTTTGTCACCATTGGTGGAGATGCGGTTGAGCGAAATATTGCGAAGCTCTGTGAGAAAATTAAAGCAAATAATCCCGACTTTATCGGAGCGAGTATCTTTTATTTAGAAGGACGCTTCGAGATTGCGTCGACAGAGACTCCTCTGACCATTAAGTGCACGGGGAGCGATTTGATCCGCAGTCAGGGCTCACTGTTGGCTCCGGCGTTCATCGAGTCTCAATACGAAGCGAGTAGCTATCCGCTTGAGCGTTGTGCAATTTACGATGCTGGTTCCAGAGCATTCTGGGGACCTGGATACCTCGAGGAACTGGCGGAATACTGGCAAGAGGTGCTCACCCTGGCGGAATCCGGCATGAGCTTCGAAGCCCTGTTGGAAGAGCGTTTTCCCGAGCTTGATGCCTCACGCTTTGCGGACACCAATCTGCGCGATATCTGTGAGCTACAGATTAAGCGCTGCCGAGGGGAAGTTTCTCGAAGAGCTCGAGCATCCGGCCTATCGTCGCAAATCCAAGCCTCACGCGTTCTACCCCAAAATGTTCGTTCGGAGCGTGAAGATTATCCCCGGGTAAACCGTAACCAATAAGTACCGTCTCTGCGCCGGCTGCGGCAGCAACTGATGCAGTAACCGGAACTGATCCGCCACACATGATGTAACTGCAGGGGATTCCGCACACCTCGGTATACGCTTGCGCTGCTGCCTGCACCGCAGCGCTTGAAGGGCTGGTGCGCATCGAATTGCCGCTGTGCTCATGTTTGATTTCTACCTCGATTCCCTGAGGTGCAAGGCTGTTGATGTATGACTCCAGCGCCGAGTAGATTTCTTTGGGATTCTGGCCAGGAACGAGGCGACAGGAGATTTTCGCTTTGGCGATCGCCGGGATTACTGTCTTAAATCCATCTCCGGAATATCCGCCGGAAATTCCATTAATTTCCAGCGTCGGACGAAGCCAGGCTGACTCCAGGGGTGAGAACGCACTCTCTCCACCGTTTGCCTCTGCCTTGAACATGGCCTTGTAGTGCTCGGGGTCAAAATGAAAGTCTATGCACTTTTTGTCTTCCGGCGAGACGTCTTCAATACCGTCATAAAATCCTGGGACGAGAACCCGGCCCTCCTCGTCAAAGAGCTTTCCAAGGACTTCGACCAGGGCTCGATTCGGATTGTAGACGATGCCACCGTGAGCTCCTGAGTGCAGGTCGGTGTTAGAGCCACGAAACGTAACAGTCATTGAAGTCATGCCGCGGAGGCCGAGGGTAATGGCAGGCTGCTCCATAGCATGGAATCCCATATCAACGACCCAGTAGTAGTCCGCTTTTAGCTGATCCTGACGTTTGCTACAGGCCCGCTCAAGGGATTCGCTTCCGGCTTCCTCTTCACCCTCAATGAGAATTTTTACGTTCACCGGAAGGCTTCCGTTTTCCGCAAGGAGTGAGGTAATTGCCGCGATAGTGTAAAAACACTGCCCCTTGTTGTCTTGTGCGCCCCGCGCAAAAATTTCACCGTCTCTGACTTCCGGTTCGAACGGGGGAGACTGCCATAGTTCGAGAGGATCCACGGGTTGCACGTCATAGTGTCCGTAGACCAGCACGGTAGGCTTGTCTTTACCGGCTTTGCACCATTCGGCAAATATAATCGGATGCCCCCCTTCTTCCCAACGATCGGTGGTGAGACCCTTTTCGCTGAGATAGCTCTCCACCCAGGCGGCGCAAGCGTTAACCTGTTCTACAGACTCTGCCTCAGTGCTAATGCTCTGGAACCGCAAAAAGGTGAACAGTTCTTCGAGAAGACGTTCCTTGTTTGCATCGAAGTATGCGAAGAGTTCATGTACGTTCATGGTAGAGCCAAAAGTAAGTGGATAAATACTAATCGATTTTCTTGAGTGTGTTATCTGTCAAACAAACCCGTGCGCAGCTCCGTGAGTTTTTCAGCAATCTCACTATCAAAGCGAAGAGCGAACGCTGTCAGCAATTCGCTCACGGTGCGAGCAAGCGCAATCAGGAAGTACGAGTCACTCCAAAGAAAGAGCATTGCCAGTATACTACCTTCAACAGCTTTTGTTAGGGAAATGATCAGATGTCTTCTGGAGCGAATATGAAGCGCGGCAGACAACACTGCATTGAGCACAAAAGCAGCGACCGCGGAATAGCTGCTGACGATCGCGAAAACACTTGCACGCAACAGAAGTTCCTCAGCTACGCCTCTGGTGAGCGCCGTGCCAATTACCGCAAAGGGACTTTTGGGATACGCGTATTTTTTAAGTAGTTCAACTTGTGCCAGGATTGCCTTACGATCAAAGCGGCATAGTACAGTGAGAGTCACCGAGATGATGGCGCTGAGCGTGATTCCGAAGAAGACGGCGGCGAACGCCTTGTCGATACCAAAGCGCAACCGAGGGAATTCGTCACTGGACCAGCAAAGCACATACGCAAGCAAACTTGCTGTTGCGAGGAAGCTTAGCTGTCTGATGTATGGCTGCCTGAAGAATTGAACTAATTTAGTCATCTGTCCGTCTGACGGCTTTCTAATCGCTTTTAATTACATCAGCACACGTTTCTGCAAACTCTTCCAACGCTTGTCTGTAGGCTGCTGCTTTAAATCCGTGCACCAGCGGCAAAAAATCCGCGACTGAGAGCCACTGATACGAGATAAACTCAATTTCATCGTGGGTGTCGAGACAAATACGTGCCTCCGGTTTTAGTCGAAACAGGTAATACCACTGTCTCTGCCCGTGAAATCCACGATAGTGCAGATGCTCGGGCCAGTCGTAGGAAATAGGCTCCTGCAATTTGGCAATAAGAGACACCTCCTGGGTGCCGATCTCTTCCTGCAACTCCCTCATCGCGGCGTCATCCGGACTTTCTCCAGGGTCTATTCCTCCCTGTGGAATCTGCCAGGCATTGTGGTTGTCCGAGCGCTGACAACAGAGTATCTCGCCCTTATCATTGAGGACGAAAGCAGCGACATTTGCTCGATATATTCTGTCGACGGTGTCTGTTTTCATTACTTTTCCGGGAATTATCCTGCTGTGAGGGCACTATAGCGAATTTACGCGAATCTAGCATGAATTTGCGGCGATCCATGCCAGCTCGTCGACAAATTGATCGCCCGGAAACTTACGTTGCACATAGGTGAGCAGTTCTCTGGCTTCAGTGGTACGGCCCGCAAGAAGCAGGGACTCACTATACTCCAATGCCGGCATGGGGCCAGCAAAGTCTACGCTCTCGTGCAGGGATTCTCCGAACTCCGACTCGAAGCGCAAAAGGGCTTGTTCCCAATTTCCCGTTCTGCGCAGAATTTCTCCCAACAGACTGATCAGAAGCGCTCTCTCATGCTTTTTGTCGATCCTGTTGGGATCCGCTAAGACGGAACTGAGTAAATCGATTGCCATATGCTCCTCGTCCGCACGGGCAAGCGCTCGTGCAAAGCCAAGGGCGACGTTTGCGTTACCGGGCTCCAGACACATCGCTTGCTCGAATGAGGAGAAGCTTTCGTCGAAGCGTGCCACCTCGGTCAGGCACTCTCCATAGAGACAGAGCGTCTTTGCCGTTGGGCCGCGGAGACTGTTCATAATACGGTCGAGCAAAGCTGCAAGAAGATCCCATTCCTCGATTGCTTCGTAGGCGCTGAAGACAGTCTGAATGGCGTTCTGAGAATTTTGTGCGAAGATCAGGTGGAAGTGGGCGGCGACGATTGCACTCTCAAATTCCTCGCCTGCGATTAGTGAATCAACGAGATTTCGCTGCGCCACCGGATCCTGCGGGTAGTGCCGGAGATGGCTGCTGCTTGCCTCGATTAGTTTGGTCTTCTGATCTGATTCTACGAGGAAGGCCCAGCGATTTGCATGCACGTCAGTCTGTCGCGGATTAATAGAGAGAGATTCTTCAGCCGCTCGGAGACCCTCTTCGGCCTGAGCGAAGTTTCTAAGCGCATAGGAAAGTATCGCATTGCCCTCCTCGGGGTACTTTCTTGCCATATCGCGCAGTGTGAACAGGGCACGCCCTCGCTCTCCTCTGCGAATCCAGTCGAACACCTCGGGGTATTCCCCATGGAGAGGTTTCGCAAGCAATGCCTGGACCTCCAGTTCCCGTTCGAAGGCAAGGGGATGACCGGCTCGCTGAGCCTCGTGAAAATGGTCTCGGGCCGCACTAAAGTCCCGGGCCTGAAGAAAGGTCTCGGCGGCAATATAGGTAGTATTGGCTCGCGATCTGAGGTTCAACGCAGCGTGTTCTGATTTTTCGGTTTGTTTGATGAGTGCGTCGATTGTCTCGGGACATTCGCCACTGAAGATTTTTTCAAATCCGGGAGACACTGCGGTGATGTCATCAACGGCAACGATGCGCGGTATCTCCAGCGCATTGTTGAATTCTATCTGCGTCATGCAGAAGAGCGCGAGGGTGTCTCGGTACTTGTCGGTGCTTTGAGGAATTGCGTTTACGCAACACGCAAGGCTTGAATGACTCCAGTTTCTCACACGAGTTGCGGCCGCTTCGAGTAGTGTGGCGGTTTCAAAATGGTCTATCTGTAGCCAGAGACGTAGTCGAGTATCTGCCTGTTCAATATGCCAGTCGGCCTGAAGGTAGACGCTCTGTTCGTCGTGGATGAGTAGTTTTGACTCCTCTCCGAGTTCGACCAGGTGACAGGAACCGGCCTGGGATCCGAGTGCCCGCAGTGGTTCCGGCAGGAGGAACTCCAGAACTCTGATTCCGGAGTTCGTTTTTTTCTGTATCAGCACATCCCCGGAACTCAGCAGACGACGATCCAGAGCGCATTCTTTTAGCCTCGGGGCGCGAGCATCGCTGAGATTGTGTATGGTTACAGGCATTTTTCCCAGTCAAGCGAGATGGTTAAGCGGGTTTATGAATCGGGTAGGTTTATGATGCTTTAAGTAAGGAGAAGGGCGCGTAGAAAACGATGATTTCTGAAAGAAGATGGCACGCTTTTTTCTGCGAGGGAGAGCAAATGTACACTATTTTCGAATTCCGTCTATGAAACTTCCGGAGGTGCATATCTCGGGTGATTGCAGGCGGATTAATGTGCACCTGCTTTGGTCGGCGCGCTATTGTTTTAGGCTTTTTGCTAGCTGCTCAAATGACAGGGCGTCTTTCTGTTCACCCGAATTCATTATTTTGAGACTGTATTTTTGGCTCTCAAGCTCATCGCTGCCGGCGATAATGACTTTGTTGCACCCTCGCTTGTCGGCATATTTTAACTGATTACCAAGTTTTGCGGGACTCGGATACAGCTCAACCGCGATTCCTTCCTGACGAAGCTTTTGAGCGAGGGCAATCGATTTTCCCATACTCGATTCATCAAGCACGGTGAGTAGGGCCTCAGCAGTTGTCGCTCGATCCGGTATTCGCCCCAATTCTTCGAGCCCGGCCAGGAGGCGATCCAGTCCGACCGAACCGCCGACTCCCGGAAGCTCTCTCTTGCTATACACGCTTACAAGGTTGTCGTATCGCCCCCCGGAGCATACCGACCCCAGCTCTGGCAGCTCGCAGAGGAAGGTCTCAAAGACAGTCCCCGTGTAGTAGTCCAGTCCGCGAGCAATCGACAAATCAAGCGATACGCTGCCGAGGCTGTCAGAAAACTCGGACTCGGCAATACAGGCGAAAAGAAGTTCAACCTGCTCAATACCGCGCTCAGCATCGGCTTGTCCCTTACAAAGCGAGCGGAGTTCTTTGAGAATAGCCTTCGGCTCCTCGCTCTCTCGAGAGAGGGCGAGGTAGGAAAACAGGGTGTCTACTGCGGTTTGCTCCAGGGATGTTTCTCGCTTGAGTTCATCGCTGACCGCGTCCTTGCCGATTTTTTCCAGTTTGTCGATAGCCCGAAGTACGGCTGAGGATTCGTCCTGAGCTTTGATTCCCGCAAGAAAGCCGTTTAGTAGCAAGCGATTATTGAGCCGAATCGTGTGTTTGATGTTGAGTGCGTTAAAAATCGACTGAGCAAGAAGAATGACTTCCGCGTCCGCGTAGATAGATTCGGTGCCAATGATGTCAAAATCGCATTGGACGAACTCGCGGTATCGACCCCGCTGGGGTTTCTCTGCCCTCCAAACCGGAGCGATATGATATCGCCTGAACGGGGTTCCAAGCTCGTTAATGTGCATGGCTGCAAAGCGAGCAAGGGGAATGGTGAGATCGAAGCGCAGGGCAACGTCTCTTCCACCGTTGTCCTCAAATCGGTACATTTGTTTATCGGTTTCCTGAGAGCCCTTCCCCAGAAGGATTTCTGCAAGCTCAAGAGCCGGGGTTTCAATGGGAACGAAGCCAAAGGAGCAAAACATCTCGCTCAGTCGCGAGACGATCTCACTGCGAGCGATAGCGATTTTCGGTAATTGATCGCGAAAACCTTTTAGTATTCGAGGCTGTATAATTCCTTTGGCCAATGTAGCGTATATCCTTCCTGAGGCGGCGGCGCGAAAACGCAGCGTACGGTCATCTTAAAAAGCGATTTCGAAGTGTTAGGGGTATACAACAGAGCGTAGCGATTGCCAAAGATGAGCTAGCCGCAGCGCAAAACTAGCATCTATTTAGTGAGGTGTTTGTTCCGCCAGGTGGAGACCGATAGAGCGTGTCGTATCCTGCGATGCGCTTTTCCGCAGGGATCATTGATTCTTGCGCCGAAATAAAAGATTGTCTGCAGACAGTTAACCCATCGATGCCGAGCACTGAGAGTATCGTCGCAGCAGGCCGAGACTCTCAGCTAAGATTCCTCTGTGTGCTCCGCGAGCTCTGTGGTTTAACTTCAGCGGGCCCAGGAGCCGGCACTGCCAGCCGCCTGGCTTTGCCTTGGGACAGATGTGGGCCTTATTATCTACGAGTTACTTTGATTGTATGTGAGTTTCTTTGACCACTGAGCAAGCAGTTATCCAAAAGATCGCACTGCCCAACGGAACGACAATTCTCATTGACCACGATGTGCGCTTTGCCTCCGTGTCAGTTGCGCTTTGTATTCGAGGTGGCCTCTGTTCTGAGACACCTGAGACTCTTGGTGTATCTCATCTTCTTGAGCACCTTCTTTTCAAACGGACCGGAAGGCTGAATTCTCGTCAGATCGCTGAGCGCATAGATGAATTTGGCGCCGATGTTAATGCCTTCACGGATGCGGAATCTCTTTGTCTGCACGGCGTTGTGCCGAAAGCTGATGCCGAATCGCTGATCGCCTTCCTGATTGAACTGTTGCTAGAGGCAAGCTTCACCCAGGAAGATCTTGAGATAGAAAAGGAAATAGTTCGTCAGGAACTCCTCGAGTCGGAGGACGATCCCTCAAGTGTCACCTTCAAAAAGTTTTCAGAAACGTTCTGGCCAGACTCCATCCTCGGAAAGCCCGTGATTGGTACCCTGAAAACTATTGAGGCACTGACTCTCGATACTCTGAAAGAACGTCTGGAGCAGATACGCTGTGGCGAGAACATTTACCTGGCACTTGCCGGAGATGTGGATGTATCGAGAATTCAAACGCTCGTCAGTGACTCTCTCGGCGCACTGCCCTCGGGGAAGAGTGTCGTTTGTCCCACACCGAGCGCGAGGCGGGGTCATGAGATGCACGTCCGTCCGTTCGGACAGGTGCACGTTTGTGCTGGTATCCCCTGGCCGGGGTACCACGATGAGGATTTTTACGCCGGTATTCTTTTCTCCAGCATGCTGGGGGAGGGCATGTCCTCACGCTTGTTTCAGCTGATACGTGAGGAGCGAGGTTTGACCTACGATATCGGCACCGAAATTGACTCGTATTCCTGCGCCGCTGCTTTGTTGTTGAGCGGGGCCTTCGAAAAGAAGTCGTTGTCCGAAGCTCTGGGTTTGATTTTTGACCAGCTTGCGCTCTTGCGCACTCAGACCTTCTCCGAAACAGAGCTTGAGCGTTCGAAAAAAATGCACGTAGCACAGTTGAGTCTGGAAGCTGACAGTGTAGCTGAGCGAATGTGGAGAGCATTAGAGAGTGAGCTCGTCTTTGGCAGGCACGTCTCGGCCGATGAGGTAATTTCCTCGATCCGCAAGGTCACAAAAGAAAGTTTGCAAGGCCTAAGTAAACGGTGGTTGCTCGACGCCCCTTGGTGTACAGTATTGGTAGGAGACGTGGAATCCTTTGAGGCTTCCGAAGCTGTCCGGGCTTCTTTAGGCGTTCGGCTGAGCGCTAATTTGGGAGAACGGCCAGAGACCTGAGGAGGCGCGCTGCTGCCAGCCGGTTTTTTGCCGGTTTTAGTTTTACGCGTATATTTTTTTGGCGGCCTCAATGTATTCAGCGCACCGAAAAACGCATTTGAGCGTGGGCCTGTGTCCACGTAGCAAAAAGATACTGGAGCTTCGTAGGATGAGCATGCTTGTCTTAGTGTTGCTCTGGCTTGCTCTAGTTTGTTCCTCATAGGAGAGACCGCGTGACCCCACTCCATCGAAAAGTATTTATTCTCGATACCTCTGCCATTATTTCCTTAGTTCAAGATATTACAACATTCCGAGAAGTCGGTGCCCCGGGATTTGCCGGTGTCCTCGGTGATAATGAGATAATTGTTCCACGCGTGGTGCTCGACGAACTCGATAGGTTGCGCGGGGGAGGCGGTAATCGGGCCAAAGTTGCTTTAGAGGCAGCCCGACAACTGGAGGCATATACGCGGCACGGTTCCCTTCTCGACGGGGTTGAAACAGAAAAGGGCGGGACTCTGCGCATCGCTCCTCGTCCCTCTCACGACAAAGTGATTGCCTGGGACCTGAAGGCCGGAGTTGAAGATCACGAAATTCTTGCAACCGCTATGGAAGCGGAAGACGCGCTTCGCGCGCGCATCAATAAGTTCTCTGCCGGGACTATTGATAGCGCCGAGGAGCCTCAGGTAATTCTCATCACGCAGGATCGTATACTTCGCGTGCTCGCAAGAAGCGTATACGGTCTTGCCGCACAGGAACTACAGAGCGTTTGTGCTCCGGAATCAAGTCAGGAACTCGGTGTTCAGCGAATCGAGATGAGTGCCGGGGAGATTGATGATGCGCTTACGCGGGGATATCTGGAATGGGATAAGATTCCCATGCAGAACGAGTTTTTCCATATCGTCGATCGAGATAATCCGGAGGTGCACTATTGCTATGGGATGTCCCGTGGTGCTGAGGGCGGACGGATTGAACTACTGGACAGAAGCAAGCTGGATTATCTGAAGGTCGCGGGGGAAGTGTCCGGCAAGAATGTTCGGCAGAAGTTCTTCCTTTGGGCTCTGATGGGTTGCGGCGAAGCAGATCCCATGGCTGAGGATGGTATCCGTCTGATCACCTGCTCCGGGCCTGCGGGAAGCGGAAAGTCTTTTCTCACGCTGGCTGCTGCCTGGGAGCGGCTGGAGCGCGGGCACTTCGAGCGAATCGTAATCACGCGTCCCATGGTCGATGTGGGGACCTCAATGGGATACCTGCCAGGAACTCTGGAAGAGAAACTCAGGCCCTGGGGCGGTCCAATCGAAGATAACTTACGAGCAATTGTCCAGGTTCCCTCCCCGGAGGAAGGCAGGGGGGCAAAGCGTGGGCCACAGCGTGGCGCCAAACCTTTTGACGCCAAAGCCTGGCTTGAAATGGAAGATCGTCTCGAAATGGTTCCGCTTACCTATATCCGCGGTCGAACTTTCAGACGTTCCTTCGTGATTCTCGAGGAAGCTCAGAATCTCGAGCGTGGGCCGCTAAAGGTCCTGCTTACGCGACTTGGTGAGGGGAGTGTCGTGGTAATTTGTGGTGATCACAGTCAGATCGATAATCAGTTTCTCAGCACGCGCAACAACGGCCTGGTGCATGCGATTAACGCTTTTCGAAACTGGCCGCAGGCCGTGCATGTGCGACTCAACCGCATTGTAAGGAGTGACCTTGCCGAAGCGGCAAACGAGCGGCTCTAAAATCTTTCGACTATTGCAGACGTTTTTCGAGCTGGGAGTACTCAGTGCGCAGGAGCTGGAGGAGCTTTCGTAGTTCGCCCTGTTCCTGCTCGCTTAACAGTCTTTCCGATTGCCCGGGGTCCTTTGCCAGTGATAGGAAGTGCACCTCTGCTTCGCTTGCGACCTCGCAGCACGTAGCAAGTTTAAGAAAGCCGGCACCTCCCTTAAGGCGATGACATCGCTCAGCGAGTTCGCTGACTCTTGCCGGGAGATCTTCTGAAACGGAGTTCAGGTCGATAAGCTCCTCGATGAAGAGGAGATCTTTTCCGAGTTCCTCGAGGAAGCTCTCAAAGGCGGGACGAAGAATGTCATTGATTTCCGCTTGCTCGGCCATGGATCCTCCATATCACAGGCAGCGCCGAGTCTGAAGTCGTGTTTGCTCTGCCTGCCGTATCCAGAGGCTTTTTATGGGATTACCCGCATGTTTTACTCGCAAATGCTGTTTGCTGAGGTGATCTGTTTGTCCTAGATAGTGGAAACGATTTAGAATTGTGTTTGATTGCCGTGAAGGGTATCACTTTCTTTGGAGGTGAGGGCATCATGTAGCGGATATCCTTTCGGGGTAGCGCTGATGGCCAGACGCCGAGCATGCGCGAAGCGACCTGTCGCGCAGAGTTTATAGCGATGTATAAAAGAGAGATGGGATATGCAGAATAGGAATGATTTGACGCTTGCCATGAAGAAGATTGTGCAGGTTGCCGCTTTGCTCCTTATGGTTTCGACTCTGTCCGCTTGTGTGGTTATTGAAGACGGGCAAATGGGTGTGAGCAAGAGTTTCGGTAAGTTTGATGATGATGCCCTTCCCAGTGGCGCGTATTTCAGTATCCCGGTCGTTCGCGATATTCATCCCTGGAACGTAAAGACCCAGAGACGATCCATGAATCTCGATATTCCTTCGGCGGAAGGTTTGATCGTTAAGATTCAATCAACCGTCCTGTTCCGCCCGACGCAGGTGGTGCGACTTCAAAAAGAAGTTGGTGTTAATTTTGTCGAGACCGTTTTAGATTCCACGCTGATCAACACATTTCGCGAAGTCATCGGTAAGAGAAAAGTCGAGGACATTATCACCCAGCAGGAGACCCTCACCTCGCAGGCATTCGAAGTTCTGCGAGACAGCATGGGCCCGCGTGGGATCATGGTCGAGCGCCTGATGATAACGGGGCTGGAGTTGCCACCGACTTTTAAGGAAGCAATTGAGCGAAAGCTTGGCCAGGAACAGAAGGCATTCCAGAAACAGTTCGAGTTACTGCAGGCTCAAAAAGATGCTGAGATTGAAGTAGCACGTGCGAAGGGTGCCGCCGAGGCGCAGGAAATAGTTCGCTCGACGCTTTCAGAAGAATACCTTCAATATCTCTGGATTAAGACCCTTAACGAAAATCCAAACGTCATATATGTAGCGACAGAGGCGAATATGCCGATGTTTAGGACGTCTAATAAGGCGAAGGGGCCGGTTGGAAGTAAGTAAGTTCTTGCTTCCCTTACATATTATTACAAAGGCGCGTGTTACTGTGCCGGTGGCGTGTGAGAATCCCGCGGTCGTGGAATCAGCGGTAATGAGCACGTATCGGATCATTTCGCCATAATAATAGTGAACGCCGTCTATTTTTGAGAGGAAATACTATGTCCCGTTTACAAATTATTTTAAGCATTTTTCTGCTTCTCATGCTTTCCGCCTGCGCAAAGCCAATGAGCGGTGCAGCAAAAGGAACACTTGCCGGAGGTACGCTCGGTGCTGGAGCCGGAGCGATTATCGGTAGTCAGTCAGGACACGCCGGCCCCGGAATCGCCATCGGTGCTGGTCTGGGAGCTTTGACCGGAGCATTAATTGGTAATGCTACTGATTCTCAGGACGTTGAACGTCAACGACTTGAAGAGCAGCAGCGCCGACAGCAGCAAGAGCTCGAGCGGCAACGCAGAGAGCTCGAGAAGCTCCGGCGGCAGCAGGAGACCGACGATCAGTATCGCCGGTACTAACGCGAGCTGGTACTGCTTCTTAGAGCACCTGGTGGCTAGCCACCGGGTGCTTTTTTTTTGCCTTGTGGGGGAGTTTACAGGGGCGGACTAACTCTTCGCCCGGATGTGCATGTTGTGGTGGTGCTATCCTTCCACATTTGCCAGGGTTCTCAGTTTCTTCTCGATACGCTTTGAACTTTTAGCGATGCGTCCCTTAAGTTGTCGTGACATTGCGAGAATCGTGTCGACATAGGGCTCGGAGCGGTTGTAGTGGGCAATGACCTCCCGTTGTTTAGACTTTTCCTGATTGGCCTCAGCGGTCCAACCGTGTTCGGTCAGGAAGCGGGCAACTGAGAGAATAGCGTCGCCGGGGACAAACAAGTCTACTTCTCCGTTGTAATCTGCGTCGTAGCCAAATTCCTCTACGTTTCCGGGCAGGAACTGCGGAAGCCCTATGGCACCAGCCTGTGAGCCTCGTATTTCAAGGGGATGCACATTCTGCTTTGAGGCGAGGGCGATTGTCGCGATGGTATGTGGGAGAAAGACTTCTTTTAGCCACACCGCTCTGTTCCTGACATCTTCAAGACGCAATTTCGAATCGCTAGCCTTTTTGATGCGGTAGTTCTCCAGGATGTTGCTGCGATCGGCGGCCGAGGCCAGACGTGCGAGACGGAAGAACACGCGACTGTTCCCGGTATAGGAACCGCATTTTGTTTCGACCTGTAGAATGGAAAGGATAACTTCCTCAGGCACGTGAAAAAGCGAACTGGCTTTGCGAAAGAAACTGTAGTGCCTGCGATAGAAGGACATGGCGTTGTTTCGCGCTGCACGGGTGTTGTGCCGACGATACATACTTCGCGGCTCTCTCGGGACAACACTGAAGAAGAGCGTCTTGCGCGGAGGCATTCTCTCGTCATTGAAAATTGCGGCAAGCTCAATGGGATCAACCCCCGCCGAGACCATCTCGGAGAAAAGAAAATCCCAGCCCTTCAGGCTCAAATCAGCCGGGGGCTCTTCGCTCAGCTCTTCCTGAGGAGGAAGCGCAGCGATTTCGCTGTCTCTCAGCAGGTTAAACAGCTGGCTCACTCCTGAGTTTACCGACATGAAGAAGGGCTTATCATTTGCGAAGGCCGGGGTGCTGGCAAGGGTCAGCAGCAGGGCCATCGGGAGCACTTTACTGAGCAGGGGAGTACGACGTCTTATGCCGACCGCTGAAGGCAGACTCGAGAGCAAGGCGCGCATTCCCAGGCGTTCCCGATACGTCGGCTTACGAGTAATGTGCCCTATTTCCCTGGAAACCTTGTTCATTTTGCACCTAATCATGGGGATCCGCGTCATAATGGAAGCGCTGCCCGTATACCTCTATTATATATTGCTGAGTATGGCGTCGTCGATGCTATTTTGATTCGGATTGGCAATTTTCTGTGCAACATTTTTATATTTCGTAGTTCGAATACTTGTTCGGCCGCTCTCTTTCTCGTTTGCGGAAGTACTCCCACTCAAAAAGGTTTATACATGGAGATTTCACTTGATAAAGGCCTTGTCTTCGTCTGTGTCCCGAAGTGTGCCTCTACCTCAATCGGACATGCTATTGCCTCAGACTGCGATATTCATTTCAGCGGCCCCGATCGCTTTAAACATCTGCCCTATCGGCAGTTTGTGAAATTGGGGCTCCCCAGCATCTTTCGCGGGGAGAAGTTTACCAGTTTTTGTGTCATGCGCGAGCCGATTGACTGGTGCTTTAGCTGGTATCGCTACCGCAGCCGGGATGAGGCGAAAGAACTGGGCCCGGATCGCTACACCGGGGATATGACTTTTGATGAGTTTATGTGTCAGGTGATGGACGCTTCGGTATCACGTCGTCCCAAACTCCTCGGGCGACAAAAGTATTATTTTCTCATGCCCGATGGCTCGGTCGGAGTCGATAGGATTTTCGACTTCAGACGCCTGGATATTCTTCGAGACTTTTTGTCTGAGACCCTTGGAAAAGAGGTATGCTTTTCTCATTTGAATGCCTCTCCCGAAGGAGATTTTAAGCTGAGTGACGGCACCCGAAGCCGACTGTCAGAGTATTTGTCCGGGGAAATTTGTTTCTATTCACGGATTCAGAAAAATGGTGTGTATCGACGCGAAGTTGATGGGAGTGCCTTTCGCTAAGAATCTGATTATTGCGCGGATGGACGGTTTACGTATTACAGTATTTTATGCTGTAGGGATCTTCCCAGTGCCCGCTTTTAAGCATCTCGCACATCTCGCTCATACTCTCTTCCAGTCCTAACTGGGGAATAAAGTCGAGAGACTTGCCAATTTTTGTTGAGCTCAGGCGATACCCTCCGAGTTCGGGTGAGGATTCAAGGAAGTTCACCGCGACGCCCGGCACCAGTTTTTTTGCGATATTTACCAGCTGGTTGACCTGTATGTTCTGATCCGGGTTCCCGACATTAAAGATTTCCCCGCTGGTCATGTTTATGTGTGCCTGCAGGCAGGCAATAAAGGCATTGGCCGCATCTTTGACGTGAACCAGAGCGCGCCATCGCTCTCCATTCTCAACGGTGATTTCCCCCCGACAAACAGCATCGCGAATAATCGTGTTGGCGACGAGATCAAAGCGCATTCTCGGGGAGACGCCGTGGCAGGTTCCCAGGCGTAGGATAGTGGGGTGGAAACTACGCTTCTTGGCCGCAATAACCCGCTCTTCCATTCTGAGTTTTAGTCGCGAGTACAAACTCACCGGTTCCGGAATACCGGTTTCGTACATCACTCCGGTTTGCGTCCCATAGACGCTATTGGTAGAGGCAAAGATAAAACGCTGAGCTCCGTGTTCGATTGCCGCGTCAAGAACGACATTAGAGCCGAGGAAGTTTATCTCCCTGGTGTTATTCCAGCGGATGTCTTCAATGCGATGACCGACAATAGCGGCAAGGAGAATGACCGTCTCAGCACCCTTGCAGGCGCTGGAAACCGCCCGCGTGTCGCAGACGTCCGCCCGGACGATATCCAGTTTCGGAGAATCAAGGTCCCTGAGTCCTTCATCGCCAAAAAGAAAATTGTCGACGACGCGAACGTGATAGTCCTGCTCTAAAAGAAGTTTTACAAGATGTGATCCCACGTATCCGGCGCCCCCGAATACTACGACCAGTGAATCATCCTCTAGCGAACTCATGAGCTACCTCTCTGTTGCGTGGAGCCTGGTTCAAAAAATAATCTCGATGGAGCAGTCATTGGATAAACGGTGCTACGATAGTATCCTACGACGACTCTAGTTGTCGGCTTTTTTAAGCTCAAAGCCGGATGCGGCATCTGCTACAACAAATCCCGCCTGTAGTATTTCGTCTCTGAGCGCGTCTGCTCGTGCCCAGTCTCGTTCAGCGCGAGCCTTGTCTCGCTGACGGGCCAATTCAATGACCGACTCCGGGATGTCGACTTGCTCTCGTTCCCACTGCGCTACTCCCAGTCCGAGGACTTCATCAAAGGAGTAAAGCAGGTGCAGCTTTTCACTACTGCTGAGGCCGTCGTCCTGCAGGGTCTCGTGAAGAACCGCCAGGGCGGCCGGCATCCGCAGGTCGTTAAATACGGCATCTTCGAATGCACTGTTGTATCCCGCGGCCTGTTCGCTCAGGGTAATTTCCCCCAGACCCGCAATCTGCTCAGGCGTAAGAGCGTCCTTTAGTTTGAGAACTGCTTCTTTAATATTACGCAGGCTGTTTTGTGCGGCTTCCAGAGCCTCCCAACTCCATCGCAGCTCATTGCGGTAGGTCCCTCCGAGGCAGAGCAGGCGATAGGCGATAGGATCGTATCCTTTTTCCTCAATGCTGGAAACCGTAAGGAAATTCCCGCTGGACTTTGACATTTTGTCACCGACCATCACGAGAAAGCCACCGTGCATCCAGACATTTGCAAACGTCTTACCGCTTGCGCATTCGCTCTGTGCGATTTCGTTAGTGTGATGAACTGGTATGTGATCGATTCCGCCGCAATGGATGTCGAACGTTTCACCGAGGTATTCCATGGCCATGGCACTACATTCGATGTGCCAGCCGGGATACCCTCGCCCCCAGGGGCTGTCCCATTGCAGTTCCTGATTTTCAAACTTCGATTTGGTAAACCACAGCGCAAAATCAAATGGGTTCTTTTTCTCGGAATCCACGTCTATGCGGGCACCCGCCTGCAGGTTTTCCATGTCGAGCTTTGCAAGATCGCCATAGCGCTCAAACTTAGCGACATCGAAGTAGACGTTGCCGCCACTTTCATACGCAAAGCCGCGCTCCTCCAATCGTTGGATGAGTTGGATCATTTGCGATACGTGCTCCGTCGCCTTGCAGACTACCGTGGGGCGAGCTATTCCCAGGGCTTCAGAATCCCGAAAAAAGACATCCGTATAATAGCTTGCCAGCTCTTCGGACTTCTTGCCCTCACGCCTGGCAGCAAGTAGCATTTTGTCCTCGCCTTCATCGGCGTCCGAAGCAAGGTGACCGACGTCGGTGATGTTCATGACGTGCTCAACCTCATAGCCAGCTCTTCGAAGGGTGCGCACGAGGAAGTCCTCAAAGAGGTACGTTCGCATGTTACCAATGTGCGGGTAGTTGTAGACGGTGGGCCCGCAGCAATACAGGGAAACCTTGCCCGGGCGTAGCGGCTGCAGGGGCTCGACTTTGCGAGACCTGGTGTTGTAGAGCGTAATGGGTGCAGGATCTGCCATTTTGTCTCTCTGGTCGTGTTTCTCTGTCAGTTTTTTCGAATAAGGTTGAGTAATGCGTTCTTCAGTATCAGGTGTCCGGCGTGCTGTTTCAGCGTCATCAGGGACTCCGGATGAAACTGCACAGAAGCGATAGGCAGTTGTTTGTGGCGCAGGGCCATCGGTATCAATTCTATCGAACCATCCTCGCAAAGACGTTCACTGGTCGCGATAACTTCCAGTGTCTCGGGCATAGTCTCGTGCTCCAGGTACAAGCTGTGGTATCTGCCCGCCTCAAATCCATTGGCGACCTGAGAAAATATGACGTCTCCGTTGTGGCTCACGTTTGAAACTTTTCCGTGTTCCGGGACCGGGAGCTGTTTGAGCGTTGCGCCGAAATGTTCACCGATGCCCTGATGTCCGAGACAGACTCCGAAGATGGGTAATTCACGTTCGACGAGAGTTGCTACCAGCTGAGGGATACCGAATTCCGTCGGAGTGCCCGGTCCGGGGGACAGGAACACCAGGTCGGGCTTGATTTCATCAAGCAGCTCAAGAGGGAATCCCGAACGCATCGTGGTAACCTCGGCACCCAGTTGTCGGAGATAGGCGGCGAGATTATGAACAAAGCTGTCCTTGCAGTCGACGAGGAGAATTTTGGGAGTGAACTCTGTAATTGGCTCTACTGCGGACTTCTCCTCTAACTCATCTTCGTCAACGTTCGTTTGTGAAGCGCTGGCGATAGCTGCGAGAAATGCAGCAGCTTTTGTCTGAGTCTCTTCTTCTTCGGCTCTGGGATCGGAGCCATAGAGCAGGGTCGCTCCGGCGCGCAGTTCAGCAACGCCGTTTCTCAGTTCCGCGGTCCGCAGCGTAATGCCGGTGTTGATATTTCCATTGAAAGAAAGATACCCAATGGCGCCTGAATACCAACGCCTTGCAGAGTTCTCCAGGTCCTCTATCGCCTGCAGGGCTGCGGGCTTGGGTGCCCCGGTTACGGTGCAGGCCCACATGTGTGACTGGAACGCATCTATGCTATCGAACTCTTCACGAAGGGTGCCCTCAACATGATCAACGGTGTGGATCAGATGGGAGTAAAACTCCAATTGTCTGCGCCCGATAATCTGCACCGATCCGGGTTCGCACACACGGGCCATGTCGTTGCGATCGACGTCAGTGCACATCGTGAGCTCAGATTCATCCTTGCTGGATGACAGCAGCTCTCGAACCTGGTCTGCATCCTCCAGAGCAGAGTCTCCCCTGCGGACCGTTCCTGCAATGGGGCAGGTCTCATACCGCTTGCCGGTGACGCGGACAAAGAGCTCCGGTGAGGCACCGACCAGCTGTTCCTTGCCGAAGTTAAGCAAGAACATGTAGGGGCTGGGGTTTATCTTGGCGAGGCGACGAAAGAGCGCGGTAGCCGATCCGGTATACGGGGTGCTGAAGCTCTGAGAAAGCACTACCTCGAAGTAGTCTCCTTTTTGGGTGCCCTCGATTACTTTTGCTACCTTCTCGGCGAATTCCCCTTCCTCGTGATCGGAGACAATGTCTCCGGATGCTGAATCGTGAGAAATCTCAAACTGTTCTCCGCCACCAGATACATCCGCCGTGGAGCCATTGGGGGTTTCGATTGCATAGGAATAGCGCGCGGAAATGTCTTTAAGACGATCGATTACGATGAGTTCAAGCGGGATATACAGGCAGCAGTCCCGCTGCTCCGCGTCGCGTTCCAATCTCAGGGAAATGTCCTCGAACTGAGTCACGAGGTCGTATCCGAATGCACCATACATTCCGAAATGCGAGGCATACGGGGAGTCTGAGTGAAAGAGGTTGCGAATGCTGCGCAATATCGTGAAAATCGACGGCTGCCTCGAGCGGGTCTCTTCGGAGAAATGCTTCGGGGGCTCGATGATGATCCCCTTCAGCTCTGTCTCTGTAATGTCGAGGGATTTCAGGTGCTCGTGATTGTCGAGGCAATTTGCGAGGGGGCCAAGAAGAAGTCGTCCCTGCTCGTTGAGTGCTCGTATTCGAAAATTTCTCGCTTTTGACGTAAACTCAATCGCCGGGTTGACGAAGCCGATGTCCCATCTCGTGTGTCTGCCCGGATAGTCGAATCCACTAGAGAAGATTGCCCCTCGGGCCGTGTCGATCTTCCCGTACATGGTGTCCAGGGCATCTTCCCGGTCAATCTCCTGTTCAAATGCTTTGACGCGTAAACCGCCACCTGTCGTAAAGCTTTTTTGATTCATTGTATAAATTCATTCTCACGAGCGTAATCCACGAGCGCAATCATTGCCCGTCTCTGGCGCGCACACGCACAAAGGCCGCGCGAAGAGTCTTAACGCATCCTGTGT
>JAUIMJ010000350.1 GCA_030433295.1 bacterium | reverse complement strand
AGCCTGGCAGATCATCATTCATCATGAATCAGTGGCCTTGTGTAGCACCCAGAGGGGTGAAACGTCCTTGTCTTGCGGGACGGTGCCAGTCCCATAGCAGACCCAACAACCTGCATTCTCACCGCCCTGCTGTGAGAATATCATCGCGCGCATGGCCTCGGGCATCTTTCCTGAACCTTCACATGACGGACAGGTGTGATGATCAGAATTCTTCAACGCTCACCTCAACACCTCTGAATTCTTGATGTAAGTGGCCGAAGCCGCATACTAGTAGAGTGCATCTTGACAGATATCGAGCCCTCTTCACAAGCCTGTAAGAGCCCTCAAAACAAAAGGAAATATCAGAATTTGCAATGATCGCGTGGGAATATCGTCCTAAGGAAATCCACTTCCCATAATGATATAAATGTCATTATGAAAAAGTTTTTTGATGAAGCAGCATATGTAAGATTTATAAAAATTGTGGATAATGGAAATCACTATGCAGCGATTTTTAGGCTAAACCATGGAAAAACTATCGACGAAAATGGGAACTTCCGAGACTTCTATCGCATAAAAGAAAAAGACCTACCTAAACGGGCTCGTAAATTAGCTCGGAATGGTATTGACCCAACACAGACTGAAAAGGCAAGGTATCAAATGTTGATGATACCCAGACGAACTGCAAAATAAAAATCCTAATACATAATGATATCCCCAGTTCTTGAAGCGCCATTAAAGAACGTGGCTATCGACGGTGGCAGCTGTTCGCGATGAAGGCAGCACGACTCTTCAGAGAGTTTATGGAACGAAGCTTCTGAAGCCTCCACGGCATTTATTCGCTCCATTATCACCTGACCTGAGTACATTTTCTTCCCCAGCGTATCGAAGAAACCACCAAGAAGTACAATAAAGCGGTCTTCCTGAATCTCGCAACTTGTGAAAGTGGTAATATGTATCGAGCTTTTCGAGCTATCAGAAGAAAAGAAAGTCACAAAATTACTCTTCTTGAAGGCATAACCCAGTAGGGTGACGTGCTTACCTTCTCTTCCGTTTAGAGGCTGTACAGCGTTGTATTCCTTGTAACTAAGAACTCCTCTTTCTTTGTCTGAATCAACCAATACCACACCAATAACAAAGTGATCAGGATGCGTAAGTAGCGGACGATAAATCCGATAAATGCCAGGCAATCGCCTCAGCAGATTTGTCGTTGTCAATTCAGGAACATCAAAAAAATTCAGAAGGCTGAAGTAAAGGGAATCTGCAACGTCAGCAACTTGATTCCGAGATGCTGTTCTCCTGTCCCAGCCGCCATTGCTGTCAAGGTAACGGTAGATCAGGTTTAGCTGGAGCCCGCTCGGTTTAACTGTCGTCGAGTTGGACATGAATTTTCGCAACCAAGCATATGTTATTGGTTCATCCTGTGGCGTTCCTTGCTCATCGTCGTAGGTCCTCCAAAGCGCACCAGCGATTTGCTTGTATGTTATTGTAACCTCATGATTTTCTTTGAATGACTTGAGCTTTGCAACCACAAGGCGCCTATGCTCCATTTTTGTTGGGTCTAGTGGGGCGAACTGCCCCCCAAGCACACCGTCCCTCTCAAAGTCCATCACAAATCCCTCACATCGTAGAACAAGCCTACCATTTCGCGGAACAAGCGATCTGTCTAGACCTGCGGATGTCAGGCGAATGTGAGCCTGCCAAAAGCAAGGAGTAAGAAGATGAGCAACAAAGGTACTGGAAGCGTTCTCCCCATCCCCGGCGAGGCCCGCATCACTGGTGGAACCGGTCACGTAAGTGTTGGCGGTGGTATCCAGCAAGGGATCAATTTGCCCAATGGGCAAGTACAAACCCCCGATGGAAGAATCCACGGCCCCAACTGACTTCATCGATTGAAGCAGAGGCGGCGGCAGACTTCGGTCTGCCGCCTGACCAAACATGGAGCACTCAAACATGCATACCATCGCGACCATTGCAGCAGTAGCACTCGCGGTTTGCCTCTTTCAGACGGCCACCTTGATCATCGGAGGTCACATAGCCAAAGGGGCACTCGCGGGGTTCTACCAAGCCTTTACGCAGGAATGGCAGCGCATGCTAATCGTTATCATCCCACTTTCAGGGATGGGCAATTTGCTGGCGGCCTATGCGTTCCACAACCCGATCACTGCCGGGGTGGCGTTCTTGGTTCTGGGGCTTTGGGCACCGCTTCTCGCGGCGTTCACGATTCATGGGACGTCCATTGATCCGGTAAGCTTTGCTCTCCTTGGGTGCATCACGATTTTAGGCATCGCTTTGGGGGTTCGCCTGTCATGATGCGCTCCAAGCCCGGAGGAAAACGATCAAAACCTATGGTGAGCAACGTGCAGCGCAGCACAAGTAAATTTGCGAAGCCACTGAAAAGGCTGATATTCTGAAGCTGTAGAGAGATTTTCTGACAGTCGGGGGTATCAGAATACAAACTGCGTTGCTTTGAGCTGCGAAGGCTGAAAGCGCGCGACCGGAGATAAGTTATGTCGGATAAGCCAAACAAAAATTCAGCTTTGAAAAAGCCGATGCCGACTCTGACGGTCGATTGGGAAGCCTATGTCCCGCTACTCGAAGGCAGCGATCTTTCCGACGAAGACAAGCGTGAGTTTATCGAAACCCTCTGGTCCATCGTAGTTGGCTTTGTCGATCTCGGCTTTTCCGTAGGATCGCCTGAGCGCCCTTGTGGACAAGATGCCGATGCGGATGCACCCTCGGCTAGCCATGTGGTACACTCGCTTGTGGACCAATGGGATAAGGCCGCTAAAACCGATAAACCAAAGAAAAACGGCAGTTTCGAGCAATCCGGCCCGAAACAGCGCGGGAGGACTCCATGAAGGAATTTGACAAAGACATCGAGCCAACAAGAGCGGTAATTTACTGCCGCGTATCAGGAAAAAAGCAAGTGAGCCAAGGTGATGGCCTGGGGTCACAAGAGATACGCTGCCGGGAGTACGCCAACTATCATGGCTATAAGGTCGATAAGGTCTTCACCGACGATATGACCGGAGGTAGCGTCTCTCGGAACGGAATTTTGAACCTGCTGGCGTATTTGAAGCTACAAAAGATCACGCCAACGGTTGTAATCATCGATGATATCAGCCGCCTTGCCCGTGGACTGGAAGCGCATCTAACACTGCGCACATCACTGGCGAAGGCCGGTGGCAAGCTGGAAAGCCCGTCAATCGAGTTCGGTGAGGACTCTGACTCAATCCTGGTCGAAAACCTGCTGGCCAGCGTCTCACAACATCAGCGTCAGAAGAACGCTGAGCAGACCGTCAACCGCATGCGCGCAAGGACGGCGAACGGTTATTGGTGCTTTCAAGCCCCGGTCGGCTATCGCTATGAGCGGGTGTCCGGTCACGGCAACTTGCTGGTGCGGGACGAGCCGCATGCATCCATCATCCAAGAAGCCCTTGAAGGCTTTGCCTCCGGTCGATTTCAAAGCCAGGCCGAAGTGCAGCGGTTTCTGGAGAACGATCCAGTTTACCCGAAGGACCTGCCAGGCGGAAAAATCCGTATGCAGCGTGTCACGGACCTGCTGACCCGTGCGCTCTATGCGGGATACATCGAAGTGGAGAAGTGGGACATGCCGCTTCGTAAGGGCCATCATGAAGCTCTGATCTCTTTTGAAACCTTTGAGAAGATTCAAAAGCGCCGCGCTGAAGGAGCCAAGGCTCCTGCGCGCAAGGATATCAATGAAGACTTTCCGCTGCGCGGCTTCGTAGTGTGCGATGACTGCGATGCGCCGCTGACCGCATGCTGGTCCACGAGCAGCACCGGCAAGAAGCATCCATACTACCTTTGTCAAACGAAAGGCTGTGAGAGCTACAGGAAGTCGATCCGCAAGGATAAGATCGAAGGGGAGTTCGAGGCCGTCCTGGAGGCCCTGGAGCCCTCCGAGAGCTTGTTTGGTATCCTCAAGGCGATGTTCAAAGATGCGTGGGACAAAAGGCTGGCGCAAGCCAACGCACGTTCACAAGCAGCGCGAGCTGAGGTCAAGAAACTGGACAAGCAGATAGACGGCATCGTGGATCGGATCGTTGAGTCGCAGAACGATCGCGTAACGAAGGCCTACGAAGCGCGCATTGCAAAGCTTGAGCGCGAGAAGATCAGATTGGAAGAAGCGATAGCTAATTCGGGCAA
>JAUIMJ010000035.1 GCA_030433295.1 bacterium | reverse complement strand
CGCGTTATTGCTTCAGGTCTCGATGGCGTTTTTCCCAAGGGCGCCCTGATTGGTGTTGTGCACGAAGTGGCTCCTACTCAGAATTCCCTGTTCTATGAAATTGAGGTCGCACAGAGTGCTGATACCAGGCGACTTGAGTCCGTAATGGTTATCCTTCCTGAGAAGCGCGTCGAGCCGCCCGCAACTGAAGATGTCGTCGCTGAGGACGGCTTAAGCGAAGCGCCTGCCGCAGAGCCGGCGAGTCCCGGAGAAGAAAGAGGACAAGAAAGCGGAGAACGGAGGGAGGTGCAATGATTCGCACAATCGTACTTTTTGTCGTTGCCGCCATGCTCGGAATATTTATACAGGCGACCATTGTTCATGCGAGTTTTCCTGCTGCTGCGGCACCGGATGTTATTCTTATCCTTACCGTGATTTTGGGGTTGCGCTATCGAAGCGTCTCGGGGTTGTTTGGCGCCTTTCTCCTTGGAATACTGGCTGACTTTGCATCCGGTCAGTATGTCGGTCCAAACGCTGCCGGAGGTATCGTCGCGTTTTTGGCGGTTGGTTCAATCGCCTCCAGAGTCTACGCGGAGCGAGCGCTTGCGGTAGTAATGATTACGTTTCTCTGCTCGCTGATTAAGTCCCTCGTCCTGGTTTCTCTTTTTGCCTTGTATATAAAGCCGGACGTTCTCAATTTGAATCTCCTGAATATGATCCTACTTGAGGCGCTGTTCTCCGGAATTGTAGCCCCGCTGGTTATGAAACTTATCGGATACCCCAGAGGCACGACCGCGAGTGTCAGTAAGACCTCTTTCGGATGGTCTGCCGCGAGACGTTAGGGTTGTTGGAATGGCAGGAACAACTAATAGCGACTTCCAGAACATCAGTGGCCGATTGTTTTGGGCAAAGTGTATCGCCTGCTTCGGTCTTTCTCTTCTCGCGACTCGATTATGGTATTTGCAGGCGGTACAGGGTTCCTATTATCGCGATCTCTCCACTAACAACCGAACGCGAACAATACGTACGGTTGCTGCCCGTGGAGATATACTCGACAGGGAGGGCAGGGTGCTCGTGCGAAATCGCCCTTCCTTCGATGTCTCTCTCATGCTGGAGGATACGCCGGATGTGGAGGGAACGATTGAACAGCTTGCCGAGATAACTCATCGTGACCCGGAAGAGCTGAAACGTGTTTTTGCCTCTCGTCGAAAGGGACGACGCTTCGAGCCGCAGGTGGTTCTTCCTGACGTCAGCCAGGAGGAACTCGCCAGAGTTAAAGTCAACACGCATACGCTGCCGGGCGTCATCGTGACCGCCAGTCCAACTCGAGCCTACCCGGATGGTAGCCTTGCTGCACAGGTCTTCGGGTATACCAGAGAAATCAGCAGGACTCAGCTGGCGCAGCGCAAAGCCGATGGATATAAGGCTGGAGATGTGATCGGCCAATCCGGTCTCGAGAAGGCGTTTGAGGATGTCTTACACGGGCAGTCCGGATACAAGAAAATCGAGGTCGATGCCGTTGGCCGGCGTAAGCGAGAACTCGGTATCGTCGATAGCAGCACGGGGTCACATATTTATCTGACCCTCGACCTCGATATACAGCGTGCTGCCCAGGAGGCGCTCGGGGACTACAAGGGTGCTGTTGTGGCCGTGGACCCGCGAAGCGGGGAGATTCTCGCCCTGGCCTCTACGCCGTCCTTTGACGTTAATATGTTTTCGGGACAGATAACCTCAGCCGCCTGGAATGAAGTCGCCAAAGATACGCGAAAGCCATTAACGAATCGGGCGATTTCAAATATCTATCCCCCGGGCTCTACCATTAAACTTCTCTGGGGTGTTGCGGGATTAGCTGATGGATTGATTCGCCCGGAGACGCGTAAATTCTGTCCGGGTTTCTTCAAGCTCGGTGGTAGAAGATACCACTGTCACAAACGTGCCGGGCATGGCTGGGTCAATTTGCGAGAAGCGATTCGTGTATCCTGTAACGTGTTTTTCTATGAACTCGGGCAGGAAATGGGAATTTCTCGTCTTTCTGCCTATATGGAGAAATTTGGCTTCGGTGAGAAGTCCGGAATAATTCTTTCGGGTGAAGAGGCGGGGACGCGCCCCTCGGAGCAGTGGAAAATTCGACGGTTTGGAGACAGATGGTATCCCGGAGACACCTTGCCCGTCGCCATTGGACAGGGGTATCTCGTTGTGACCCCGCTGCAACTGGCTATGGCGATATCGGCAGTCGCCAACGGTGGGACTCTCTATCGTCCGCAGCTCATTTCGAAGATAGTCGACTCAAAAGGAGTGGCGCTTAAGGAGTTTGCTCCGGAAGTAAGAAGGACACTTGCTGTTGACCCTCGCTCGCTTGCTCTGGTGAAAGAATATTCTGAGGATGTGGTAGCGCATGAGCGTGGCACGGCGAAGAAGTCACAGGTTGAGGGAGTTCGCATTGGTGGAAAGACGGGAACTGCCCAGGTCGGTTCACTCGGCATGGAGAAGCTGGGCGATCGCTTTAAAGACCACGCCTGGTTTGTGAGCTTCGCACCAATTGAGGAACCGACTATCGCTTTGGTTGTTCTCGTAGAAAATTCCGGACACGGCGGAACCTTTGCCGCGCCCGTCGCTAAAAAAGTCTTTGAAACGTATTTCAGAAAGAAAGGCATCATTCCCTATCCTGAGGTCGCTGATCCCGAAGAAGGGCTGATGCGCGCTCGATTAGCGAATCCCGGGTCGGAGGCGGAGGAGCGTGCCGGGGAATCAGTCTCCGCTGATGAAGATGAATCCATAGTTGAGGTCGAAGGATAAGATGGTTTTTCGACGAGTAAACAAGAAAGTCTGGATGTATCTGGATTGGCAAATACCGCTCTTTGCCTTTCTCCTGTGTTCGCTTGGTCTGATGATTCTCTACAGCGCAGGCTTCGATCCAGAGGTTGGCTACAGCCCGCCAATGAAACGACAGGCGATGTCTATGGGGGTCGGTCTTATTGCCTTCCTGTCGTGTATGTTTATCTCCACTTCGTTCTGGAAGCGCGTGACCCCTTTGATTTACCTCGCTGGATGCGGCCTTCTCCTCTTTATTCTTTTCGATGGTGTTGTCGCCGGAGGTGCTCGTCGCTGGCTGGATCTTGGCCCCGTTCGCATGCAGCCCTCTGAGTTTATGAAGCTCGGTGTCATCCTTGCGCTTGCGAGGATATTTACCAGGGAGCGTGCGCCACGCGACGGCTATACCATAGTGAGTCTGCTTATTCCCTTTTTGGTTCTCCTTGTTCCCGTGGTTTTGATTATTAAAGAACCTGATTTGGGAACGGCGATCTGCTATCTGCTGATTGGTGGCTCAATGCTGTTGTTGGCCGGTGTGCAATGGCGTACCTTCTTACGTCTTTTGTTGGTCGCACTTATACTGGCGCTACCGGCTTGGAAGGTTGTGTTGAAGGATTATCAGCGCCAGAGAATTCTTACCTTCCTTAGCCCTGAGCAGGATCCTCTGGGAAGTGGGTATCATGCTAATCAATCAAAGATCGCCGTGGGTTCGGGAGCGATAGCCGGCAAGGGATTCTTACAGGGAAGTCAGACGCAGCTTCGTTTCTTGCCCGAACAGACAACAGATTTTATTTTTTCCGTACTGGCAGAAGAGTGGGGCTTTATTGGTTCCCTGTTTACGCTTTGTCTCTATGCGCTCTTGCTCCTGCGTCTCTGTACCCTTGCGTCCAGATGCGAGGATCGATTCTGCTCCTTTGTGAGTTTTGGCGTAGCTGCGATGATTTTCTGGCATGTGGTGATAAACATTGGAATGGTCGTTGGCAGCCTTCCGGTTGTTGGTCTTACTCTGGCGATTCTGAGTTTCGGTGGATCCTCTCTGATTACGGTAATGGCTTCTCTCGGGCTGGTAACCGGCTTCTCAATGAAGCGCTTCATGTTTGCCTGACGCAATAGCATTTGGAAGGTGCAGCGTGGATTGCCAGCGATTGCTCGGCTAACGCAGGGGTACGCCCTTCAGGTGGCGAGATTATGGAACCGGGGGAGGTTTGTGCGGAATAGCCAGGTAGCGGCTAATCGTCTTCCTTGGACTCAGCAGCAGGAGCCGCCTCAAAATGCTCGTCTTTCCAGGAAGTCGCACCATTGGGAACATTGATGCGATTAACTCTCTCAAATTCTGCCAGCATTTTTCTGGCAGCTTCTTTTTCTTTCAGGTTTGTCAGCACCTTTGTCTGACCAAATAGTGCCGTGCTGTAGGACTGTCGCAGAGAGCCGAGGTGGGTCCAGGACTGGGGCATACGCATCAGGCTTCTCCAAACAGCAATCGCTCTTGCGTATGTATTCTTGGCGTCCTTGACCCTGTCAGTCTTGCGCTGCGTGAGCGCGAGCCAGTTTAATGTGCTTCCCAGACGCTCAATCAGCGGGAAGGAAGCGTCGAGAAGGATCAGGGAGTCTATAATTTCGCGTGCTCGAGCGAAGGCTACTCGGGATGAATTATACCTACCGAGGTGGAATAGTTTCTCTCCGTGATCAAAGGCAACAGTCGCAAGGTCATGCATGCTGAGCCGAGCATTCCCGCTCTCGCTGAGAGACTCAAGTAGCTCTATCGTCTGACGGTACACCACCTCTGCCGCTTCTTTTCTGCCGGCGGTATCAAGCTCGTATCCCAGCTGAAACATGGCACTGCTCACTTCCAGGGGGCAGGCAGAGTCTTCCAGAACGCCGACGTCCGGAGCATTGCTTTGCGTGCGACCGAGCGCGACGTTTAGCTGAGTGTCTCCTCCTCGAACTGCTTTGTGGAGAATGGAATGGAGCAGTTTATCGGTTTTCATCGTTTCTGTTTCTAATCCGTGTTGCCCGTTTGGGGCCTTATTCTTATCCAGATGCCACGACTTGGCAAGTTAGCTATCCCCGTAAAAACCTATGTTTTTACGCGCTCTAAGCCCCATACGAGAGGGGCCGTCGCACGTGTGCCAGCACGAGGGCAGGCTTGCGTATGATGCAGCAGGATGCATGCGGAATATTCCGCTTATCGGAGGGCATTTGGGGATTACTACAGCGGGATACCGCACATTGTCTGGCCTCTTAAGCGAGGCGACCTTGCCAACTTCGTGCGAAAAAAACGCACATCGTTAATGCAAGGTGCGAACGCTACATGGTCCGGCCACAACACCAACCTCATCCACACTCTCCGGAACTCATCAAGCAGCGAAAGAACGCAACGGCTTCATTCAGTACAGTTTCTGTGTGCTTTGGGAGGCACTCTTAAACAAAGCTAGTCCGATACCGCCCAGAAGCACTAAAAACAGAGACACTAAAAAACAGAGACACTAAACCAGCGATACTGAAGGTCTAGCGGACCGCCATGCCAGCCTGTTGTCAGCAAGTGGTAACAAAGCCGCCGTTTGCTATTCTCGGGTAACATATCGAAAGAGTGAAGGTCAAGGAATTTGGCAGGAAAACCCAGTAATCCGGTAGCTTATAGCCCTCTGGCTGTAGTGGCTACAATGTAGTAGCAGAATACAACAATATTGAGTGAAACCGCGCATTATAACCGTTATTCGCAGGACGGAGCGCAATGGAGGAAGTGACATGATTGTGGTTATGAAAGCCGGGGCGAGCAAGGAACAACTCGAGGATGTAATCGCTCGAATTGAGGCCTTTGGCTATCGTGCTCATGTGATGCACGGGGTTGAGCGTGAGGTGATCGGCTGTCTCGGTGATGAGCGCGGGAAGGCAGAGTTGCAGACACTGCAATCGGTAAAAGGCGTTGAGAAGGTTATGCCGATTCTCAGCCCCTACAAACTTGCGGGTAAGCAGTTACAGGCGGATCCCACTGTCGTGACCCTGCTGGCTGGCTCGGGCGAGAGCACGATGAAAGTCGGACCGGGATCCTTTACGGTAATCGCTGGTCCCTGCTCGGTGGAAAGCGAAGAGCAGATAATGGAAACAGCGCGTGCCGTAAAAGAGGCCGGGGCAAATGCGCTCCGCGGCGGTGCGTTTAAACCAAGAAGTTCCACATACAGTTTTCAGGGAATGGGCGAGGATGGCCTCAAGCTGCTCGATCTTGCGAAGCAGGAAACCGGTCTGCCAATCGTTACCGAGATAGTCGACTATCACGACCTTGATATCATCGCGAAATATGCAGATGTGCTGCAGGTCGGTGCGCGGAATATGCAGAACTATGCGTTGCTCAAGGCGCTTGGCTCCACCACAAAGCCAGTCCTTCTGAAGCGAGGAATGTCGGCGACAATAGAAGAGTTGCTGCTGTCGGCGGAATACATTCTGGCTGCCGGTAATCCTAACGTAATTTTATGTGAGAGGGGGATTCGAACCTACGAGACGGCAACGAGGAATACTCTGGACCTCAACGCCATACCGGCTGTTCGTGCGAGAACGCATCTTCCCATTCTGGTCGATCCGAGTCACGGTACGGGAATCTGGAGCTATGTGGGTTCCATGAGTAAGGCCGGTCTGGCTGCCGGGGCAGACGGGATGATTGTAGAGGTGCACCCTAAGCCGGCAGAGGCGCTGAGCGATGGGGCTCAGTCTCTGAAGCCTAAGGTATTTTCGGCATTGATGGATGAATTGGAGCCGATTGCCCTGGCTGTTGGTCGTACGCTTGGTACGCGACAAACATCCTGGCAGCTTGAACGACGTGGATAGTACATCGATGTCTCTGCATGCTTCCCTTGTACTGGCCTCGGCATCTCCGCGTCGACGTGAGATGCTGAGCGGTGTTGGGCTTCGTTTTGATGTGCTTGCGGCTGATATTGACGAGAGTGTGCAGGGAGACTCCGAAGCGCCGGGGCCGTATGCCTCTCGTTTGGCCCTTGAGAAAGCACAGGCAGTTCATGCGCAGCGCGCCGACGCTCATGTGCTGGCTGCGGATACGGTAGTTGCCATTGGTGATGCGTCCTCTGGTTTCACTATCTTAGGGAAACCAGGAAATGCGGAGGAGGCGAAAGAGATGTTGCGCCTCTTGTCCGGGAAGGAACATTCCGTCATTTCAGCGTTTTGCCTGCTTACGCCGAAGGGGGAGGTCGCAGACGCACAGGCTATTGAGACGAGCGTTTGTTTTCGAGACCTTAGCGACGAAGAAATTGATGCCTACATAGATACCGGCGAGCCCTTCGATAAGGCGGGCGGCTATGGGATACAGGGATATGCGCAGGCCTTTATTTCATCTATCTCCGGATCCTACAGCAGTGTGGTTGGCTTGCCTCTTTGTCAGGTTCTGCTTGCACTGGAGAAGCAGGGACTTTGGTTTGCGCATTCCTTCGGATGTTCCGAGTGAGGTGCATGCCGGAATGAGCGATGAACTGATCACCAGACTCCAAGACGCTTGTGCGCGAGTTGAGAATGCTCGTGTCAGAAGTGGCAGAAGTGAGCCTGTGACGCTTCTTGCGGTTAGCAAACATCAGGCGGTCGAGAAAATAGCGGCACTTGTTTCTGCGGGACATCGTTGTTTCGGAGAGAACTATGTGCAGGAAGCATGGAAGAAATGGAATACCGTGCAACCCCAGTTTCCTGATGCGCCTGACCTACAGTTTCATCTCACCGGACCGCTTCAGCGAAACAAGGCGAAAATGGCGGTAGGTTTTTTCGCGCTCATCCACAGTGTTGATCGATTGGAGCTCGCTTCGGCTCTGGCAAAAGTTGCCGCAAAACGAGGGATTGTTCAGGAGGTGCTGGTGCAGGTTAATATTTCCAGAGAATCTACTAAGGCTGGTGTCGATGCAGAGCAGCTCCCGGCGTTTTGCGAGCAGCTTCTTGAGTATCCCGAATTACGGGTTCGTGGTCTGATGTCGATCGGGCAGTATGGGCTGGAGGAAGAGGAGAAACGTGCGGAATATCGGGCGATGCGCGGGCTGCTGCGCGATGTTGCTCCGCTTATGGGAGAACACTTCAATCAGCTATCGATGGGAATGAGCGGGGACTTCGAGCTGGCAATAGAGGAGGGAGCCACTATTGTTCGCGTCGGAACGGCCTTATTTGGAGAGAGGTCGAAAAACTAGAGTGCGAAATACCAGAAGACGAAATTTTAGAGGATGGTGCAAGTTCGCGCGGGAGAAGAAAAGCCAGAGCAGTGTGTGTCTATGAGTTCGAGTAACATTTCCGAAAAGAAGATTGCGGTGCTTGGCGCGGGCAATATGGGGGCCGCGCTCGTCGAAGGCCTGGCGCTTCGATGTGTGTCATCACCAGAACAAATTCTTGTCTACGATATCGATGCGAGCAAGGTGAACGCCCTGGTGGATCGTTGTGGCGTTCGCGCGGCGAAAAATTATGGGGAGCTCTTGTCAGAGAGCGAGATCGTGATTATTGCCATAAAGCCGCAGCTTTTTGAAAAGGTGCTTCCGGAATTACGCTCCGAGTGGAGTAAGGATGCAGGGCTTGAGGTTCTGGTGTCTATCGCTGCCGGGGTTTCGCTGGATACGATTAAACGCTTGTGGGGTGATTCCGAGGTGCATTACGTGCGCGTAATGCCAAATGTCGCGGCACTCGTCGGAGAAGGAATGTCTGCGGTCTGTGGAGATGATCCGGAGTCGGTGCAGCTTGTCGTGGACGCCTGTTCCGTGCTCGGAAAGACTGTGACTCTGCCAGGGGAGGATTTGATGCATGTGGCAACCGCGGTTGCGGGTAGCGGACCTGCTTTTGTTTTCGCATTCGCTGAGGCAATGATCGAGGGGGCTCGGCGTGAGGGGCTCTCGGAAGAAGTTGCCTCCCTGTGCACCCTTCAAACCATACAGGGTGCTGCGGCCCTGATGTCTCAGGGTGAGAAAACTCCGGGAGAGCTTCGAGAGATGGTCAGTTCCCCTCAGGGAACTACGGTGGAGGGGCTTGCTGCGCTTGAGGGTTCCGGCTTTGCGGATGTGCTTGGATCTGCTGTGGCCGCTGCCACACGCCGGTCCAGAGAGCTGATGAAGGGCTGACCCCTTTTGCTCGGGGTATGGTCTGTGTTAATTGAACGGCAGGAGTTTACCGCGGTTTAACAACACGGGACTTTTTTACGGGATATGCTGTACATATTAGGGGCTATTGAAGGATGATACTTCTTGGGAATCTACTGAGCGCTGTCGGTGGCATGCTGCACTCAGTGATATTTATCTTCTACATTCTGCTTCTTGCCCATGTGGTGCTTTCCTGGGTTAGTCCCGATCCACGGAATCCGATCGTGCAGTTTATCTACGCTGCAAACGAACCAATCCTGAGTAAGGTTCGCTCCAAGATACCGCCTTTTGGGATGTTTGATCTTTCGCCGATTGTGGTTTTTCTGGGGCTCTATTTTCTGGATGCCTTTTTAGTCAATTCCATGATTGATTACGGCGAATATTTCAGCACTCAGGGTAAGCAGGTGATCGGGTAGTCCTGACGATACTGCGTCCTTTATTTGTCTGACTGGAGAGCGGATGTTGACTCATTGGTCAATGGAGTAGAGTATTCATTTTTTTCGTCCGGGGTATGGACTCCGGGAGAGTGCAAGGCCACACGTAGGAATGTAACGATGGAATGTAACGATGCCGATTTACGAATATCACTGTAAGGGATGTGACAAGACCTTCGAGGTTACACAGAGAATATCGGAAGATCCTCTTTCGGAGTGCCCGCATTGTGGAGGTGCTGAAGTACAGCGCCTGATTTCTGCTACCGCTTTCCACCTGAAAGGGACCGGCTGGTATAAGACGGACTACGCTTCTTCTTCAGGTGGCGCAGCTTCGTCTTCTGCTGCATCGTCCTCTGACGGGGCTTCCGGCACCTCAGCCGCCTCGTCTTCGGGAACGTCGGAGAAAGCAGATGCTTCAAAAAGTGATAGCTCTTCAGGAGCTGAGAGCACTTCAAAGAAAGCTCCGGCTTCCTCTGCTCCAACAGAGAAAAAAGCGAAAGCCAAGGACGCATCCTAACTTCTTTCGCTGGCTTAAACGCCTGTCATGCCGGGTAGCTGGCGAATCGCTTTCAGGGGCCCGCCGACCACGTTTTCACTATAGGTAACCAGCTGCAGAAGCCCGCTTCGCGTCACGACCTCCTCCTTCGGGGATATGGGGGTTTTTGATTCCCTCATTTGAGAAAACCAGGTCCCCAGGTCTTCTGATAGTTGCGCCTCGGTGTTGTCGAGGATGTTGTAGCCGCTGCTGTGAAGGATTTCCATGCTGAAGTAGGTAGCTACTGCAATGCGCTGATTGGCTTTGAGACCTTTGTCCAATGCGCGAAGCGTCCTGAGCAGTAGCGTAGTGAGTTTTGCGCACTCCGGGTCCTCCAGGGCACATAGTTTGTCGCTGAGTTCAAGGCAATGCGAAGCGAGAATCAGGGACTGCAAATCACTGCGTATTCCCGACCAGGCGATTCTGTCGTTAAGACCTTCCAGGGTGTAGATATGCTGGCTATCCTTTGGGCTTTTTACGGTGAAACGACCACAGTCCAGTATGTCGAGTCCGCCGAAAAATCTTCTTTTGCTGTTTCTTGAACCTCGAGCAAGCGCGCTTATCTTCCCAAGCGGTTCCCCGAGAATGGTAACTATCTGATCAGATTCTCTGACAGAGGAGCGTCCAAGTACAATGCCGAATTGTTCAGTTTGGGTCCTCATCAGCTCGGGTTCTCAGAGGAATAGTCCGGCAATCGAAAAATAGATGGTGATACTGAGGATGTCTGTCGTTGTAGACACGAGGGGCCCCGAAGCCACTGCCGGGTCGATGCCAAATCTTTGAAAAAACACCGGCAGCATTGAGCCGAGGGACGCGGCACAGATCATCGTAGAAGCAATAGACACCCCAACGATAACGCTGAGGTCAGTGCTTTTAAAGAGCGCGTATGCGGCAAGAGACAAGAGGAGGCCGAACACGATCCCGAGACTCGCGCCCACGAGCGCTTCCTTCTGCAGACGACTCCAGAGGTGGTTTGGTCCCAAATCCCCTGTGGCAAGTCCGCGCACGGTAATTGTGGAAGCCTGCGAGCCAACATTTCCGCCCATGCCAAAAACGACCGGCATAAAAAACGCCAGAGCTACGAGTTTTTCCAACGCGCTGGAAAATGAACCGAGTAGCCATGCACCACTGGTCCCTCCCAGCCAGCTTGCGATAAGCCAGGGCAGTCTGCTTCGTATGGCAACTATCAGGGAGGCACCGACGGTATCATTATCCTCGGTCCCGACCAGACGAAGGATATCTTCCGTATGCTCTTCTTCAATGACGTCGAGGACGTCGTCTACGGTGATCACACCGAGCATGGTGCCGTCTTCGGGATGTACTACCGGTATTGCAGAAAGATCGTAGTCTGCAATTCGTCTGGCAGCAATTTCCTGATCTTCATCGGGGCCTATCGTAATCGTCGCTTCATTCATGACATCCTCGAGCAGGTCGTCGGGAAGCGCAGTGAGTACTTCCCGCAGCGAAAAGACCCCGCGCAGTTTCCCCTCGGTATCCAATACGAATCCGTAGTTGAGATCGGTGTCGTCTTCGATTTCACCCGCACGAAGGTCCTCGCGCAGACCCTGCAGGGCGTCGCTTGCCGTTTCCGTCCCCAGGTAAGAGAGGAAGCGAGTTGTCATGATACGGCCAGCGGTTTCCTGGTCATATGCGAGGATTGCCGTTATCTCTCGAGCACATTCCGCACCGAGACGCTTTAACACGCGAACGCGCCGCCGTCTCGTGAGGCTACCCACCAAATCGGCCGCATCATCAATGTCCTGGCGACGCACCACCGCGGCGATTCTAGATTCGTCGATCATTTCCAGCGCGCGTTGTCTCAGGTGCTCACCGGCATGGGTAATAACCTCTGACAAATGGTCAAGTCCGGTGATGTGCTTGAGTAACTGTGGTTGTAAATCCTCTTCGACGCTGGTGATCACAGCAACGAGTTCTACGGGATGCAGCTCAAGGAAGAGTTGTCCCAATTTCTTAGATTCTTTTTGCTCGAGCAGTTGCAATGCCGTCTCAACGTGGTTGGCTACAGAGTCATTTTGCTCGAGAAAGTGCATAGGGGTACGTTCCGTCTTCTTCAGTTTGGGACCCAATGTTTGGCGACGCGCGCCTCTCATTTCGGGTCAATTGGGTGCCTTAGATGTAGTGTCATGTATTCTCCTCCGAGCGTGGAGCTGGACCTCCGCATTCCCTGGACATCCGGGGCATCCGGGCTACGCTCTCCGGCATTGTTTTCTGCGCAAATCCTAACGATACAAAATTACCGCAGCTGGAAAAACGCCGGGTAGTCTGCAGCAAGCCGGGGAAGGTTATTCGCGTGAGAATATGACTTTAACGCGCCGCAGGATACAAAACTCCGCGGTATTCGTCAGTAGTTTTGCGCTAAATTTTTGAAAATTTGAATAAATAGTCGGTATCTTGTTCAGTACTTAGGTAAACTCCCAAGTCGGTGCCCGGCGTGGTAAAGTTATCCTCGCTTGTATTTCGCGGTGGTTGAGCGGTCGAGGGTAGCTGAAAGGATGGGGCGCATTTCTCAGTCGTAGAGGGAGTTAGCAAAATAATGCTGGGAAACAATGCCGGGAAGCATTCCAGGGGCACATTTTGGGGGAAACACCTTAGTCTAGTAGGTAATCTCACAGCTGGGCTTCGTGCTCGGTCTGTGTTGCTCGTTTCTGGGGCAGGGAGATCGGCTCGGTGAACATATGCTTCCTTTTGTCCGGAGCCATGATCGTGTAGCCTTAGCCCCCGTAAAAAAAATCTCACCCTGGGGTGGCTTTTAAGGAATTTATGGCTAAGAAAATAGTTGTGCAGAACGAAGACGATAATGACTCAGAACCGAGAACCGGTGAATTCGCCGCGACGGGCTCTGAGGAAGTGCAACGAAATGATGGAACGCAAGGTTTAAGCCTGGCCCAGCGAGCCAGGAGGGCATTACATAAGTCTATGGAAAAAGAAGAAAAAATTTCAGTGGATGCCGCGTCTGCGGAGCTTGAGCAGGAGGATGCGGAGGAGTCGGGCGTGGAGGAGCTTGAGGCTTCGCCCGAAGTAGAAGATGGCGAAGCTCCGGAGATTGAGGGCGTCGAGGACGGCGATTTCGAGGCTGCTCTTGCTGCGAGCCGTGAGGAATCGAAAGAGAATTACGACAAATATGTTCGTGCGGTAGCGGAATTCGAAAATTTCAAGAAGCGAAACGCCAAAGAGCGATCTGAGATGCTCCGATATGCCGGCGAGCATCTGGCAAGGGATCTGCTTGAGATCGTCGACGATCTTGCGCGTGCCTGTAGTTCTGAGGTGGGAGGGACTGCCGAAGAAATCCAGGCCGGAGTGCGCCTCATTAACGATAGATTTATCGCCCTGCTTAAGAACCACCAGATAACGGGAGAAGAAGCGGTTGGTGAAGCCTTCGATCCAAACAAGCACGAGGCTCTGACTACGGTGCCGACAGCCGACTATCCGGAAGGCGTGGTTATGGAACAGCTAAAGAAAGCGTATTTCTTCAAGGATAAGCTGTTGCGACCCGCTCAGGTTGTGGTGTCAGCTCCTCTCCCCGGTGCAGAAGCGTCTCAGGGAGAGAGTGTCCCTGAGGATAGCGAAGAAGGGTAGTAATTAATTGTAAGTTATTTCTGTCGCCGTCTTGTCATTCCCCCACTTCGTGGTTACCAATTGGTAGAGGGGGAACTCAGAGGAGGCACTCCACTGGACGACTTAGGCGGCTTCCCGTGTAAGCTGCTGTAATAACCGATTTTCTTCTTTGGCCGTGGCGCTGTCCGGTGCGTCTTCGGTTCGGTGCTGCCTTTCTACCGTTTTGAGGCGGCGCGGCGACTCTGAGTACGATGTCGGCTCAGAACGCCTGGGGAATCCGGACGAATTTGATTTTAAACTTTTGTATCTGCGGCCCGGCGCTGTGGATTTAGATTGTGTAGGAAGGGATAAAACATGAGTAAAGTTATCGGAATTGACCTTGGAACTACCAACTCTTGTGTCGCGGTAATGGAAGGGGGGGACCCGAAAGTTATCGCAAACAGTGAGGGGGGACGTACTACTCCGTCGGTGGTCGCTGTCAACGAATCAGGCGAACGGCTGGTGGGACAGATAGCGCGGCGTCAGGCGGTTACCAACCCGAAGAATACTATCTTTGCGGTTAAGCGTTTGATCGGACGGAAGTTCGAGTCGGAAGAGGTTTCGCGTGCGGTTCCGCATCTGCCTTACGAGATGGTCGCTCTTGATAACGGCGATGCTGCCGTAAAGCTCAAAGGCGAAAATAAAACGCCGCAGGAGATTTCCTCGTACGTTCTCCAAAAAATGAAACAGACCGCCGAAGATTACCTCGGGGAAACAGTTTCTCAGGCGGTGATTACCGTGCCTGCGTATTTTAACGATGCTCAACGTCAGGCGACAAAAGATGCGGGTCGGATTGCCGGACTCGAAGTTCTGCGAATCATCAACGAGCCAACTGCGGCGTCTCTTGCCTACGGTCTTGATCGCGAGGGTGACAAGAAGATTGCAGTGTTCGACCTTGGTGGAGGAACCTTCGATGTTTCCATCCTTGAGTTGGGTGATGGTGTTTTTGAAGTGAAGGCCACCAACGGTGATACTTTTCTTGGGGGTGAGGACTTTGACCTCAAGATCGTGGAATTCCTTGCTGATGAGTTTAAGAAGGACCAGGGTATTGACCTTAAAAGCGATACCATGGCGCTTCAGCGCTTAAAGGAAGCGGCGGAGAAAGCCAAGCATGAGTTGTCTTCCTCGATGGAGACGGACATCAACCTTCCGTTTATTACCGCTGACCAATCCGGTCCGAAGCACCTTAACATCAAGCTTTCGCGTGCCAAGCTTGAGGCACTTTGTGGTGACCTTCTTGCTCGTCTTGAAGCTCCGTGTATTACGGCTTTGCGAGACGCTGGTTTGTCTGCCAACGAAATTGACGAAGTCGTTCTCGTCGGAGGTATGTCTCGCATGCCCGCGGTTCAGGAGCGTGTGGCAAAGATTTTTAATCGGGCGCCCAGTAAGGGAGTGAACCCGGATGAAGCCGTTGCCATTGGCGCTGCTATTCAGGCTGGGGTACTGCAGGGGGATGTAAAAGACGTTCTTCTTCTCGACGTCACCCCGCTGAGCCTCGGTATTGAGACGCAGGGTGGGGTGTTTACAAAGCTCATCGAGAAGAACACGACGATTCCTACTCGAAAGAGTTCTACCTTCTCGACGGCTTCAGATAATCAGCCTGCGGTTAGTATTCACGTGCTACAGGGTGAACGAGAAATGGCTGGCGACAATAAGACGCTTGGCCGCTTCGAGTTAGTTGGAATCCCACCTGCTCCGAGAGGAGTTCCGCAGATTGATGTGACGTTCGACATCGACGCAAACGGTATCGTCGCCGTATCTGCTAAAGACCTTGGAACAGGTAAAGAGCAGTCCATTAAGATTACCGCCAGCTCGGGTCTGACCGATGAGGAAATCGAGAACATGGTGAAGGATGCGGAAGCGCATGCTTCGGACGATAAGGCTCGCCGTGAATCGGTTGAGGCGAGAAACCAGCTGGACGGCATGGTGTACTCCACCGAGAGTTCCCTGAAGGAGCACGGAGATTCCCTGGACGCTGCTGAGAAGTCGAGCATCGAAGAGGAAATTCGACGAGCCAAGGAGCTGCTCGAGAACAGTGACTCTACAAGCGAGGCGCTCAACGCTCAGTCTGAGAAGCTCTCGGAAGCTGCGCATGTTCTGGCCAAGAAGATGTACGAAGCGGCTTCTGCACAGGAAGGTGGTGATGCCTCCGAAGGTGCAGGAGAAGCAGGGCCGGAGAGTAATGGCGCGAGTGGCGGGGCTCAGGATTCTGATGCTGACGATGTCGTCGATGCCGATTTCGAAGAAGTGAAGTAATTCGAAGAATTGGAATCGTTCCTTGTCTAAACGCGACTACTATGAAGTTCTGGGTGTCACGAGAGAGGCATCTGCGGTTGAGATTAAAAAATCCTACCGTCAGCTAGCTCTCAAGTTTCACCCGGATCGTAACCCTGACGATGCCGACGCGGAGGAGAGGTTTAAAGAAGCTTCTGAAGCCTACTCGGTATTGTCCGACTCCGAGAATCGAGCCAAGTACGACCGCTTTGGTCACGCCGCCTTCGAGAATGGAGGCGGCTTCGGTGATATGTCTGGCTTTGCCGATGAAATCTTCGGTGATCTCTTTAGTGCATTTTTTGGAGGAGCAAGCGGCGGCGGTGGCCCTCGTCAGCGTTCCGGTCGGGATCTGCGCTACCAGATGTCCATAACTCTGGAGGAAGCCTCCACCGGGATAGAGCGCAAAATAAAAATCCGAAAGCCTCACCCCTGCGATACCTGCACGGGTACGGGAGCGCGACCAGGCACCAAAGCTGAGCGTTGTAAGCAATGTGACGGAGCCGGGCAGACCCGTGTGCAGCAGGGATTTTTTGCGATCACCAGAACCTGTCCTGTCTGTCGCGGTGAGGGCACCATGATCGAGGACCCCTGCCCGAGTTGCGGAGGTAGTGGTCACAAAGAAAAAGAAAGTGAGTTGCTCGTCAAAGTCCCGGCCGGGATAGACAATGGTCAGCGCTTGAAGCTTCGTGGAGAGGGGGAGCATATTTCTGATGGTGCTCCCGGTGATCTCTATGTGGAAATCACGGTCGAAGAGCATAAATACTTCCGTCGTCAGGAAACAGAAATTGTGTCCGAGATACCGGTTTCCTATTCCCAGTCCGTTCTTGGTGGTGAGACCACGGTAGAAACCCTCCACGGTCCTGTTTCCATGAAGATTCCTGCTGGAACTCCGTCGGGAAAGGTCTTTCGATTGCGCGGTAAGGGTATGATCGATATGCATACGGGGAGACATGGTGATCATCATGTTCGGACGTATGTGTATGTTCCGTCCTCAATCGGCGACCGTGAGAAAGAGCTGCTTGAAGAACTGGCAACGGTCGAGGGGAAGCCGGTGCACGAGGAGTCCCGTTCCTTTTTCGATCGAGTAAAAGAGTTCTTCTAAGAGTCTCATCTTGACCCGAAGCGGCGGCTTATTGTCCTGTCTGCACATTCTGTCTGTTTTCCTGTCTGTTTTGAGACGCTGTTGCGCTCTGCAGATGGATGCCGTACGCGCGTCTGACGAAGCGAGCCGCTGCTGACCCGGTAGTTTCCCGTTTTGACGCGGGTTAATCGCTTAGCTTGTCAGCCACAGGGGTAACAGCGTCCTGGAATGTGGTCGCAGAAACACGGCAGGGGTGAAATGAGGCGCTTGTTGTTACTCTTCCAGCTCTGATACCCTGTTCTCTACATGCTTGATTTGTATGTTTTCTCAATAAGGCAACACCATGAAGAAGTGTCAGAAGTTTTCAGATGACCGTAGCCGGACCCAGGCAGGGAGATTAGGTGTCTCGCAGACAGCTGTGAGATTTGCGCTGGCTCTCAAGGGTATGAACCCGCTGCGATGCGTGCCGCACTTTGATTTGCGCGTGCTGGGTGTTTTCTGTCTGCTGGCGTTTTTTGCCTGTACGCAGCCGCAACGTCCGCAACCGAGTAGAGACTTACCCGTGCTTCGTAAAGAGTCGACGGTAATGCGGCCGCTTGAACTCCCGGTCCCCCCCTGGCAGCTCTGGCGCACCAAGCGGGTATCGAATCCGGGATTACAGGCTGCTGAGGATCTTGCCGCAGCGGGCAAACCAATGGAGGCACTGAATCGTTTTAAGGTTCTCGCCGAGTCCAGCGGTGATCCTCAGGTCAGACGAAGCGCTACTGCTCGTTATATGGGTGCTGCCTTGAAGGTCGGTGCTTCGGATGAGGCACTGAATGTTCTTGCGCGGTATCTGAAAGCACAGAACAAGGGTCCCGAATCCTGTCCGCCGGAGATGTCTCTTCTGGCTGCCTACGCGTATCTGCATCAGGGTGACTACGATCAGGCGCTCGCCTGGTTTGGCTTATCGAGTAATGCGCAGGCTGGTGCGGGTGCCTACGCGGATCGTGCGAAGAAAGAGGCTTTGCGAACTATTAAGAGTCTCGACCAGAGAGTGTTTTCCGCAGCATCTCAGCGCTGGTCGGTTGATGCCTTTGCGGGTCCTCTGTTTCGCAGGGAGCGAATTCGACGTGCGCAGGGCGGACAACAGATTCCAAGAGACTTAAGGGAGTTTTTCCAGGCTTCCACCTATATGGCCGACTCGGAGATGCCAAACTCCAGGGTCGCTATCAGCAATCAGGAGCTTCCAAAATCGGTACCCGCGTCGATAGCTGCTCCCGAGCTCTCGCAGCCGATCGTGCTTGGTGTCTTACTTCCTTTGAGCGGGAGATATGCTGAGCATGCTGCGCATGTGCGTGAAGGTATAGAGCTTGCTGTTTCGGAGTATCAGGGCATCAGGGATATCAGACTCGAGGTGGTAGATACCGCGGCAGATCCTTTGATAGCCGGGAAAGGCTATGAAACGCTCGTAAAGGAAAAGGGCGCAAACGCGATCCTCGGGCCCTTGCTGGTTAAAACCACTGAGGAGGTCTCCAGGGTATCCCAGGAGTTGGGTGTGCCCCTTCTTACCTTTACCAAGCGACAGGGTATTCCGAGTATTGCGCCGACCGTTTTTCGTTTGGGCGCGACCACGGAGAGCCAGGTACGAGAGCTGCTCTCCTACGCCGTTGAGCGGTTGGGGTTTTCTTCATTCGCCATCGCCTATCCCTCAACGGTTTCCGGTGAAGATTTTGCGAGTGTTTTTGAGGCCGAGCTGCTGCGTCTGGGTAAACCGGCTGCACTCAGGGTGAGCTATGTAGCGGCAGATGAGATGTCTATTGACCGCAGCGTGCAGGAGCTTATCTATGGCTCTCCCGAGGCGATTTTTATTCCTGATTCATTGGAAAACGCGTTCCCGATACTGGAGCAGTTGCAAAATTCGGACCTGGAAAAGGTCACCTTACTCGGCCCGGCGCAGTGGAATGACCCGGTAGCGATTCGCGGCTATGGGCAGCTTATAGACGGGGCGGTCTACGTTGCGCCGTTTTTTGTTCGAAGTGCTGCGCCCGGAGTTGTCAGCTTTGTTGAGAAATATGTCGAAAGGTTTAAGCATGAGCCTGAACTTTTGGCGGCTCAGTCGTATGACGCGACCCGCTTTGTCATCGATGCGTTCCAAAAAAGCACTGCCGCGGGCAGCTCATTGATTTCAGTTTTGGAGTCGGCGGATACGGCGTATGGCGTTACCGGGCGCCTTGAGATGGAACCGTCCGGTGAGATCCGCAGACGAATGTCTGTCTTGCGGCTTGATAAAGGTAACATCATTGAAGTTATGTCATCGGGCATTGCCTCGGGGAATATAGTGGATGAGCAAAACAAAGAAGAAGTCCAAAGCTAAGGCAAAGAAGAGTTCTCAGTCACTCCCGCTGGTCGTACTTAACGACCTCGCCCCACTTCCCGGCCTTGTGGTGCCTCTGTATATTTCAAAGCCCACGTCACGAGCCGCCGTCCAGGCTGCGCTTACTTCTGATTCCCGAGTTCTGCTTTGCATGCAGACGGGTGGGGAGGACCGTAAGCCGAGTAAAAGAAATCTCGCTCCGATTGGCGGAATCGCCACAATTCTGCAGAGTGTTGAATTGTCCAATGGTGACTACCAGGTTGACTTTCATGTAATGGAGCGTGCGACGGTTGAGGGGGTTACGTCTGCGTCCGGAGTTGCCCGCGTCGTTATTGAGCGCGTCCCGCGCTCGAAGTTTATCACCCTGGACAAGGCAACCGAAAAGGTTATTGCCGACGTAAAGGCGAAGATAAAACTTATCGCTGAATACGAAGCTACTGTTCAGGAGCATCTCTCGGTCATTGAATCACTCTACGAACCAGGGGAGCTTTCCGATCTCGTGTGCTCAGTCCTTTCCCTTGAAGCGGCGGAGTCGCAAAGAATTCTCGAAGCGCTGGAGCCGATTGAGAGGCTGAATCTTGTGGCTGATCTTTTGAAGCGTCAGCTTGAGGCCCGCGCAATAACGGAGCGGATCGGCAAAAAGGCAATGGCCGGGTTTGAGCGGGAACAGCATCAGGAGTTTTTGCGTGAGCAGATTCGGCTTTTACGGGCTGAGCTTGGTGAGAATTACGATCACGAGGAGGAGTTGCTTGGTCTGACCGAGCAATTGAAGAAGCTGAAAATGCCGAAAACTGCGAAGAAAGAAGCAGAGAAGCAGTTGCGGCGTCTTCGACAATTACATCCGGATACAAGCGAAGCGGCTCTTGCGCGCACCTACATCGATTGGATCGTTGATTTGCCCTGGTCTCGAGTTTCGAAAGACCAGATCGATTTGAAGCGGGCGCGGCTTATTCTCGACGAAGAGCACTATGGCCTCGAAAAGCCAAAGGATAGAATTCTGGATTTTCTTGGCGTGCGTAAGCTGCGTTCGGGAAGTAAGGGGCCAATTCTGCTTTTGGTCGGACCCCCCGGCGTAGGGAAGACATCCCTCGGTAAGTCGATTGCTCGGGCACTTGGCCGAGAGTTTGTCCGTATCTCTCTCGGCGGACTTCGTGATGAAGCCGAACTCAGGGGGCATCGACGGACGTATGTGGGGGCCATGCCGGGAAGGATTGTTCAGGGGCTTAAATCTGCCGGAACAAAGAATCCCGTTTTTATGCTCGATGAAATCGACAAGATCGGTCGAGACTTTCGAGGAGATCCATCTTCGGTCCTGCTTGAGGTGCTGGACCCTCAGCAAAATGACTCCTTTGAAGATCATTATCTGAACATTCCCTTTGACCTGTCGCAGGTAATGTTTATCTGCACGGCCAATGTCACAGACTCCATACCGACTCCGCTTCTCGATCGCATGGAGACGATTGAAATTAGCGGCTACACCTCTCAGGAAAAGCTGGAAATCTCAAAGCGGTATCTCGTTCCGCAGGAAATGGAAGAGAATGGTATCGCTGATATACCCGTTAAGTTAAGTGACCAGAGCCTGTATCATATCATGAACGGATATACGCGGGAGTCCGGGGTGCGGGAGCTTCGGAGGTCTATTTCTGCGGTGTTGCGAAAGGTTGCGAGGACGGTCGCCGAAGGTGCTTCGCCCCCCAAAGTGATCAGCCCCAAAATGGTGCAAAAGCTGGTGGGCCCCGTTGTGCATATCCCGGAGCGAAGAAGTTCTAAGGACGAGATCGGCGTCGTTACCGGCCTGGCCTGGACGTCTGTCGGTGGTGAACTGCTCACGGTTGAGGTTGCTATCACGAAAGGTAAAGGCCAGCTCTCATTGACGGGTCAGCTTGGTGAGGTGATGCGCGAGTCAGCAATGGCCGCACTTACGCATATCCTCTCACAGTCGAGTCAGCTCGGAATTGATGGTGGATTCTACGAGACCTCGAACGTGCATATTCATGTTCCGCACGGTGGAATTCCGAAAGACGGACCTTCTGCCGGCATCGCAATAGCGACTGCTCTTGCCTCAGTGCTCTGCCGCCGACCTGTGGCGCACAATGTCGCGATGACCGGAGAAATCACCCTGCGCGGTAGTGTTCTTGCGATTGGTGGATTGCTTGAAAAGTCTCTCGCGGCACTCCGTTATGGCTTTGATACGGTCATCATTCCGAAAGGAAACGAACGAGAGTTGGCGGAGTTTCCGAAATACCTGAAAGACCAGATTGAGTTCTACGCCGTTGATCATGTTGAACAAGTGTTTGCCAAAGCCTTGCTTGAACCAAGGGATGAAGCATCGGAAGCGACCAGAGTAGTAAAGCGTCCCACCGTTAGACCGTCAAAGCTCGTCACCTGATACCGGATTGCCATTGTTGATGTGGAATATTTGCTGAATGTCTGTGACGCGCAATACCGAGAAATTGGAGAAATTAAGGCTCAGCCTGGAAGAGGAGCTTCGCTCGCTTGGCCTGTTAATGTTGCCCCTCAGTGAAGCGGATGTATGGCGTCGTCCGAAGGACGGAGCCTGGTCGGCCGCTGAGATACTACAGCACCTGTCATTAACGGTGGACAGCTACCTGCCCGAGATTGAGAAGGCTTTGGCGCAAAGCCCAGGGGGTTCTTCGTCGCGTTCTGTAGTCCGAGGCTTGTTAAGTCGAGTGCTTCTCTGGCTTGGCCCTTCATCGTTTGTTCCCCTCCCTGCACCGCGTTCACTTGACCCTCGCTACAGTAGTCAGATTGTCTTCTCGGATCGCAGTAAGCAGGGAGCATTGGCGCATTTTGTTGCCACACACAGAGAGCTGATAGCGCGGATAGCGGAGGCTGAGAAGCTCGATTTCGAGGCGCTCAGCGTTAGGGTGCCTTTGCTTCCCTTTATCAGGCTACCAATGGAGCAGTGTTTTTTGTTACACGTGCTGCATCTCGAGCGACATATCAGGCAGTTGCGGAGCACCCTGGGTGCTCAGGACTCCTACAGCACGGACAGCCAAGTCCACGAGGGAGAAGAGAAGCCAGAGCAGACGTAGGGTAAAAATACGGGCTATGCGGGACGGTCAGGCTTGCGATCAATCAGGCATTCGCTGAGCAAAAAAAAACCGGGCACCCCAACCAGTGGGATGCCCGGTCCAGTAAGGAAAATACTATCTACTAATAGTATACTTCCTGACCAATGACTTTCTCCAGTTCAGGGAATCTGGAGCGGCCAGTAACTCGAGCAGCAACACAACCGTTTGCGTTGTTACCCTGGTCACAGATTTCACCAAAGTCACAGCAGCAGCACTCTGCACTACACTCGGTCGCACTTTCCCCAGGGCAGCCATTGGTAGCCTGACAACATGCTGATTGCTCACCACAGATTGCAGGGTCTTCATCACTTCCGTCAGCGCAATCCTGGGTGCCGTTACAGACGAGCTCCGCACAAACTGGCGTGCCGTCAGCACAGGAAGATTCAGTTGTCTGACAATTCAATCCAGAACCCGTGTCCGGAGTAGGAGTAGCAGCCGGGGCGCCTGGTGCGCTGGCTCCGTTACCAGTGGAGTTTCGCACTGACGAGGCCGCCGCAGATACCGCATTCGGGTCAAAGATATTAATAGGATTGTTTGCGAGGAAGTCAGCCGCTCCTTGCTCGAGGTTTGCAATTCGGCTGTTTGTCAGATCGCCAGGAGAAAGTTCACCTGCATCGAGAGCATTGAAGTATGCCTGACACGCGATGTCTGTTGTTTCGTCAAAATCCTTCTGAACGTTATCAGAAGTCTGCTTCACCAGACCGGAAACACGAACAGGACTTCCGTTTACATCTCCGTTTACGATAATTGCCCCGCCGTCTCGGTCGAGAGTGACGTCGAAATTACCATCGGCGTCAGTCATTCCAACCTGGATGACCCGCACAGTTCGTGAATCAACGAAGTCGCGAATAGACACGGGCGCATTTGCAACGGGTACACGCGTAGATGTGGTCGTCGCGCCGTCAGACGGAGCAAGAGCACGCCCGCTAACTCTGGCGTC
>JAUIMJ010000034.1 GCA_030433295.1 bacterium | reverse complement strand
CCTCCTGACTTTGAGAGAACTGAGCATTGAGCATTTTCTCAAAAACACCCCCCAGCTCCGAAGAAGCCAATGCGCCGACCGTACTGTTTGCACTGGCAACCCCCTTACGCAGCCCGGAAGCGGCGTATGCAAGCCTGGTGGCACGGTCGCTATGCTTCAACTTCACATGCCCGATTTCATGACCAAGGACGGAGCGTAGCTCGTCGTCTCTCATCATATCCATCAGACCACTGTAGACACGTATGCTTCCATCAGCACAGGCAAAGGCATTTACCTGAGGGCTGAGATACACTTTAAAGTTCAGCTTCAGGCCATCCTCTGATGTATGGGCACCGATAAGTCTGTTAAGTCGCTTCGCATACGAACTGTTACTTGCAGCAACACGCGCTTTTCCATCGGAGTGTTGAATGAACTGACGCGCAATATTTTTGACATCTGAATCGCTCAAAGCGACTGATTTTGCGAGATCGGTCCCCGCCTGGACAGCGGTACCGATATCTATACTCGGAGCGTCAGGCAGTCCGACACCGGGAACAGAGTCTAACACTCGCGTACGCTCACTCAGCTTGGAACAAGAGGTAGCTAGAAGAAGAAGCATACACGCTACTAAAAGATGAGATTGCCTGCTCATGAATATCCGTCTCCAAAATTAGTGAGTAAGTCGCTCAACGACCGGTAAACCATAGACTGACCAAGGTAGACAATACCTCCGTGTCCCGAGTATCGGGAACATTTCAGCACATCAGCGAGGCCGAATACACGGAGTGGCCGAATCTAAAATCTGATGGTTTAGATTCATTAATCGGCCAATGGACGCAAGGAAAGTCGAGAATAGAACAGCCCGACAAACCTGCGCCTTAATCTAGAGGTTTATTTGCGAATTTGCTTGAAGCTTACTCCCTTGCAGGACAAGGTTTGAGAGCCTGTGACTCGCAACTTCATCTGAGCACTATCGATAGAGCCTGGCACTGCGGGTATTGAGCAGGTCGCCGTCTCTCCCTCGTAGCTGACGGAAATCCGCATTGAACTTCCCTCGTTTGCTATCCCCTGTAATTCGAAGGTGCCGTCACTACGGGTTTCTGCCGTCTCGCTCAACTGTGAGGTAGGCACCTCAACATCGGCATCCTCAAGTACCGCACCCTGCTTGTCTGTGACGACTCCGTTGATGCGAAAATACGACGCGGTATCCGGTATTCCCGAACTCTGTAACCCGCCATACTGAAGGCCAGTTCCGATGGTTCCCCCTCCGTAGGCCCCATAGGAGCCGTATCCGGTTCCTATCGTCCCTCCCCCGTATGCACAACCCTGAGTAAGAAGCGCGCATAGCCCAAAGAGAAGCAGCGCCGCACGTCCTGAAAATGAATTCCCAGTATACTGCGCGCCGGAGGAAGATTTTTCAGCGTGCACACCCTTGCTGCAATTTCTACGAATACTGTCCATGCTCTTTTCCATTCTACTGCCCTTCCCCAAATGCCAGATCTTCCATCTTCGCTACGTAAAAACTTTTACTCATCACCCTCGATTTCCTGAACTGGAGCTTCCTGCGCACGACCAAAGGTTCCCACGACCACTCTCCCTCCACCTGCGGCTCCTTCACGAGGCGCAATATCCAGGTCAAATTGAGCAAGGTATTTTCTGGCCCGAGCGTGAAATTTTGAGCCTTCGTCGAGGAGCCATTTCCGAATAGCCGGCAAGTCATCCACTGCGATATTATCGTATTCAGTACGGGCATGGAGATTCTTAACATCCTCAGAGCTGAAGACATTCTGCTCAACACTCGCGACGAGGTCCTCCGCATCCTCCGAAAGCAGACGAAAGCTATCTTCAGGATTCTCGGATATAATCAGTGCTCTCCGACATAGCTTAAGCTTATCGCCGACACGTTCGACAGCCCCGGTTCTCTCCAACTCAAAGAGGATCGTTCCGGAATTCACATCACTACTAATGAGTTTAACAAGCTGCCTGAATTCGCTATCATCGCCGTCCAGAGACAGCATTCTGGGTTTTCCCGCCTTTGTTAGAAAACGAGAATCCTGCTCCCATTGGCCGATTACTCGGCTTGGGATACTGGCCGACTCCTCCTGGGTATTACCTTCCCGATATATACGCATCACGTCTCTACGGTGCAGACCGGTAGCCACACTAAGGCGGCTCACGTTCACTTTCTGCCCGTTTGCTTCCAGGTCCGCAGCAGCACTTTCAATGAATACCACTTTGGAGCACTCGAGCAGGGTTTGTATGGTGAGCCCATTGCGAATACAGAAACCGACAATAGGCTTTAGCAGCATACGCAGACAATTTTGAAATAGCTTACTGCGCTCAGGACTCACACCTACTCCTTCTGGAACTAACTAAGAATAAAAAAGCTGAGCTCGGGAGCGCCGAACATGAGGGGCTAAAAAAGTATCAGCCACCCCCGACTCATATCCCATACTAACAAAAAGCGTTAATGGGCGCAATGCACATTTCTAAGTTTTTTGAAAAAATGCACATTTTTCACTTAAGCAGCTACATCTATTCGGCTTTTTTTAGAGGGAAATAGCAAGGAGCAATCAGTCTTGCTTTGAAATCCGGGCCAGAGTGCTCTCCAGCTTCTGTCGATCTATGGGTTTTGTCAGGTAGTAGTCCATGCCGGCTGCACGGCACTTCTCCTCACCTTCGTCCAGAGCGAAGGCCGTAAGAGCGACGATTGGTATATTGCAGCTGGCCCCGCCGTCTCCCGCTCTGATTCGTCTGGTTGCCTCAAAGCCATCGATGACCGGCATTTCACAATCCATGATAATGAGATCAAAACGTTCTGAATCGGCCTGCTCTATCGCATGCTGTCCGTTCTCGACGACCGTAACGTGATGGCCACGACGCTCGAGGATGGATCGTATGACTTTTTGATTAACGAGATTGTCTTCGGCAACCAGAACACGCAAGGCCCGCGTTTCCATGTTTTTCTCAGCTTCTGCAGAATCAGAGGCAGACTCTCGTTGCACGACTATCGAAAACGTAAACGTGCTTCCTTTCCCGAGTTCGCTACGCACAGAGATTTCACCTTTCATCATCTCGACAATCTGTTTGCTGATCGCAAGACCCAATCCCGTGCCGCCGAATTCTTTCGTAATCTCAGCGTTTGCCTGAGTGAAGGACTCGAAAATACTTTCATGACAGTCTCTCGCAATCCCGATACCGCTATCACGTAGTGAAAACGCAATCACTTCTTCTGTGTCTCTACGCTCAAGTAGGGTCACACTAAGCGCAATGGTGCCTTCCCGGCGGGTAAACTTCAAAGCATTGGAAACAAGGTTCATAAGCACTTGCTTGATGCGCCCGCGGTCGGCATAAATCTCTTTCGGCAGCTCGGGATCAAGGGACAGAGCAAACGTAAGCTGCTTGCGCTTACACTCCGCATGCGTAAACTTCTGGACGTCATCGAGTAGCTTAATGAGTGAAAACCGCTGGGGATTCATTGAAAGACGCCCCGCTTCTACCCGTGCAAAATCGATAATGTCCTCAATTACGGTGAGAAGACCTCCCGCAGAGCATTGTATTATTTCTAAGGATTCTCGCTGATATGGGGTGAGTTCCTCGAGCAGAAGAAGATCGGTCATCCCGATGACACCATTCATCGGCGTACGTATTTCGTGACTGACCTTTGCTAAAAACTCGCTCTTCGCCTTATTTGCGTTCTCAGCTTTTAACTTTGCCTGGTGCAGTTCCCAGCGAGAAGCCTGCAGGCGTCCCTCATACAATTTCTGCTCGGTTATATCGACATGAGTTCCGAGGGCACGTATCGCCCTGCCCTCAGCGTCGCGTTCAAACACCTTTCCACGGCTTTGAATCCACTTCCAGCCATTACCCGGCGTAGCAAGTCGGAACTCGACTTCAAGATAGGTTATTCTACCTGCCAGAAATTCACGGACCGCAGCAGTCACCGCATCACGATCCTCTTTATGAACCCGTTCGAGCATCGCCGCAGGATCCGCATCGATCTCTCCTGGCTGCACCCCGAGAAGCTCCCACCAAACGGAATTGTAGACCACAGAGCTATTACTAATGTCCCAGTCCCACTGACTTAAGCGAGCACCCTCAAGCGCAAGCGACATCCTCTCTTCGTCCACATGCATTTTCTGAAGAATCCGCATTTGCTCACTCACATCACGGATAATCACCATGTAGCCAATGGTGTTACCATGAGGGTCCCTCATTATTGTGGCGACGGTTTCACCCGGGAACACAGTACCGTCCTTCTTGCGGTACTCCAGGTCGTAGCTGCTGGTGACCGGTGCCGTATCCGAGCTAAAACACTTTGTCCCCAGCTCCTGAAACGCATTGCTATCGGCGTAGAGCATCTCCTTTGTCGAACCGACGACTTCCTCTGCGGTATAGCCGAACACCTCACAGAACGTCGGATTCACAGTTTCAATACGACGTTGCGTATCGCAGACGACAATCGCGTCCGGACAGGGTTCAAAGAATGACTGGAAGCGGCCACGCTGCTCGCCTATCTCATCCACGACCGCGGTTAACTCATCGCCGCGCTTTTCAAGACTTCCCAATTGCCACTTCACGATGCGAAGGGTTGGTCGAAAAACAAAAAAGAATAGAATCACCAAACTCGCGATGGTGCCGAAATGAAGCACGACCTGTGATGCCCCAAGCCAGGAGGTGTAATCAATGTCTTCGGTAGTAATCTGTTCCGCAAGGCGGGCTAAATAGGCGCTGTACGTGTCAATCAATACGCCCATTCTCATTCCCTCTTCCAGCTTCGAGCTGGCATGAGCAACTTCAGATCGCTGCAAACCCTGGGCAGGCGAAAAGTCCTGTATCTGATTTCCAATCGCCAGAATCTTGTCCGCATGGAGTTGTACGGACCGTTCTGCTCCGGGATTTCGAAGTATTCGCCTGACAACTCGCTGATGAAGGTGCTGCCACGTTTTTTGTCGTTGTTCAAAAATCAGGGATGAGGATGAATCACCAGCACTACCGTGCAGAGCCGTGAGGAGCTGATTACTCGCCTGCTGGGTTTTGTTGAGCAGAAGTAAGTTCTCACTGTGAACGACTCGAGAGCTGATGTAGGGGTAGACAAGATACTGTGTAAAACAGACGCCGAAGGCGAATAATAGAAGTGAAGCACTCAGGAGGTTGCGAAGACGGGAAACAAGATCATTGACCTTACCAGATGCGAGATTTTGTTGGGCTTCACTCAACACCGAGGGCTCAGCTAGCATCGGATCATCGACTATCGCGTCGAACATGACCGTCATCTCAGTATCGTCAGTGAGCTCAATCACGCTTTCGTCGTCGCTCTCCGGGTCGATACCGGCCAATTTTTCGTCGTTTAACTCCATACCTCAATGTCGTCACAAGACAACTTGAGCTAAACTCCTCTTCTGGCGGCGGTCAACGGTGGTAATAGCTGTGTAATTGCAGATACTTAAGCAAGACCCCACCAGAAACCCGAGCGCGGTTCCCGGCAAGCAGGTGAAATTGCATACCGTAAACCCCGACCGTAGCAATCCCGGACCTCATCACCCTGCTGCGATTTCGAGGTGTTTCCCTGCTGGCTCCGTTCCCGTGCTGAGCACTTTCGCTCCCTCTGTATGGTAGAGTCCGCTGAGCGCGGTGCTTACTTCTTGGATCTCTCTGGTTCTATCGCTATACTTAACTCCACAGCATCGGGCGAATCCTAAGCCTTTGACTATCGTAGCCACTGCAGAACATCAGGTCGCGCAATGAGAGCTTTTCGAGTATTTCTCTTTTTCCTTTCAGGCCTGCTCGTTTGTACAAACCAGGCGCTTGCGCAGGATGCCGACCCTTCTTTACGCTCAGACTCCGTGCTCGCGGATAGTCTGAGAAGCGAAATCGAATCGGCTACGGTTTTAAAACCCAGGGAAGGTGAGAGATGCATCGTCTGTGGTTTGCCCCTGACAGACAAAGATGTAGTCCTGCTCGTCCGAGGACGACGATTACCACTTATCGATACCAGGGAGAACCGGGCGAAGCTGCTTGCTCACCCCGAGCGATATTTCGGCGAAGTTCAACCGCGTGGCGCCTGGTTCTCAGAGTCTCTCTCTTCAAACAGCGCTTCATACGTGTTTTTTCTCCTTGGGATCATCGTCGTCGTTCTTCTGGTTTCGGCCGGCCTCTCCTCACATGCTGCACTGTGCCGCGGCGCAGAAGCTGAGAAATGGTTCTTTCGAGGCCTGTATGGAAGTTTCGCTGCAGTCCTTTGCGCGTGCAAGAGCGGTAGCAGACAGGTTCCCTGGAACCAGATGAAAATTGCCGCGACGGTTTCCCCCGAGCCCTGCAAATGTGGTGCGAGTAATCATCCGAGCGCAACATCCTGCAGCACCTGTGGACTTGAACTGCAGCCTGCATACGAATCCGAAGCTCGTCGTGTACTTAAAAGTCGTGCACTTCAACAAAACTGAGTTGCATGTACGGACCTTTCTCGCTTCGTGCTGCATAATCACCCGGGCTCCGATACCCGGACCAAAGCGCAAAAGCCATACGACATGCCTGGGTAAGGTCCTGACATCAGGCCAGAATCTTGGAAATGCCCCGAAACGAGCGAAATCGAGGCTAAAGAGCTTCGTAGGGAAGTCGACCAAATTTGACCTCTTTAGGTAAATAGTCTACCTAAAAGGTGTGCTTATCCGGGCTCATACTCCCGTTCGCACATTTGGAACAGGGTCTGAACCTGTTGTTTGTTCCTCAAGTAGATTTCTAAATCCGGGTGATACCGATGAAGCCTTTCCCATTTCTTAAACACATCTTGCGACCTTTTCTGAACGGCCAGTGTCGACGTGCGGGCACCACTTGCACTTTGCCCTCATCTCTTTTGCCCGGGCTACGAACAGGCGTACTGGCGATTGCCCTGGGCACATCGCTCTTTTGCCCGGTCGGAGCTTTTGCTGAGGGGGAAATTGAACCACCGCAGAGCGATGCGCTTGCACGGGCTTCTGCAGGAGACTTTCGCTACACGCTCCGCGGCAAGGATGATTCTTTCCTCCTCGAGCTTGAGCCGGAACAGGAAATCAAAGACAAGTGGCAGGAAATTGAGGTTTTCACTCTTAGTAACCCCAACAGACTCGTGGTTGACATTCCTCATGCTCAGGCCGTTCCCCGCAGCCCAAGGCTTGCCGAAAATAAGCATGTGAAATCCATGCGATTTGGCAAGCACCAGAAGAAAACGAGAATCGTTCTCGACACTCAGGGCTCAGATGTTCCACAGTACCATTTCAGCAAAGATCCCCTTTCTGAACGCGTGGTGATCTCTCTGAATTTTCCCGGAGAAGAACCCGGAGAAGAACCCGCAAAAGTATCAGGTAAAGAAACAGGAGAAAACGCTACCGCAGCCGCAACATCTCCCGAAACGGTCACTTCTTCAGACTCGGTGACCGGCGAAAGTCCCAAGCTCGTTTCTCTCGATGACCTGCGCCGAGCCGTCAGCAAGCAAATAGCCGAGCGCGAAGCAGAGCAGAAGAACAAGCGGTTTGCGAAGCTCGTAGACCCTGCAAAAAGCACTCCCGAAGCCGACAATGCCCCAGTGAATTCGGAAAGCCCTGCGAAGCAGGAAAACAATGCGAAGCCGGAAAGCAATGCGAAGCCGGAAAGCAAGGAAGCGAAAGGCAGCGATAGCGAGGAAGGCAAAGACAGTACGGCATCGGTCTCCGAGGAGCTTGTGCTGAGCGAGGCAGAACAGGCGGCTACCCCCAGGGAAGAAAACAAAATTGCCGGTAATGAACGCGTCAGCGCGGACATACCTGAAATGCCGGCATCAGAAAACCCTGTAGCAAAGCCGGCTTCCGTAGAAATCGCCAGCGCCTCGGAAGCAGGTAAGGAAGCGGCTATCGTTCCGGCTCCGGCGGTAAAGTCGGCAACCTTGAAATCTCCACCCGCAAGTGACCTTAGTAAAGAAGACGTAGCCTCCGTCCTGGAAGAATCGACACCGAGCACTGAGAAGGCTGATACAGAGCCGATTGAAACTGAGCGCCAGCTCGCCGGTTTTGAGAAGTCCCCTTTTAATAAGACCCCGTTTAAAAAGTCCCCCGTGATGCAGGCACAGAAACAAACAGTAAAAGCGACTGAGTCCGCTCCCTCTCCGCTGAAACAGTCGGGCGTAGACAGTCCTTCGAACGCGCCGGACAGTGAAGCGAATAAAGAAAGTGAAACGAATAAAGAAAGTGCAACGCATAAAGAAATTGTTGCTGCGCGACTGAACCAGCTTGAGGGAGGGCATCGCGAAGACAACGCTGAAAGCACCGAAGATGCCTTGTTTGAGCATAGCAATGCCGACAGACAAAAGACCCCTCTTCTGGCAAAACGCATACCCGGGGGCGTGGTTATCTCTCTTCGCTCCAGAGATATTGACGCACCTGCCCTTGCTCCGAGTGCACGGGCGAGAATGGGTGTACAGCCCGCGACGCACGATCCAAGAGGAGAGCTACGGGGGATTTCCTATGAGCGAAACTCAGATGGCACATTCAGTTCATTGCGTATCAGCGTCAGCAACCTTCGCTCCTTTTCCTTTAAGCGAATCAGTGCACAGGAATACCGGGTGACTCTGGTTGGCACAAAAGCCACAAAAGACCACCGCGCGCTTTGCTCACCTCAGACCAGCGCGTCAATCCAGGCAATCGTCCCTCAGGGCAGTACAAAAGGTACCGAGTTGAAGATATTTGTCGACTCCGGCGTCCGCCTCGAAGCTCGTCGCTCTCAGGAGGGATTGGTGGTTCGTGCACTGGATAATCGTTCCCGTGATCTTTAGAGAGAGATACGGGACAATTTCCAGGGTCACGAATCCCCTGTAGACGTGCGTGTGAGGCTCGCACAGCTCAGTTTAGAGGTCAGCCCAGAAATTTCGGCACTGAGCGTATCCTTATCTTTGACAGCCTGCCATAGGTCCTGCGAAACGCTGCAGCGCTCCGTTTCTCCAGCGACATCGAGTTGCAGATAGTAGTGTTCAGCACGTTTTCCCTCGCGCAGGCATCCGGAACGTGGTTTGGGGCACTCCCGAACACCACTCTCAGGCCATCGGGGATTTACCCCCTCTTCCCCAAGCTGAATATTCTTGTGCGACTGCCATGCAAGAGCCCGGAAGAAACATTTCATGTCGTATTCCCGCACGTTCTTATACCGCGTGCGACAGCGCTGCTCGCTGCGAAACGTTCCGTCTCTGTTATCGATCTGAATCGACTGACACACCTCCCCGTCCGCGACTTTCCTCACTGCCCGAACCGTCTTAGCCCGTCGTATGACATCAACATTCGCAGGCAGTGCGTCACACCACACCGAGCGAGTCTCAGGAGCATACTGTTCGATGGCGATTACACGACGCCATGAATGACTGCGAACCGTCACCTCGACTGATTCAGTAAAAAAGAAATTCCAGGCAAAGAGACCAAGACCAAGGAAAACAAATGCCAGTAGCATCAGGAGGACCGCAGGATCCATGGTCCTGCGCTTCCTGGCCACTTGTTTGGTTTCTTTCTCTTCTCGTTTCTGAGCCGCGGGGTCCGCGTCATCTAATTCTGCACCACAGGCCCCACAAAAAGATGCTCTTGCTGAATTGGGATTTTCACAGGCCCGACAGACCTGATCTGCCCCGTAGTACACGTGGTCGACAACGGCGACACGCTTGTCCTCCGGGGGGAAGTATCGTCGATTCGCATCCTGTAGCGCACCGCAGGCCGGACAATGTCTGTGGGTTTTACCGAGCAGCTCTGCCGTTGCGCAGTATTCACAATCCCAAAACATCTCGTATACAGGAGACGCGAAGACCTGCCCTTCATCAGACGGCGAATCATGCTCATCGGACTTGTCAGAATCATCAGCCATGGGGTCCTTTCATCGATGTAGAAGTGCTAAAAAGGTTATTCGCTCCTCCCAGCCCAAAGCCAGTTACGTTACGCACGCGGGGCATCTTAGGGAGGCAATTCAAGGGGATGTTGCTACTCGCATACAATATTGTCACGAGGCAAGAACTTGGCAAAGGCAAAAAAGGTTTTGGAAGGACCGGGGCAGCCGCAGGATACCATCACAGAGGGTTTATCCGAAGAGCGCTCTAAACCGAGCATTCAGGATAAGCGACAATAGCGACGTAGAGACCGATTACCCACTGCGATCTAAAACGCCCCAGATCAAGCGATGGCTCGATGTGGGGCGTAGAGACCTGTAAGCCGCATAAAAGCGACTGAATCGGAATGAGTTATGACTGCTGCCGGCTCTGTTTCTCAGCCATGAGCAGAACCTCGTAGGAATAGCGGGATTCAGCCATGTTTTTCTCGGCGACCATTTGTTTTAGGTAGTCGTTGGACTTACGAGCCACTGTCAACAGAGCATCAAAATCCTCAGTCGCCTGCGAGCTCTCTTTCATCTGCTCACGACTGCGCTCCATCCCCTCAATGACCTGATTTGAACGCTGAATCATCTCGGTTGGCGCAAGCTGCTCTGCACTCTGATCTACCTGAATTTTCGGAACACCGATCGACAGAAGTAAAAAGACAGACATGAGAACGGCTACAGAGCCGCCCAGGACCTTCTCAAATCGAGAACAATTGTTGGATTTTTCTTTCACAATGACACCTTAAAGAATTTCTAACCGAATGATGAGATACCCAGCCTCAAAGATAATCATCGGCAGAAAAACCTCGCATCTTTAGATATCGCAGCGTTCGTCGTTCTTTGGTAACCCCGTAATTTCAATACCTTTGCCCTGATATCAACAGATTCATACAGGTGATTTTTCTCACGTTTCCGGACTCTGAACATGAGACCGGCCCTGAACGCCGGCGGAAAGCGGTGGTGGAACCACTCAGGAGACGCCGGGATCATGGCGCCGAATCAGGAACTTACCGGGTAAATACAGCACCTTAGCCAGACCTCGGCATCTATTGCATTCTGTCCTCGGTACTGCTTTTCTCTTGCTTACGCGGGTATTAGGGTTCTCGCTCTGACTTCGCTGAACAGTGCACCCGTGAAGGGTAGAGCGAAAGAATCTAACGTATTGAACGAAGTTGATATTTTTCTCTGAGCAAAGCTCAATTTAGCTGAGCAAAGCTCCATTTAATTGTTTGTGTTCGACCAGAGGTACTACACACATGAAAACATACACTATTTCTCCCAAAGCATTAGGCTACCTAAGAACCTGCAGCGCTGCTGCTGTTGCTGTCGCCCTTCTGGGTCTTACTGCGTGTTCTACCAAGGGAGCAAGTGGGAGTGCTGATGCGAGAGCCTCTATGGGCTACCCATCCGGAAGCATGGATGCTTCGGGCGCAAAAGACGCTTTCTTTGGATTTGACTCCTCCCTGCTGAGCAGTAGCGCACGTGAAGCGCTGTCGAAGACTGCTGCCTTTCTAAAGCAAAACCCTTCTGAGCAGTACATGATCGAAGGTCATTGTGACGAGCGTGGCACTGATGAGTACAACCTCGCTCTGGGTGAGCAACGTGCAAAAGCTGCGTATGACTACCTACGCAGCCTTGGTGTCCCATCCGAACAGCTGAAAACAATCAGCTATGGAGAAGAGCGTCCGTTTGAAGAAGGAAGCGGAGAAGCAGTGTGGTCAAAGAACCGCAGAGCTCACTTCGCACCAAAGTAAGGAATATTTTTTACGACGGCGGCCTGCGGGGAGCCCTCTCCCTGCAGGCTTAGCCTCCTTACCTTCGTCTGTTCTCAATACACCGGTTCGCCGGTTCTTGTATCTGTCTCAAAGCACCGTTCACCAGATATCATTCACCAGATACCTTGCACCTGCATTACGCGCTTCGAAAGCTCGCCAGGTAAGGAGTGAGCAGCGAACCACAAACCGTAGGGATCGAAGCTCGCACTCGATCTCACTCCAAAACAAATCAAACGGTATCTAACTTTGAGACTCACAGGCGACAGGCCCGCGGTAGCGCTCGAGTGCTTCCTCGTACTCAGCATGAGCACGCTCCATATTATGGCGGAGCATGTCGAGATACACCTCACTCGCCAAGGAGGCATCCATGCTATCGACCTTTGCCCGATTCTCGACAAGTCGAAAAAAGTCTCTCAAATCAGCCAGCAACATCTCCTCGGAATACTGCTCGAATGAATGGAATTCACTCCCCTCCTCCGCAGTTCCGTCCTTTTTCTGGTAGTATAGTTCACGAAGCCTGAACTGAAATCGAAGCGCGTAAGCGCAGGCGATGATTTCAAAACGAACATCGTCAATGATGCTGTGTTTCACTTCCTCAGCAGACTTGTTGCGAAGACGCTCAAGACGCTCTTCCGCATACTCCCGCTCACGAAGCCTCGCCAGGGCGTTTGCGAAATGCTCGAGGCGGGTCAAACGGCAAAAGCCATGCAGAAAAAGCAGTAATGGAAAAAATCCGGATAGCGCCACTTCGAGAAAGAGGAGCAACACCAACGCAAAGATTCGCATATCAGCTCTCCTCTGGTACGAGAAATGAAAGTCGCTCAAGCGGCCGAGCGGAAAACAGTGATAAAAACAGGCGAAAATTCGCTGCCTACCCCATATCTTTCATTGAGAGAGCACAAATTTAGAAGAGACTAACGGGTCAGAACATTGTAACATTCTGCCGTTATTGCTTATGCCATAAACTCACTAGCACCTGCAATTACTCCCTGCATGTAAGAATTACAAAAGCTGATGCCGCTCATTTTTTTGCATATCAACAAAACCGCTGGCACCTCACTTCGGGCGGTGGTTGAAAGGAATTACAGCGGAGCAGAGCTGCTGCTGCTCTACCCGAACAGAATCGGAATGCCCCTCGAAGCTTTTCACAGCCTATCACCAGATAAGAAAGCACAGTTCTCGGTAGTCTATGGCCATGTCTCCTACGGAATCCACAAGCACTGGGACACAGATTCCTCGTACTACTGCATTCTTCGCGATCCCATCGAACGTACTCTCTCGACCTTTGCACATCACCTGCGCAACCCCTTGTCAGAAGAGCTGCACAGACTACCCGAGGAACAACGCAGTATCGAGCGCTTCCTCGATCTCAAGCTGGTCGGAACGGACAATCTGATGACGCGTATGCTAAGCGGCATCAGCCATATCGCCTACGGGCAGTGCAATGCCTCTCATCTTGAACGTGCCTGTGAGAACCTCGACAAACATTTTGCGATGGTTTTATTTCAGGAAACTCTGGCGAGGGATGTTCGCTCGCTGGGGGAGCGTCTGGGGTGGGCGCATAGGGAGGTACCTATGCTCAATACCAGCAAGAACAGAATCCTCCGAGAACAGTGTAGCCCGGAAGTGCATGCACGGCTGAAGGAGCTCAATGACCTCGACAAACAACTCTACGCATATGCGAAAAAGGCATCCCCCGATCGCACCTGATGTGCCCCGTCATTCCGCACAACGGAAGAAGTTCAGCCCTCAACAACCTCGAGGTTCCACTCAGGACCCACGTTCTCCCAGGGATGTAGAAACACCTCCTGATCTTTAGAAACGGACAACTTAAGCCAACGGAGTGGTTTCTTTGCGGGACCCGCCAGGGCCTTTCCCTTCTTGCTGAATACTGAGCCATGACAGGGACATCGAAACCGGCTTCCCTCAAAGGCTATAGCACATGTCTGATGCGTACAGAGCATGCTCACTGCGGTGAGGGACTTGCGACCCTCCTGCTGCTGAAGAAAAATACCCGCGCGATAAACCTTGAATTCGTTAAAGCCGGGCTTCAGAGAATCGAGCTTAGCGACAGAAATGGGAACCCGAGAAACTTCCCCGGTGTTTTTGGGCGAATTTTCACAGCTCACAAGACCGATAAAAGAGCCAAATACGCCAAGTTTTGCAAAGACCGAAATAAGGTTTCTGATAAACCTTCTGCGTCCCAACAAATGCGAAAATCCTGAGGACATGTATTCACCCGTACATTAGAGCAGTCTTGGATATGTGATAGAGGATGGTAGCGACCACGGCTTCCGCTTTTCTACCCCCGCCCGGACTTACGTAAGCGTAGGCTACGTTACTATTTAGTCCGGCGCCACCCAACATTTTAAACACGCGTATACCTCTATACCACTGCCAGAGCGCTCAGGCGAACCCCTTCTCCCATAGGCGGAGCCTGTATTATATGAAATAGGAGCCGAGCTTCGGCCTGCCCATAAAAACCCTCAATCCCCTGTTCTGGGCAAACAATATTCAATTCTGGTAGGACGAAAGGTCATCTACGTGTATATAGTAAACAGGTTGGGCACTCCGTCCATGACGTGAGCCTGAAAGCGCAGGAGCTATTCCAGATATGCGTTTTTCAGTGATTGCGCACTGCGCAGCATCAGAAGCTCGCGGAGAACAACCTTGCCCCATAAAGGAATGGGGTACAGAAATGCTTCATTCGGCGGTATAACGACGGCAGGAACAATCCCCTGTCGGCAAATCCAGAAGCTCAGGTATGATGACTGAGGAGCAGAGAATCCAAATTTTGATTGCGGACGACGACCCGGTAGTGCGTCACCTGCTTGGCTCGGCACTTCAGGCCGCCGGATTCAGCACCACAGCGGTGGAAAGCGGAAAGGAGTGTCTTGAACGTTTCGAAGATGCGGAAGGCACGACGTTCTCGCTACTTTTTCTGGACATTCAGTTAATCGATATGTCGGGGTACGATGTCCTTGACTTCCTGAAGCAAAAGGAAAGTTGCAAGAGCCTTCCGATAATCCTCCTGAGCGCTCACAGTCGCGACGAAGTCATGAAAGGCTGTGAAAAAGCCAAACTGGCTGATGGGTTTCTATCCAAACCATTTACTATGGATGCTGCGATTGCCCTGGTGCATAGCCTTATTCAGTAAAATCCCCTGGGCGTTTCGAAAATTCCCGCAGAAAAAACTCCAGCGGAATCATAAGCAAAGTAACGCGGGAAGGAAGAACTTCGGGCATAGACACAGGAACTTTGATCAGGGTGCGTACTCCCGACGTATGCGCTCAAGCCTCAGCACTTCCTTTTGTTCAGAGACCTCAAAGAAGACAGCATTGAGAAGAGCCGGACCTTTTGCAAGTTCAAAGGTGGTCGGCCTGCCAGAGATAAAACGATCGATGATCGAGTCGGCCCGTACGCCTATCACACCGTCCATAGGCCCGCACATCCCCGCATCGGTAATATACGCCGTTCCCTTTGGCAGAACCCGCTCATCAGCCGTCTGAACATGGGTATGGGTTCCGACCATCATGTGAATACGCCCGTCAGCATACTTCCCAAGGGCAATCTTTTCGCTGCTGGCTTCCGCGTGAAAATCAAGGAAGATGTAGTCAGCAGTACCTGCCTCCCCTGCGAGCAGCTCGTCCAATCCGCGAAAAGGGCAGTCGATTATCTCGTTCATAAAAACCCGTCCCTGCAAATTGAGAATCGCGACTCGAGAGCCGTCTGAGTTCTCCCAAATCGTCCAGCCCCGACCCGGCGCCTGCCCGGGAAAATTATGGGGTCGGATTAAAATCTGATCGTGTTTATCCAGATATGGAAGCAGCGTTTTCTTCTTCCAGATATGATTTCCGCTACTGATTATGTCCACACCACTGGCCCAGATCTCGTCCGCACACCGGGGATCTATGCCCAATCCACCGGCGGAATTTTCCCCGTTAGCCACCACCAGATCCGGCTGATAGTCCTTTCGCAAATCGGGCAAGATCGCGCTGAGGGCCCGACGCCCCAATCTTCCTACGATATCGCCCACAAAGAGTAACTTCACCTTCAATATTCCTTTTACTTTCGTTATTCCAAGCACTTAAATGCACCGGGAACAGCTAGTTGATACACCGCTACGGCTAACATTCGGACAATTCCATGCACCGCCTTGGGCCCCCTCTTATCCGAATAAAATCTTTCCTTGCTTATGGACCAATTACCTGCAACCATTTAATAAGGAAGGCACATCTAAAACTTAGTGTTTTCCTATTGAATGACCGCAGGTCATTTTGTTTTCGAAAGCTGTTTTACCGGAGGTTGAGTTTCACTATGCGCATGCTGGGAATGAAACGACAAGCTGGACTCCTGAACAACACGTTCGAGCAAATGTTGCTTTCTGAGCAGGTGCGCTTTTGTGAGCGGACCGCATCGAGAAGCAGCGGAAGTTCTGAGACGGAAAACGGAGTATGCCAAACGCTTACCCGCCGCCTACACCGATTTCACCTATCGCCTTGAGGTAAAAAACGGGGCCTTGCCCCCCATACACGGAAAAAATATCCCAAACAGAATTATATCGTCAGCAACACATTTGAGGGTAGAGACATGGCCGAAAAAACTTCCCAGGATACCGCAGCTAAGGAGGAAACCTCCTCCTCCCTTCCGGAATTTAAGGCGATAATCGATAAGGATCGTGAAACCCGGCAAAGTAACTCCTGGTCCGGCACCCTCATTGAATATCTGGACATCGTCAAACAGGACCCCTCTCTGGCACAACTATCGCACGAAAGAATCTACAACATGATTCGTGACGCCGGCATCGAGGAAGTGAAAATCGATGAAGATGCCCGCCTGACCCGACTCTTCAAAAACAAGCCGCTAAAGCGCTTTGGCTTTTTCGCTGAAGAATTCTACGGCATGGAGGACACTCTTTCTGCAGCAGTCCGATACTTTCATTCAGCTGCGCTCCGCGGTGAGGAAAGCAGACAGGTGTTGTATCTCGTTGGCCCCGTAGGCTCGGGTAAGAGTTCGCTCGTTGAAAAGCTGAAGAAAGGGCTTGAAACGCTACGACCTTTTTATGCCATTGATGGCTGCCCCATGTATGAGGAGCCCCTGCACCTCATACCGAGACACCTTCGGAAAGAATTTGAGAAGATGCTCGGCGTAAAGATCGAAGGAGATCTTTGTCCGGTGTGTCGTTACCGATTAAAGGAAGAGTTCTCGGGTAAATGGGAAGACTACCCTGTACAGACCATGGAGTTTAGTCGTCGGAGTCGCGTCGGTATGGGCGTGGTACCCCCGGTTGATCCGAATAACCAGGACACCAGTGTCCTGATCGGTAGTGAGGATATTTCTAAGCTCGATCGTTATTCCGAGGGTGACCCGCGAGTGCTTGATCTTTCCGGTGCCCTGAACATCGGTAACCGTGGTCTCGTGGAATTTATTGAGGTCTTCAAAAACGAGACGGAGTATCTCCATGCCATGATCACTGCCACGCAGGAAAAATCAATACCTGCGCCGGGACGTCATGGAATGATTTACGTTGATACCTGCATCGTCGCCCACTCCAATGAGGCGGAGTGGAAGAAGTTCAAATCAGATCACACGAACGAAGCGATTTTGGACAGAATCGTAGTGGTAAAAGTCCCCTACAATCTTCGCCTCTCGGAGGAGGTAAAGATTTACTCCAAGATCATCAGACAATCGAACTTCAACGCTGATATCGCGCCGCACACCATTGAGCTTGCCTCAAAGTTTGCGATTCTTACGCGTCTTGAGCCGACGAATAAGTGCGATTTAATGACAAAGCTCAAGCTCTACAACGGCGAGGAGGTTGTCGAGAAAGGTAAAACAAAAAAGATTGATGTCAGCGAGCTGAAAGAAGAAGCTAAACGTGAGGGGATGGACGGCATCTCGACGCGCTTTATCATGAAGGCACTTGATAATGCCCTGTCTGACAATATCGACAACAACTGCATACACCCTCTCAACGTCCGTGAGGCACTTGTGAACATGGTGAAGAACGGCGACTTTGCCGAAGATACCAAGCGTCAGCACCTCGAACTGCTACGTGATATCATTCACAAGGACTACCTCCAGATTCTTGAGAAGGAAATCACTCAGGCTTTCGTTTACTCCTATCAGGAGCAGGCAGAGACCCTGTTCCAGAACTATCTTGACCATGCGGAATCGTATGTCACCAAGAAGAAGGTGAAAGACAGGAATACCGGAGAGGAGCTTGAGCCGGATGAGGCCTATCTGAAGTCAATAGAGGAGCAGATAGCCATCGTGGGCACCGCCGCTGATGGCTTCCGTCAGGAAGTGATAGCGTATCTCTGGTCGATTGGCCGCAGAGGCGAGAAGATAAGCTACGAAAGCTACGAGCCGCTGAAAGAGGCTATCGAGAAGAAACTGATGTCCAGTGTTCGTGATGTTTCGAGGATTGTCACAAAAGCCCGAACGAGAGATGCCGACCAGAAGAAGAAGTACGACGCAATGGTCGAGCAGCTTATCGCCAATGGCTATCCGCCCGCATCTGTCGATGTGATTTTGAAATATGCGGCAAACCATCTGTGGAAGGATTAGAGCGTATAGAACAGGGTAGATAACGAATATGTGCGCAATCTTCAGACCACATGGCGGTGAGGGCCAGCGTTCCGACCGTAGTGCCGGTGATCGCCAGCGCCACCGTCAGAAAATTCGTGACTCAATCCGAGAAAATATCGCTGACATTCTCTCCGAGGAATCCAACATTGGGCGCGATAAGGACAAGATTATCAAGGTCCCTATACGCTCTATTAAAGAATACAAGTTCATCTATGGTGAGAACTCCCCCGGAGTAGCGCAGGGCAGTGGTGAGTCAAAACCCGGGGACGTCGTCGGCAAGAGCGACCCCGGACAGCCGAATGCTGCCGGACAAGCCGGTGACAAAGCCGGTATCGACGCCTTCGAGACAGATGTTACGCTGGAAGAACTCATAGATATCATGTTTGAGGATCTGGAGTTACCTGAGCTCCAGAGAAAGGCGCTCAAGCGTATTGAAAGTGACCAGGCGATGAAACGCCGTGGCGTTCGAAAAGAGGGAATTCGCTCGCGGCTTGATAAGCGTCGCACCGCAAGAAATCGTATCAAGCGAAAGTTTGCCGTATCAAAAAGTCGCGAGTCAGACGGAAATGGTTTCGATGAGGAGGAACGCTTTCCCTTTCATCGCGACGACATGCGCTATTACCACATCACCAACGATACCAAACTGCAGTCAAACGCAGTTATTCTCTGCATCATGGATACTTCGGGTTCCATGGGGACCGTAAAAAAGTATCTGGCACGTAGTTTCTATTTTCTCCTGTATCAGTTTGTTCGGCTCAAGTATCAGGAGGTAGAGCTGGTATTCATCGCTCATCACACCGAGGCCAAAGAAGTAAGCGAGCAGGAGTTCTTCCATAAAGTTGAATCAGGTGGAACGTATATATCTTCGGGCTATCGCAGGGCATTAGACGTTATTGAGGAGCGATACCACCCTTCCCTGTGGAACATTTACGCCTTCCACTGCTCTGATGGTGATAACTTCTACAGCGATAATGAAAAAGCGCTAGAGGCGGCGAACGAGCTATGCGACGTCTGTAATCTATTTGGCTACGGTGAGATTAAACCGTCCGGCAGCGCGTATTACAGTGGCAGCATGCTTGACGTCTTCAGTGCCGTCACCAAGGAGAATTTTCAGGCTATCGTTATTGAGAAGAAGGAAGACCTCTGGGAGGGTTTTAGGAAGTTCTTGCTAAGAGACGCTGCTACTGGTGAGGCACTACGCCAGAATAGCACTGAGGCTGAAAAGCAAGCGGCCCAGAGTTCTGGCAGCCCATAAGCGGCAAAGGGTATTCGTATGACACTGGGTATGCATGACCTCGAAGAATGGGACAAACGTATCGTCGAACTCGTCGAACGCTTTGGCCTGAACGTGTATCCGCAGGAATTTGAAATCTGCGATCACTTCGAAATGCTGGGGTATATGTCCTATTCCGGGATGCCCAGCCGATACCCGCATTGGTCCTGGGGGAAATCGTATGAGCGGGAAAAGACGTTGTATGACTATGGCGTCGGTGGACTTCCCTATGAAATGGTCATCAACTCAAACCCCTGCCTTGCCTACCTGATGCGGGACAATACGGATTTGCTGCAAATCCTCACTATCGCCCATGTGTATGGCCACAATGATTTTTTTGCAAACAACTTTACGTTCACCTCCGGAATCGACGCCCGCTACTCGCTTGATATGTTTAAGAATCACGCAAATCGCGTGCGTGGTTACATCGAAGACCCATCCATTGGACAGGAAGCCGTTGAACAAATCCTCGACGCAGCGCATGCATTGAGCCTACAACGATCAAAAAATCTTGCAATAAAACAGCTCTCGCAGGCGGAGATAGCGCAAAGGCGCTGGCAGGCCGCTCAGCAACCGGAGGATGAATTTGCGGAGATCAATCCCACGCCGGAATACGAGGCACCTGAACTCAGCAAGCTCCCGCTTGAGCCTGAACAGAACATTCTCCAGTTCATCGCCAGATACAATCCTTACCTTGCCGACTGGCAAAGAGATCTCATCACCATTGTCGATACCGAAGCGCAGTATTTCATCCCTCAGATTGAAACGAAGATCATGAACGAAGGATGGGCCAGCTATTGGCACCACAAAATCCTAAACGAGCTAAACCTCGATCAGGGTCTGCACATGGAATTTATCGTCAGACACAATCAGGTCCTGCGCCCTACCCCGGGTGGATTGAACCCGTATCACCTCGGTTTTATTCTCTGGCACGACATCGAGCGTCGCTGGAACGAGGGGAATACCGGACGTGAGTTTACCTCGGACAAGCCGAGAGAAGACATTGCCTCGCTCGACGAAAATGACACTCCGGGCAGGAAGAAAATCTTTGAAATACGAGAGTCCGATAGGGATGTTTCCTTTCTTAGAAGATTTCTAACCGAAGACATCATGCGTGAACTCGACCTCTTCCAGCATGAGAAACGAGGTAAAGAACGGGTAGTTACCAAAGTTTCCGACGAGGAGCAGTGGAAGACCGTCAAAGAAACGCTTATCAACAGCGTCGCTATGGGGTCCATTCCCAAGATGTTCATCGATGACGCCGATTACGGCGGTAAGCGCTCTCTCTACGTCCGACACGAGCACGACGGAAGAGATTTACAGCTTGATTACGCCGAACGCACCATGCGCCACTTCATCACACTGTGGTCAAAGGAAGTCGTGATAGAAACTACTGTTAACGGAAGGAAATCTCTGCTTCGCTTAGTCGATGACGCGCTAAAGGTCGAGCGTCTCTAGCCCACAAGCCGGGCAATCACACGAGAAATCCGCTTCCCTGCCCTAAACATAGCTGTCCGGCGCCATATGGTGGCGACACAAAAATATACATTCAAAGAAAAATAAATTGTACGTACGCTGATTTTGGAATCTGTGACGGAATTGTCACCAGAGCATTTTTCAAAAGGCGAAGCGAAAAATGCGTTCGAGCGAGAACGATAGTTCACGCGGGAGACAGGAATCTGGAGCAGTCGTAGGATACAATACTCATGATATCCGAAGACTAATCCAGAGCATTTTTCATAAAGCGAAGCGAAAAATGCGTTAGAGCGGGAACGTAGTTCACGCGGGAGACAAGAACCTGTAGCGGTCGTAGGACATAATGTTTTCGATATCCGAAGACTGCTACAGTGCATTTTTCACAAAGCGAAGCGAAAAATGCATTCGAGCGGGAACAGTAGTTCACGCGGGAGACAGGAATCTGGAGCAGTCGTAGGATACAATACTCATGATATCCGAAGACTGCTCCAGTGCATTTTTCACAACGCGAAGCGAAAAATGCGTTCGAGAACGAACTACTGTTCATTCGACGGTATGGAGAAATTGGATTGGTGCCAGGAGTAGCACAACCCAAATAAAGAGCTGCAGACCCCCAATGTGAGGATCTGCAGCTGCGTGATCTAATATCATCAACCGAGAGTCAGCCAACCAGCCAAGAACGCCCTACCGAATCACCCTGCACCTGAGGACATACTTCGCCTAGAAGATGTCGTCGACGCTTCGGGGAATGTAGTAGACGCCGTCCCAGAAGAAATCGCTGGTGACGATGTTTTCATCGGACTGGACAGCATCGGACGGCGCGATGTGGTAGGTCATGTGACCGCAACCACTGCGAACAACCGTAACGACGAGATTCAACAGACTGACCGGCGCAAAGACGACGCGGAAAGCGATGTTGATCAGCGAAACCGCAAAGCCCAGCGACGAGCTGACGAGGGCCACCAAAAAGGCAGCAAACGGCGGCAGTTCCTGATTCCGGTTACTTCGACGAGCCTCCAGGACGTAGTGGAATTGCCGACCAGCATCCTGTGCGATCACAGCGACGGCGTGACGTCCGGCGCGGTTATCCAGTGCCTCCACGGTCTCTTCGTTTTCGAGATACCGAGCATACTGGATTCCCGTGACATTGGCGTCGTCGTCGATGGGATCGCCGGGGGTGAATCCGTCGACGTCAGGCGACTTGTAGTACAACGTATTCCAGAAATAGTTGTTCAACTGCCACTTGACGAGGAAACGGAAGCGCTCGTGGACCAGCAGGGTCCCCGAGCCACCGACGAGCAGGTTGAACACCTCACCCATAGCTGCGACGGCCGAAGTGAGGCCGTTGACCACCCACATACACGCGACGACGGGGTACACGATGGCCCACGTACCGAGGCGGGTGTAAAACACACCACCCGAACCGAGATTCTTAAAAAACCGAGAGACACTCATGACAAGCTCCTTAGGAACACGCGAACGATCTCGAAAACCCACTGCTTTCGAGGAGAGACTGCTAGGCTTCGGCACGGGCCGGGCCCACCAGTCTCTCCTCGATAAAACCGTTTTGATATCCTGGCACCAAAACTACCAAAGCCTTCCACCAGGAATGGCTTTAGCAGCTCAGATACTCAAAGGATGTGAATACGAGGAAGCGCAAACGGCCCCTCATCAGCCGTGCGGCAGGCAATCTGCCGAACACGCGAAAAAAAGAAAAGTAGAAGATTGGAAAGCAGCTCGGAAAAATACCCTGGTGTAAAACCTGTGGTAATCCTCCTCACTGCTTCCCAATTCACAAGAACTCAGGAGGAGAATGTGCGCTGCGACTTATTCAGTAGCACTTGCGACAGGCGTTGGGGTTGCGTTCGGTGCGGGGGGCGTATCTGGCTGCTGTGGTTGATTGCCAGCTCCGTCTTCGCGCACGTTGACAACCGTAACATCCGTCGTCGACAGCCACTTGTTCACCTTGCGTTTCTTGCTAAGAGGTAGCGGTACGAGGACCAACTTGATGTGCCGTGGAGTACCGGGATCGCCGAATTTCATCGGGGCCACGCCAAAGAAGATGTACTTCAGCCAACAGGTGATCTCCACCTCTGGCGGCATGTACTGTTTCTCGTGCGAAGCCGACTTTTCCAGCAGGTTTCGATACTCGAACATGTTCGACTTGTTCGTGAAGTGCACGTGATTCACTATCTTGTAGAAAATCACTTTGAACACGAAGATTCCACCAAGCACCGTTGAAAGCACCATCGGGAAGCCCCACTCGACAACGACATCGATCTCTCGAGTCGCCTCAATCGCCTTCACGACGAACGGCTTGCTTTGATACACATAGGCACGCAGT
>JAUIMJ010000349.1 GCA_030433295.1 bacterium | reverse complement strand
CCGTAATCATATTTCCCAGGGTCGAGTCCTCCCAACCAGGAGTCCAAATAGGAATATTCTTTTCACAAGCGGCTACGAGCCAGGAATCTGCGGGATCGATTTGGTACTCAGGCTTAAGTGATTCAGAGCGAATAAGGTCATACATAAACTCATAGGGAAACTTTCGCTCGCCGTTTGCGTCTGCGTTTTTCCAGAGTTTAATCAGATGCGCTTCGATTTTGCGCATGGCTTCTTCTTCGGGAATACAGGTATCTGTTACCCTGTTCAGGCCCTCCTCGAGAAGCTTTTCTTCATCCTCGGCTGTGAGGTCCCGGTATTCAGGAATACGTCGGTAGTGCTCATGGGCAACCAGGTTATACATATCCTCTTCGAGATTTGCGCCGGTACAGGAGATAGCATGTACCTTGCCCGCCCGAATCATCTTTGCCAGAGAAAGCCCGAGTTCGGCGGTGCTCATTGCTCCGCCAAGACTGACGAGCATCTTGTTCCCACTATCAATTTGTCGCACATACTCACGAGCCGCATCGCGAAGGCTTGCGGCATTAAAATGTCTGAAGTTATGTTCGATAAAATTGCGAATACTCATTGGGCTCCTCACAAGAATAACCTGGGTTAGAAACGTGGGTTCAGGCCGGGGTGGCGATGCCGCTTCTTATAGTAAATTGCTTAGATATTGTCACGTGAGGCTTGTGAATTCGCCGCATTTACAGCTTCAGCGCCTGGGTTTCGCCGTGCGTTCTATAATACCATCGAAAGGCTTTCTGACTGCTGGCATACGAAGCAAAGCGGAACGTTCGTGAGCTCTCTCCGCTTGCGACCAGCATGGCTATGGTACTGACCCGCGAGAGGCGCATGAGCGGATGAGCTTTGAGCTGCACCCCCAGAACCGAGCGCCGCTTCAGGACCGTTGTGTTCAGGGCGAAACCAAAGTTCCGAATAGCCACACCTTCTTCGTTAAACGCAATTCCACTGTAGCGCCACTCAAGAAACCCAAAATAGCCACAGAGAAAAAGCCAGACTGCACTGCTCAATAGCTGCCGTGTGCTAAATTCTACGCCCTGCAATGGTTCAGAAAGGAACTGTACCAGAGTAGAAGAATCGCTCAGGTACCAGAACGCGAAATATATACCCAGCCCAAGAAGCACCTTTCGCAAAATATAACGATGGGCAGAGCGCAACGGTGGTGCGTCAAAAGCCTCCGGAACCTCGGGCAAAGAGGGCAAACATCTTTGTCTGAACGGCTCAACATCACCTATCCGTATCAGCGGACATACCAGGATGATTTCTTTGGATGACTTCTCTTTTCCGCAATTCACCTCAACGTGCAGTGAGGCAATGCCAAAGAGGCGACGAATAAAGTTTTCTCGCAGGACAATCGATCGCATCTTATCGGATTGTATATCAAAGCGCCGTTTCTTGAGCAGCCCATACGAAATAGAGATCCCGTCTCTACGTTGATTGATGGAAAACGTCGCGAAGCGAAACATTTCTGCCACAACGGAAATTAGCCAGGCGAGTAAAAAAAGCAGAAGACCAAAAAAGAGCACAACGGAGGCATCTACCGAAAGAATACTATCGCTGAGGTATCGCTCAAGCTGAGCGATCCTCTCGGGCGGCAGTTGGCCAAAAATGAAATACCCTCCTGCAAAGATATAACCAAGCCTTCCCGAAGTCGCGGCGAAGAGAAAAAGATCCCTGGTCGGCAAGGAAAAGAGTTTTTCGCGTCCCGGCTCACTGACGCTCTCGGATGGCTCAGAGAGGCCACCATCGTATTCTGATGTATGCGGTACCGGGCCATCAGCCGTAGCTTCCGAATGCGGCACACCTTCCAAATCGGCCTTCAGTCGCTCAGCCACCGTCTTTTTAAGCGCTTTAAAAACAACTTCAGGTTCCCCCTTCCCCCCGGCGGTCTCGATTTTAAGCGAGACGACCCCACAAATCTGTTGCAGAGGGCCAGCTTCAATATCAACCACCTGAACTCGATCTTTGCGGATTTCTCTGTTTTTTCGAAAAAGAAGTCCGGTGCGTACTCGCAATACCCCCGCCTCATCAACAGCGTACGTGAAACACCACCAGCTCAGAAAGCTGAATATCAATGAGAAAAAGCCGAGCACTACGACATAGGAGATAAAGACTACGCTGCCAGTATCCAGCGCCAGGCCACCGCCGGAGACAAAACGATAGGCTACAAAGTAGAAGAAAAAACTAACGAAGTTCCAACAGCCGTCTATATACACTGCCGCAAGATGCTGACGTCGCATAGCCTTAGGACCCATCGGCTAAGCCCGCATTTGATACTATCTCATCACGCAAGGCGACGGCGATGCCGGGCTCAAGCCCGGGCAGTTTGTGAGCTCCCGCAGCGGTCGAAATGACAACGGACATCAAACCAAAGAGCTGCTCAACGGGGCCCTGCTTGGTATCAACGAACTGTACTGCACCCAGGGGTATGACCAGGCGCTGTTTGAACACTACTCCTTTACTTATCTCTATAAAGGAGTCCCAGACCTCATAGCGCCAGGAACGCTGCTCCAGCCCCTGCAGCAGAAAGCTGATAATGACCGCCGCCGATAAAAAACTTCCTCCCAGTTGTATTAGTCTGTAGACCCACTGGGTTCCTGAAAACACCCAGAGCATGGAAGCGCTGAAAAGAACGACGAACACAAGTGTGAGTAACTCGGCAATTCTCCACACCATGACGATTTTTCTTGAAATTCGCTTACTCGGAAAGGGTTCAAAGTCCACGATGAATATCCTGCGCTGTGTTAACTCGCGTCTCCTAGGTATCGACGCCGGGAGTTCCTAACTAAACCAGCCTGCTGTGTCATGCCTCGATACAGCAGCCGGAAGCCCCGGCAACTATACCTGCGGAACAGGCTTTGAGCATGAGGTAATATCCGCCGCATGCATGTTCGGGCGTCCGTGTGACTGAGGCCTAAATCTCCAGATTTACGTAAAAAAGTGCTTATTTAAGACAATATAACCGCTGCAAATTTGTCCCCCTTCCCCTCAGCTGCTAGACTACCCTGCCTCTTTCAAATCCCGCGCCGTGAAGACTTTCCCTCAGGGATTCACTGCTTATTTCCCCCGGCTTTGCCCGTGGAGAATTGGCAGTGCTGAATCCCCATTTCTCGTCCTCCCTTTTCGAAAGGTTCATATCCATGCCTGCTCCCTCTACATCTGCTCGGGCGGTAGACTGGCGAAGACATCAGAAAGGACGAGGTCCCGTACTTCTGGTCCCTTCTGACGCTACGACAGATGACATCGACGCTCTCGCAAACACTACTCATCGGGACAATGTCCCCAGAACGAAGATCTGCATCCTGTCCGCAAAGAACTGTAAGGCCTTCACTGCTCAAATGTGGCAGGGCCTGCAACTCACTCGCTACCCCAAACTGCACACTGTCGACGTCGCAGAGAGCAGCTTCGGAGACGAGCAGCTTTCCATGCTTCCAGCGGTAAAAGGCCTCAGCTCCTTAAGTCTGTTCCTTTGTCCGGTTACAGACGAAGGGCTCCGAGTTGTCGGTACACTGAGCGAGCTGACAAAGTTGCGCCTTGCGTATACCTTGATCACTGATGAAGGCCTGCGCTTCCTCGCTGACCTGCGAAAGCTCAGCCATCTGGAACTCTCGTTTACCAAAATCACCGATGCCGGGCTGGCGTTTCTGGCTTCTTTGCCGGAGCTTGTGGAAATCAGCGTGCAGGGAACCGGGGTGACCGCCGTTGGTGTTGCGCCCTTCCTGAAACGACGGCTGCGAGTGAACGCCGATCCCCTGGTCCTGAAATCCTGACCCGGAGTTCATACAAAGGACCTATCGTAGTGCCGGCACCACCGACCCATGAGGTTATTTTCTATGGTTTCAACCGAGAAATAGTGTCGGCACTAAAACTTCAAACAAGCGGCCTGCATTATGCACGCTCCGCAAGTCGCTTCAGGCGAGGATCTATCACAAAAGGTCCAAAGGGAACGATAGAGGCAAACGCACAGACGCCTGCGAGGGACTGCGAAAGCGGTATCCTTTTCACCCCATAAAAAAGAAGAGAAAGATAAAGCAGAAAGAGAAATCCGTGTAGGGAACCAACGAGGCGGACCGCCTCCGGCATGCCGTACAAATATTTGAGCGGCATGGCAACAAAGAACAAGAGAAGCGTTGATATCGCTTCTACATGTCCGACA
>JAUIMJ010000348.1 GCA_030433295.1 bacterium | reverse complement strand
TATGAACGGAGTTCCGTTCTGATGAAACTCGGTCGCGTTTGCCAGACTGTCTCGCAAGCCCGCGCTGTCGAGGGTCTGTCCATCGATCTCAAAGGTCGTATCGAGGTACGTTTCAAGACCTCCGCCGGACCCCAGATCATCATGGTCGTCGCATCCGCAATCTCCGTCGAGACCGTAGATGTCGATGTCGAAATTCAGGTTGATCGGCGAGTCTCCAGTCGTCTGGTCCCCGATGTGCACTGAGCTGTCGACATAGGAGTCGCCGTAGGCGCCTCCTTCGACACTGACGTTGGTGGAGAAGTCACTGGAGGCATTGGCAACGGCTTCTGCCGGGCCAAAACCAGCGGTGCCGGAGTCTCCGGAGCCACCACCGAAACCTCCGCCGAATCCACCGCCAAAGCCGCCACCAAAGCCACCTCCGGCTCCGGCGCCAGCTCCGCCGTTCTCAAATACGACGGAACGGAAGTCGCGCGGTGCATGGTCCACTCGGGCCGGGCCACCGCGGATTTTTCCTCGACGTTTCTTTCGTTTGGGCTTTTGCCCGAGGAACATAGATGCCTTGAGCATCGATTCTCCTTTGCAAAAAAGAAGGGAAGGGAAGTACCACGTGCCGCTTTGCAGAAAACGATGGCATCAGATTTTCCGACCAGGAAAACTGAGGCGTCTACGTCTAATCCTGCAGCGAACACGCAGCGTTATACGTTTAAATAAGGATCCAAACGTCCAGCAATCACCACAGTACGAGACATAAAAGAAAAAGAATAAATGAAAGGTATAAGAGAAAAGAAAAAACAAACTCGGATGGTAATTGAGGGACGTTTGGAAAAAAACTTCTTTGCTGTAGCGCAGCCGTCTGCACTGGCGATACGAGCGCCAGGCAATCGACTGCCTACAATTCACATCACTTCGTATCGAACACGTGCAAAAGAACTTCCCCTGAAGGCTCAAGAGCAGGGCTCAGCTTCTTGAGCGGACCCAGGCACTCCTGGTGCCATAAATCCCTCTGTTTCTTATGATAGAATTCGAGCAAGGTCAATAAGCACGGACATCGGGGGGTTATTTTATCGCCTCGATTCAGGCAAAAAAGGGGTGCATGGCTTGTCTTTGCGTAAATCTACATATATCTTTGCGGAAATCTGCTCTTTTCCCCGACGCGGTGCAGCCTGCCGCTTCGAACCCCTGTGCGAGTAAGTTGTGAGATTTATTTGAGGTTATTTCGCCGATTCTCCTCCAGCCTAGCCTCCCAAGTCTGATGTATCCCCCGTGGGTCTTTCAGTCTTGGGAGAGCATGCTGCGTGCTCTTCCTTTCGTCGTTCACAAGAACTCCATTCCCATTCCTCGAAAGGAAACCACATGAAGAGATTTGTCCCCTTTGCGGTCTTCGCCCTGTTTGTGGCTCTCGGTGCCGCGCGTTCCGAGGCACAGGCTGAGGAATTGCCGCCACCCGATGTTGTTCATCGGGTCGATGTCGATCTGCCCGGTGTATTCCAGTCGCAGTCGCGTGGAATCGAAGGAGAAATCGTCCTTCATTCCTTGTTTGAGGTGGTCACCCGCCTCGGCGCAGACGGCGTGATGTGTCGGCGTTCCCTCGAGGAAGCCAGTTCGCACGCCTACAAATCCGGTGACAAAGAGCTCGGCAAACGCCTGCTCGAAGCATCGATCCATGTCCCGCTCAAACGGGAACCCTTTGTGACCGAAGTTGAAAGCTTCTCCATCGTCACACTCCGGGCGGATGCCACGGAGATTCGTCGTCGCTTTGCTGCAACGATTGCCGAAGTCGTAACTCGACTTGAAGCAATCGAAGAGCAGAGAATTGCTGATGATCTCAAGTCATTTGCCGACGCCGGCTACATTCTGCGGCGTGCCAATGCGGCCGATCATTGCTTCGAAGGGCAGTATATCCTGGAAGGATTCTCCGAAAGCAGGACCGGGCAGAAGAAGTCCGATTATCTTGCTGCGGCTGCGCGATTGAAGAAGGCCGGACACGAGTTACGCTGTGCCTGGCTCATCGAACGTGCCTGTCTTTCATACGCGGGCGTTGCAGAGGCGCGGGCTGATGCTTGTTTGCTCAGTGAACTCTACTGCCGTGTGATCGCCGGACATCCCGTTTCACCCTGTGAGATCAAGGCCGCCGATCGAAAACGTGTGGCGACTTGCTCTCGTCTGGCCATCCTTGCCCCGCAATGGGTTGAGGCGCTGGGCGATCCCTTCTCTGAATGGTCTGCAGCGAAAGCAGTCTTCTGCGGTGGGAACAGCGATCTCGACGCCAGAGCCTGTGTCGCAACATTGATCAGTCTAAAGCCCATTCTTGAAAAGAATATGGGCAAGACCTGGGTCGATGATGTGTACAACTCCCCGCGAAGGCGAACTCAGCTATGGCTGTTCTTTGCTCGAACGCTTCGATGCTCCTCCGACCAGTTCTACGGCGAGGAGGAAGCACCGACGACGGAGGAGCTTGATGCAGTTCTTGCCGAGCGGAGTGAGTGGCTGAAGGAAACTGAAGTTGCTCTGGAATATCATCTTCAAAGGAAGCTTCCGATCTGCGACCCCTGTCTCAAGGGCGAGCGGGTCGTGCTGAATCTGAAGGGTATTCGGCACAGTTCGGAACCGGTCCACAATTGCTGTGGAAACTAGCATCGAAAAACACGGCAATTTTTGATTGATCGAGCGGTTTGTTGTAAGGAATCACGACTTACCGCTCCTTTTATCTAACAATATAAGCAGCTTAGCTAAGTTTGCGTAATCTAGTAGTTTAGTCTGAAATATGCTAGTCTAGCTCCCGGTGAACCCTCACCAGCTCTTTTCTTTGGCCCCCCTGCGGGCTCCGTTTGGGAAACTCGGTTTGATAGCGTTTTTGCTTTTGGCCTTGAGATGCTCCTGCATTCCTCCTTTGTCTTCTCGTTCTCCGGCGTGTGCTTGCGCCGGTCTGTCTGGAGAAATTCAGGAGCATTTCAAACAAAACACCCCAATTTAACAGGAGGCATCATGCCCGTAGAACAATTTGAACTTGATGCGGATCAGCAACGTCGGTTCCAGGAAGCCTGGGAACAGGCGACCTCGAGCGGAGACATTTCACAAGATCGCGCGCGCGCAGTCGCAACCCTGCTCCTCAAGGATGAGTTCGGTATAACGAGAACCGACACAGCCTTCGACGCGGTAATGACCCAGGTGCTTTCGGAACGTGGATTCACCCACAAGAAAATGGAGCACCCGGAACCGCGGCTTTCGCTTGCTGTCGACACACAGGAGGAAGCGACAGGTCGCATGACCATCTCTCCGCTGATGGCGGTCCTTCTCGCCGTGGTCTTCTTCGGCGTTGGTGTCGGTGGAGCCATTGCCTGGAAGAACGGCACGTCCGGTCCAAAGGTCGCGCAGTCTTCGGATGTCGAGGAGTCCTCGAGCGTTCCGACGGACTCGCCTGAAGAGTCCGCTGCTGATGAGGACCCCGACACGTCAGAGACTGATGTCGAATCGCCGCCGGTGTCGCAGGTCTCACGAGAGGCCGATGCGCAGGGAGAAGACAAACGCCTCGAAGAGCTGCTTGCGGGAGACATGAAATTTGTCACCAAACTCAGCCCGTCCGAGGTTAGACTTCTCGCATCAACGGCAAGTTCCGAGCCATCGTCTCAGGTAGACGCTGCACTTCTGTTGTATGCGGATCGGGTCCGGGCGAAAGCGATTGGGAAAGGTGATTTTCCCGCGCTGCTCAAGTTGTTTGCGGATCTCCAATGGATCGCCGCACACGCTCCCGATGGCACATTCAATGGAAAAGATGTACTGGCGCTCGATCGCTACTCGCGATTGATGCTTGCCGGACGCGATCCCGAAGATCCGTCCAAGGCGGTTGATGGTGGCGGAACTCTCTCTGCAGAAGAGTGGGACCAAGCCAAGACTGCCATCGAAAAAGCCCTGAACACGACTCAGTAACTTCGCTGGGGTGTGCTCACTGGATCCCTCCTGGGAGAACTCGGTTCTGCTTCTCTGAACGGTTCTGTTCATACCGAGTTCTCCCACCCTTCAGCAAAATGTTCGATTTGTAATTACGTCTCCGGCTCTTTCATGAGCAGATGAGCGCGAGGTAACGCTGTCGAGGAGTTATGTGCTGTTCGATAAAGAGAATAGAAGGTGGAGGGTAAACCTAAGTACCCCAAAAAAGTAAAAATCGGAGTCCCCCGGTGCTGCAAGCAACACCGTGA
>JAUIMJ010000347.1 GCA_030433295.1 bacterium | reverse complement strand
AGCGCAAAATTCATCTCTTTGTTCTGGGGACTTCTTCTTGTTCTTACTGCAATGCTGCTCGCCTGGTATCATCAACAGCTCCTCGCGCAGGCATTACCCGGGGCAGATAGTTCAAGAAGTAATGAACTCCTGACACTGGCCCTTGGCGTGATGTCCTGCCTCTACGGACCGCTTCTGGGAGTTTTCCTCGTCGGTTTATTTTCCAATCGAGGTTCGCTACAAAGTGTGTTGATCGGGATGGCATCCGGTCTTTTGGCGACAGCAGTGCTTCGTTCTGCTATGGTCATCGAGCTGGGGTGGACCTGGCATATCGTCGTTGGGACATTGGTCTGTGTGGCGATTTCATTGGCGGGACGTGGAGCTCCCCAGAATGAGATTGACTGAGCGGCCCCGGCAACTCGAACATACCTTCTAATCATTAGAGTTTTCTTGTGCAAAAATACGATCCGGAAGAAGAGCGAGAACAGACCAGGCAGCTCATTGTGCGCTTCAACGCCGTTGCCATTCTGTTTCCTGCACTAATCGTTTTGGTCGTGTATCTCTACCTGGTCTTTAGTGATCAGACGTTTGAGAAGAAGGAGTGGAAGACTGTCTTCTTTGTCGCCTGGCTTTCAACCATGTTCCTTCTTGGTTGGGAAGGGCTGCGGGTCTTACGCGGTCCACGGCCTTTTTCGCGTATGTGGAAGAATGACACGCCCGGAAGTGCACCCTCGGCAAACGCCAAGACGATTAATCGCTGGGAAAGCAGGGCAACCAGCCGTTTGATCCGTAAAATGCTCTATCCCTCAATACTCGTGCCAACGATGAGTATCGCCTTTGTCTGGCTCTATGAATATATGAGTGGTTCTACGCTCACATCGGCAGACTGGAAAACGACGATATTCATCACCTGGATTGCGGTGCTGGGCCTTTTGTTTCGACTGGGAAAAAAGGAATCAGCAAGCAGTTCTCGAAAGATTATCTACACCAGGAAGGAATAGGGTGTTCGTGTCTCCCCCCGGCATTTCACCTGGGGCATCGTAACCCCGCGACTCTGTGACCCTGCCTAAAGGGGAATCTTTTCCCCTTCTCGTTGAGCGACAAAGACATCCTCGGTATCGTCACTGCTCTTCATCCCGATAGAAACTTTATCGGCAATAAATCCATAGGTTGGCGGTCCGGAGCGTGGCATGACGATAATCGCACCACGACCCTTGGCTTTCCCCTTTAAATTTTGCAGCTCAGATCGCACGATGTTTTTAAGACGCGTTGGGTTTTTCGCAAAAACATCCAAATCAACTCTGATCTGTCTGCGCAGCTCCGCGACAATGAATCCGGAAAACATGACGCGCAGGAAAGACTCTCCATGCCCGGTTGTCGAAAGTCCGCAAATTTCATCGTCCGCATATACCCCTGCGCCGATAATCGGAGAGTCACCAATTCTGCCATTGGACTTTTGGCTGGTTCCTCCCGTGGAAGTTCCGGCACAGATATGACCCTGACCGTCCCGGACAACGCAGCCGACGGTTCCACCATCGGGCGTCGCAGAAACCTCAAATCCTTTCTTTTTCATCAATTCAATCACAAAGGGAGGAATCAGGTCTTCGTGGGTAGCGACCAGTCCGCACTCCTCTTTCAATTGTTCGTCGCCATTCTGGATTCGGTCCATGTGTTCCTGCGTCCAGATGGTAATAAGATTCTGACCGTGCCCCAGCATATGAAGCGCGGCGGAAGAAGGGTGTTTCAGACGGCGAACATTGAGCAGGGAGACAAAATCCCCATTTCCGCGCATGAGACCAACGTCGAGCAGTACAATTCCGTTTTCGTTGGGGTAGCCGCCGTAGCCTGCGTTAAAATACTGGCTGCTTTCGAGCACCCGTAAAGCCGCACAACAGGCGATTTCCGCGCTGTGTCCACTCTTGACGGACTTCCAGGCGACATGAAGTGCCTCCTGAATAACAGGATTTTTCAGTCTGGCGTGCTCCTCGCCAAAGCTGCCTGCCCCGCCGTGAACGATAATACTTGGTCCGTGATCCATGCTGCCGATTCTACTTCAAATTCTCGTAATGGCTGAATGTCTGGTTTAAAAAGGCATCCTGCTAAGGAATGCAGGCTCCAAAAAGGAGGTAATCAGCCTAAATCAGGTCGAAAAATACATTATTGTTACATTTATGGCGAGATTAACCTCTCAGAAGTAGGGCATCATAGATCTTGTTCACAGCGGTTTTCCTTTCGGTTTTTCCTAAGCGATATCTCTCGCGACATTTTTCTCAGGTTGTTTACGTATTTGGAAGAAATTCCCCACGCTCCTTGAACCGTAGCTGGGTCTTCCGAAGCTGTTGCTCGCAGGGATTTCCTTACGAGCCGGGCATGTTGAAAACTGAGTCGTTCTGTCCAGGTATTGCGACGTCGGCCATGTTTTCAGCATGCCCGAGTGATGGCTTCGTGCCGAGTCCCCCCGGGAAGAAGAATTGTTCGACTTTTCCTCTGCGCTGTTTTGTTCGTCATTTACACAAAGATTTTTTACGCGTTGGGTCTTTCGCATATGGCCCAATGTAGCTGTACAGCCCAGAGTATCATCCCAGTGTGACAGCACAGTGTAACAGCATAGGGGAGAAGTTCGGAACGCAGGGATTTTTATCAGGTTAACAATCTCAAAATCCACAACGTTAATTATCACGCCGATCCGTTAATGAGAGATATTTCTGAAAGAGGAGAGCGCTCCTTTTTGAGAAAGGCTTTCATTGCAGTACGGGTTTGCGTGCTGGCGTGTGTTACTCCCTCCAGCTTGTCTTTCTCGAAATCCACCCGCGACATGCGGTCGAGGAATTGAGGCTTGAGAGAGAAGTACATTTCAACACCTGACCTCTTTTATGAAGGACGATAATTATGGCTAGAACACTTAGGCTTACCGTTGATCTTGGCTTTGGTCGTGGTTTCGTGACTCGAAGCTTCCCCGTACTGACCGAGGAAGAACTCGATGCCAGAATCGCTGCCTTTGAAGCAGCCGAAGCAGAGGGTATCGCGACTTGCGCAGACAATGATGCCGCGTATGATTTTCCGATTGCCGAAGATGTGGGCCTTGAAACCCATCTCGATGAGTACGCACACGAGTTTGAGACGGAGGGACAGGAAGAGAAGCAGTATGCTCTTTATTGAACCCCGAGCGAGTGCCAGCTCGATACAAACTGGAACAGACAGTGTGGGAGACTGTCACTATCCGCCGCTGGTGGAATGGCGAGAACATGAGCGCCCCTGGCTCCTGTTCTCGCCCTTTTTTCTTTCGCTACTTCTGAGTATACGGTTCTCTGTTGCAGGGTTTTTCGTTCCGCCTTTCTTCCACATCGCTCTGGCTGGTCCATGGATGTGGCCGGCCAAAGGTTCCGGCGTTCGGTATTGTTGGAGCTCAGAAGTGGTAAAAAATCCTTAAAATCAGTCCAAATACGTATATTAATTTGCCCAATTAATGTATAAATTCCGCCTACATTAAGGCAAAAATGCTTTTCTCTAGTCAAATCAGATAGTTACAAGCTTGCAGACTTCCTTGCAAAAGACTATATATTTGCTATGTAATTCGTGCTCAAAACTTGCTGTACGCTTGCGCGTACTGCTAGATGATTGCACGCGGGTATTGAGCGTATTTTGCCGCGTTTATATGGCACGTCGCGTTTGCTGGCGTGCATACAGCTATTACCGGGAATCCTGCGGATTCCGGCCCCTGGTCTCGCATGGGACCGGTATGCCCTGGTAATGGGCTGACATTTTCTTTTGGGAAGATTTAGAGAAGAGCTGTGCTTCTTTCTCCTGCTCTGCCTTTGAGTAGAGAGAGAGGCGCTGCTGCGACAAAACAGGTTCAGAGAAGAGGTTTCTTCTAAACCACAAACGTATGTAGCATGTTGTGCTGTGTTAGCCCGCCTCGAGTGTTATCAGATCCCTTGAACAAGGAGATCGTATGGATTCGTACTATTTTGGCCGCAGGGATGCATTTTTTCACCGAATGTTCCCTGGGCTCGCGAATCGTATGATGGGTCTCCAGTTGTGCGGAGGAGTCGCCCCTGGAAAATCCCTCAGAAAGAAAGTCTCGTCAGTTGTTCGGATTGTCCGTCGGGAACGGTCGGAGTTGGATGTCGATGAGCAAGGGTCAATCGACCGCGAATGCTCGGATTGCGGAGAGAACGTCAGTTTGTCACTAAGTCAGGCGGAGCGGATGCCACCTGACGCCACCCAATGTACCTTTTGCTTCCAGCAGGTCCTCGCCGAGGGAT
>JAUIMJ010000346.1 GCA_030433295.1 bacterium | reverse complement strand
CATCTCTGCCTTGAAGGCATGATGATTGCCTCCTGGGCGCTTGGCGCTCATTGGTCCTGTGTGTACATCCGCGGCGAGTTCACCTATCCAGCGGAAGTAATGCAGCGCGCCATAGAGCAGGCCTACGAAAAAGGATATCTCGGCAAGGGCATTTTCGGCTCAACTTTTGATCTCGATATCGTCCTGCACCGAGGTGCGGGGGCATACATCTGCGGTGAGGAAACCGGTTTAATCGAATCGCTCGAGGGGAACAAAGGTCAGCCGCGTATCAAGCCACCATTTCCGGCTGTGGTTGGCCTGTACGGCTGCCCGACGGTCGTCAACAACGTAGAGACGCTTGCGACCCTTCCCTGGATAATGGAAAACGGACCTGCGGCGTACAAGGCTATCGGAACGGAGAAATCACCGGGCACCAAACTATTCAGCGCCTCGGGCCATATCAACAAACCTGGGGTGTATGAGGTTGACCTTGGCTACTCAGTTCTAGACTTCATTGAGAACGAATGCGGCGGTATTCGCGGAGGGAAAAAGCTGAAAGCCATCATCGCCGGTGGCTCATCGGTTCCCGTACTGCGAGCAGACGAGCTGGAAGGCGTAAATCTGGACTACGAGTCTCTGCAGGCAGCGGGAACAATGCTCGGCTCGGGCGGTTTTATCGTTATGGACGAAACCACCGACATGGTAGAGGCATGCCTCAACCTACAGCATTTCTACTCCCACGAATCATGCGGACAGTGCACGCCCTGCAGAGAGGGTGCGCACTGGGTAGAGAAGATCGTTAAGCGAATCTACAACGGTAAGGGAGCCGCATCGGACCTGCTGGTACTCGACAACGTAACGGATCAAATCGGGGGACATACCATTTGCCCCTTCGGTGACGCACTCATCGCACCGGTAAAAAGCTTCATGGACAAGTTCCCGGAGGAATTTAACAAGAAGCTTGAGGCCGCGCTCGCGTCCCCGTCTACAGCAACAAACAATGCCACCACTGAGGAATCGGAGAGTGTCCATGTCGGATAATACGGAATACGTCACCCTTAGCATCGATGGAAAGGAAGTCAGCGTTCCGAAGGGGACCAACCTGATCGATGCGGCTGCATCTTCAGGTATCGACATTCCTTACTACTGCTACCACCCGCACTTGAGCGTCGCGGGTAACTGCCGCATGTGCCAGGTCGAAGTAGAGGGAAGGCCAAAACTCGAGATCGGCTGTAACACCCAGGCTCAGGAGGGAATGGTTGTTCGAACACAGCACACCTCCGAGAAAACTGCAGACGCGCAGCGAGCTACCCTCGAATTCCTCTTAATTAACCATCCGCTCGATTGCACCATCTGCGATCAGGCCGGTCATTGTAAGTTACAGGACTACTACTACGAGTACAACACCCAGCCATCGCGTTTTATCGAAGACAAGGTCGAGCAGGTCAAAGCAGAAGTGCTCGGTGAGAACGTCGTCTACGATGGTGAACGCTGTATCGTATGCACTCGCTGCGTTCGCTTCTGCGACGAGTACACCGAAACAGGCGAGTTGGGAGTATACAACCGCGGTGATCGCTCCGTGATTGGTATTGTGCCGGATAAAGAACTGGATAATCCCTTTTCCGGCTGCGTAGTGGACCTCTGTCCGGTGGGTGCATTGACCCACAGAAAGTGGCGCTTCAATACGCGTATCTGGTACACAAAAGAAGAAAATACGGTCTGTGCCGGATGTTCCACGGGCTGTAACGCAAAGGTGGCCGTAAGAGACGGTGAGTTTGTTCAGGTGAAAGCCCGGCTGAACTCAGAAGTTAACCAGGAGTGGATGTGCGACGAAGGGAGATATGGCTTCAGTCGTTTCCAGCCGACCCACCGCATCGCGGATCCCCTGGTGCGCAAAGATGGCTATCTTGAGGAGGAGAAGCTGCAGGAGGCGCTTCTTGCCGCAGCATCCCTGGCAAACGGTAGCTCGCCCGAAGAAAAAGCGGTGTTTATCTCTCCTTTTCTGACACTCGAGGAAATGTGGACTGCGCTTTCATTTGCCGACAAGGTCATGGGCCTGCCCATGTCGGGTCCTCAGGTTGCCGTGCAGCTCAGGCAACGCGCGCTCAGTGAATTAGAGGCTAAGCTCATTTCTCCGGATTATGCCCCGAACGCACGGGCGGCTACGGTATTTGGTCTTGGCATCAATGATCCGGACTGGCGCTCAGAATTGCAGAAGGGGTATGAGGGACTTCTTCAGAAGATTCGTGAGGGGAGTATTAAGAACCTTCTGCTCGTCGGCGACTTTGCCATTTTAGATGAAGACCTCGACGACGAACTTATCGCAGCCCTGCTGAACATTGAGACAAGCGTTGCACTAACCCCGCGTGGTGTTGTTGACCGTTCAGAGGACGATGGTGTTGCCTCGCTCGGTGCGCATCAGCTCTGTAAGGTCATTCTGCCTTCGCGAACGGTCTACGAGAAAACCGGCGTGATGCTCACGAGGGAGCTGCGGTTCCAAAAGCTCAACAAGTTGCTCGAAGGACCCTTTGGCTCCTATCCGGAGTGGATGTTACTTAAGCGCGTCGCTGAGCACGCGAAGAAGCCGATTCTCGACGCCTCTATTCAGGACGACCGTGGTCTGTTTCGGGCACTGGTCAATCAGTACGATGCCCTGCGCGGCCTGAGCCTGATGCGTATCGGGGAGCTGGGTTTATCCTGGGAAGAGCTGCAAAAGATACAAGCCTCTGAAGGCTCCGAGTCGGAGACTGCCTCGGTATAGCTGCGGTGTAGAGCGATGTATTGGCAAATGTGTTTAGAAGAAAAGAAAACACTGGGAAAGGTGTAGATGGATCATCTGATTGACATTCTCATCGTCGTGATAAAGGCGGCGCTCGTGATGGGTGCCGTGCTACATATGGCTGCGATTGCGACGTGGATAGAACGAAAAGCCTCTGCCCTTATACAGAATCGCGTCGGAGCGAACAGGGCGGCTATTTTAGGCTTCGACCTTGCCGGGATAATCAACACCCTGGTCTGCGACCCGGTAAAAGCCATCACCAAGGAAGACTTCCTGCCGCGGGGCGTCAGTCAGTTCATGCACAGTCTCGCGCCCTTTATGGGCGTGTTCCCGGTAATTGTTAGTTTTGCCGTGATTCCCTTCGGTCCGCCCATTGAGATTGGCGGAAAGACCATCACCCTGCAGCTCGCCGATCTCAACGTCGGCATCCTCTACATCTTTGCGATGGGCTCAATAGCGGTTTACGGAACAGTACTCGCGGGCTGGGTTTCGAACAATAAATTCTCCCTCTTCGGCAGTCTGCGCGCCTCCGCACAGATGATTTCCTATGAAATAACCCTGGGCTTAAGCATCATTGGTCTGCTTGCCAGTTACGGGACTCTCGACCTGAATGAAATAGTCAAGGCGCAGGCTGGCTCAGTCTTCAACTGGGGAATATTGATGAACCCCTTCAATATAGTCGCCTTCGTGATCTTCTTCGTGTCTGCCATGGCCGAGACGAAGCGGGCCCCCTTTGACTTGCCTGAAAGTGAGTCGGAGATCGTTGCGGGTTATTTCACCGAATACTCGGGAATGAAATTCCTGCTTTTCTGGTTGGGTGAGTTTGCTGAAATAGCGGTTGCCGCAGCTATGGTCGTAGTCTTGTTTTTCGGGGGTTGGCATATTCCGTTCTTTGATATCACGCAGCATTCATTTGCCGTCGCTCCTTTTGGGATAGAAATGGAGCTAATGGGACTACTTGGGCCAGCGGTTTTTGGTGCCAAGGTAATGTTCTTTGTCGTTCTCCAGATAGTCATCCGCTGGACGGTGCCGCGTTTTCGCTACGACCAGCTACTCGATCTCTGCTGGAAGAAGATGCTTCCCATAGCGCTTGCGAATCTGATTGCAACCATGGTCTGGATGTTGACCTTTTAAGGAATACTCATTTCGGTGACCTACGCTTGCAGGTCACGACTGATAGATAGATTGTAAGAGATAGTATAATGACTGCGACCCTCATATTTGGCATCCTGACAATACTTTCCTCCCTCGGGGTGGTATTCGGAAAGAAGCCGCTCACCAGTGCACTCTGGCTTGTCGTCACATTTTTTCTACTCTCCGTGCACTACGCGATTCTCGGAGCCGACTTTCTCGCCGCCTTGCAGATATTGATATACGCCGGGGCGATTATGGTTCTTGTAGTATTCGTGATCATGCTCCTCGGATTGGACAACACCAGTGACCTCGCCGAAAACAAGGCCCGCAATGCCTTACTGACCCTGCTGGCATTGTGCTTCATCGGAATCCT
>JAUIMJ010000345.1 GCA_030433295.1 bacterium | reverse complement strand
GAGTACAAAGCTCGCTCTGGTGATTCCTTCATATTTTTTCCCCATAAATTGCTTTGGACCATAGACCCCATATTTCTTTGATACGGCAAAGTCGGTGTCGGAGAGTAGGAGAACTCCGAGGTCATGCTTGTTACAAAATTTTGTCTTAGTTTTCTCGTCACCGCCGGAGATGCCGACCAGCGTCGTATCCTGTCGCTTAAACTTTGCGATGGCGTCGGAGAAACCTTTGGCCTCAATAGTACAACCGGGAGTGTTGTCCTTGGGATAAAAGAACAAGACTACATATGCGGTCTCGATTGAACGCAGAGAATGAGAAACTCCGTCTTTATCTTTTAGGGTAAAAGCCGGGGCTTTTTTATTAATGTCCAGCATCAACATCTCTCCTTTATTCAAAATCTCACACGATGTACCGGGGCAACAGGCCCTCAGTCGCGCTACTGCGGAATTGAGGAAATAACTGGCCTGTGCCTATTATGGGTATGCCATAAACGCGGCCTTAGCAAGGTCGTACAAAATGACGGCAGACACTTTCAGAACAGCTCAGCCCGAAGGTACCCCGGGGAAGAATTGCTTTCGGAAGGTGTAGGTATCTCACTCATGTCGGACAGCAGAATTAAAGTTCCTGCTGCTCGGTTTCGATGTCGAATAACTAGTGTACATGCCTTTGTTCAATGGTAGCTAAAACCAAGCCCGACAGGATTTTTTTTCTGCATATTGGCAAAACCGGGGGCACGGCTATGAAGCTCGTGCTGGAAAAGCACGCGAAGCATGTCCGGCGTTGTGGGCATATAATCAAACTCACCGACGTTCCTATCGGGACAAAGTTCTTCTTTATACTCAGGGATCCACTGACACGTTTTGTCAGTGCTTTCTACAGCCGACAGCGAGAGGGCTTGCCGCGATACTATTCACCTCGAAATGAAATGGAGACGGGGATATTCGAAACCTTTTCGACAGCGAATGAGCTTGCCTGCGCATTGGGAAATCCAGAATCGGAACATCATTCTCTGGCTCTTCGTACTATGCGGGTAATCGGCCACTTTAACGGTTATTTCCACTGGATGATTTCAAAAGAGTATTTTTTATCCCGTCTCGATGACGTCTTGATGTGTTGCTTTACTGAGTCGCTTGAGGAGGATTTCGAAAAGCTCCGTCCATTGCTCGGGCTGCCGGAAGATGTTTGCTTGCCAACGGACGAGTATTTCGCTCACAGGATGCCGCGTGGATGTGACACGAATCTTAGTGAAGAGGCGCAGAATGTTCTGAGGGAGTATTACAGAGGAGATTTTGAGTTTGTAGCATTGTGCAAAGAAATGTTCCCGCGGTGATTGGATAATAGTTCGTTTACGGGAAACCCTTGTGATGAGTAATAAGGAACTTCAGGTACAACAAAATGTCCGCTGAACATCCGAGAAAACCATGGCTTGCTGCCGTACTTTCCTTCCTGAGTCCGGGGCTTGGTCAGCTCTATAACGGAAGCCCTCGAAAGGCATTGTTTTTTGCCGTTCTGAGTTCTTTGCTCATACCTCTTCTTGTAACTACCGTCGTTCAGTATTTTTGGGGATTGCTCCTCGCGGCCAGCCTGAGCTTGTGTGTGTTTTTTACGTATCTGTGCGACTCGATTCGAGAAGCAAAAAGGAAAAGGTCCTATCATCTGCGTGCGGTGAACAGATGGTGGATCTATACCTTGTACTTTCTTGTTGTAATTGCCGTTCAGGATGTTGCGCGCGATAGACTCATATACAATGTGTTCCAGTCATTCAGGATTCCCTCCGCTTCGATGAGGCCAAGCCTTGAAATTGGAGATCGTTTTATACTGGCAAGGGTTGATTTCCCGGCAATGAAGCTGACTCGAGGTGATCTCGTGGTCTACACGCCTCAAGATGACCCAAGAACTTCGGAGGATGAATCGAGGTTTTACGTACTCAAGCGCATCGTTGGTCTTCCCGGTGAAACCTTAGAAATAAAAGCCGGCAGAGTCTATATCAACGGCTTTGCCCTCGATGAGGACTATCGTGAGTCGTCGAATACTTCTGCGGACAATTTTTCATCAATAACTCTTGGGGATTCCTGTGTGTTTCTCCTTGGAGACAATCGTGAGCATTCGAAAGACTCACGGTACTATGCGGAGCCATGTGTGCCCCTCAATCGCATAGTGGGAAAGGCCCTGTATCTCTACTGGAGTTCGGGACGAGCGGGTGTCCGATGGGAGAGAATCGGTCTGCGTTTAGACGGGAGGACCAATTGAAAGCCCGAAGAATTGCAGTGTTTGGTTCGAGTTCCGTATATGGAACTGCTGATGAGGAGTTAGGCGGTTTTGTAAATCGGCTACGACTCTGGCATGAGGCTCGCGATTCGAGGAACCGCGTCTATAATCTCGGTGTGTGGGGTGAGGATACCGCCAGTTTGATTTCGAGGATATCTCCGGAGGCGAAACTTCGGAGACCGCACCAGATTCTTCTCTACCCCGGATTTAACGACATGCGTAGGGTTGGTGCTCGGGAGGCGCCCTGTGCCTGCTCCCTTGATGAGTTTAAAGCCTCAGTGGCACGCTTACTCGATTGTGCTCAGGCGATCTGTGAAACGGTAGTACTCACCGGGTTTCGTTTCGATGAAGAAAGAACCGCACCCTATGGTGAGTCTGATTGGTATTATTTGCTCAGTGATGGGGAGGCATACACGAGATGTCTACTTGAAGTCTGTGCGGAAAAGCGAGTTGGTAGTATAGACCTTTGGGGGGAGGATTTTCGTCCTGCCCTTTCTGATGATGGTCTGCATTGTTCTGCGGTCGGGCATCAGCAGATATTTGAGAAAATACAAGCACACTTCAGCTGACTTTCCGAGGAAGCAGCCTGTGTTGTCGAGTGTGCCGGATTATTGGCCGATATGGTACGCCGCCGCCTGTTGAAACAAGTGTAAAAACCTATTTTTTTTTTGGGGACGGCTACCATTTCGTCTTTGCCTTTCTGCTTAGGGTTCCTGGTTCTCGTAGCCGATTCTCAGAATGCTTTCTGAAATCTGCTCGACACAGGAAGTGACACTTTCTTCCGGGTCGTCCTCAGCTTCAGTGATGAGAAAGAATTCCTCTCTCGGCGCTGACTTCAGATCTGCCAGAGTCTTTACCACGGGAGAATGAGTGAGACGCAGGGAGTCGCGAAACATATTCATCTGCTGAACGACATGGTGATGATCAGGCACAAAGCAGGAGATGCGAAAGGCAACGCCTTTCTTTCTCGCTTTCTGCATGACGGCGAACGCTTCCTTCGAAGTTGCCTTGGAAAGGCGGGGTTCGCCATCGCAGAGAAGACAAACCATCACGGGGAAGTACGTTCCGTTCCTCTGCTGCTGTTCTACCAACTCGATTGCCAGCTCTGAAGCCTCAACCAGGTAGTCATAGAACGCAGAACCACCGGCGAGTAGCCGTGCTTGCGTGAAATCGTTCGCGCAATAGCGAGTGATTTTTGAAAGCGGCTGAAAACGCCTGTCCTCACAAGGTGGGAGGGGCCAGACTTTGCTATTTACTCCAAAGAGGAGCATTTCAAGGTCAGGCCAGAGGGACTGCAAGCGATTGAGCAACTGATGTTCCCAGGCGCTGGCCATCACTTCAGAGCGGCGACCAATGCTCGTACTCAAGTCCAGACCGCAGATAATTTTTCCGGGAATGCTGATTCGAGGTGGGGCGTAGGGATTATCTTCTCTGCTGGGAATGTCTTCTGCAGCGAGTAGTTTACCCATTGCCTGCAATAGTATTTTTAACATGGGGAAGCCTCATAAAAAATGGTGGGGGGGACTTCCACTGAACCTTACAACAGGCAGTGGGCTAGGCTTGCCGCAGACAGGCAAACCCAGGCCACTGGGAGTGTGCTACCAATAGGGGAAAGAGAAGGAGCAGGGTTTTCGCATTGTCCCATGCGAATCACGGTTATTCAAGCGCCTACCCGCAGGGTATCTTCGGAAATGGGCCGCTGCTTCTTGTGTCTGGTATTTTGATAGATCTTAGGAGCTTACCCGGTCTATCTGCGGCTGCCGTCTCCCCTTTTTCATGGTACAGGGGGAGTAAAAAATACCTAGGATATCGCCATGAGTACTCCTGATGGACAAAGCAGATATCAACTCCGCGTCGTATTGATGTCAGCTCTTCTGCTTGGCCTGCTCAAGTTCATTTTCATGCCCCTGCAGTTCTCTGCTCTGCTACAAGATTTCTGTGTGTTCCTACTCCTGCTTCAGGGGCTTAGCGTCCTTGCCTCGTATTCCTTCGCGAAGAATCT
>JAUIMJ010000344.1 GCA_030433295.1 bacterium | reverse complement strand
ACAACGAGCAACCTCTGGAATACAAAAGCATCGTTTCTATTCTAAGTTCGATCTGTGCCGGGCTGGAAGCAATCCATGAGGCGGGGATCGTCCACAGAGATTTAAAGCCGGAAAACGTGCTGATGACCGCAGAGGGAAATATCAAGATCTCTGATTTCGGTGTCGCTCTTATGACCAGAAACACCCAATTAAACACTAATGGGGTACTGGGAACGATAGAGTATATCAGTCCCGAATACATGGAATTTGGAAATGTGGATCATCGCTCGGACATCTTTAGCCTGGGCGTAATCGCATACGAAATGATCACCGGTCGCATTCCCTTCGAGGGAGAAACGCCTCTTCAAACTCTTTGCCTGCGTCTGATGCAGAACCCCAAGCCTCTTCAGTTTTACCGACAGGATTGCCCGATACTGCTGAGCAAAATTGTCTCAAAGGCACTCGCACGGGATCCCAAGAATCGCTATCAGTCTGCCCTTGAAATGAAGCAGGATCTGGAACTGTTAAACCGGGTTCTCACCGAACGCATTGAGATAAAGATTCATCCAAAGAGCGAAGAGACTAAGGCCGATGATGAAGTAGAAACAATTGAAGCTACTCGGCCGGCACCTCAGCGTCCTCAGAGCGCTGGCATTTCAGGAAAACGAAGGCGTCGAAGCCGGGTTACCGAACAGTTCCCCCTGAAAGAACTACTTCTGAAGTCCGTTTTTGTCGGGGTGGGAACCTTCAGCGTTTTGTGGATTTCGACCCACTTCCTTTTGGGTTAATGTATCGGAGTTCCAGCATGTTTGGCCCCAACAAGGAGAGCATCACCACTTAAGTTTCTGAGTAGTTTTGTCGACTATTATTGTTGGGAGTCATGCTGATCGGCGGCCGTGGGCCGGAGTTAAGTCACCGCAGCTTTTGGTTTTACCACCTTTTGGTAGCACCTCGGGCGCGTCTGGCAAACTGCGGCCCACGGCCGCCATTTTTATTTCAGACAAGTTCGTCCATTTTCCGACAGCTTCAAATCTGTAAGACTCCTCCTGTGCACTTCCGATGCGATTGTGCAGTACTCACGGGCACCATGGCGAATCATACAATTCCTTAGCTAATGTCATCTCCCATGTCGAAGACCCCACAAGAAAAGTCACGTATTCTCTCCTGCCTGCGCATTTTCATTCTCAACCTGCTCCTGAGTGCGCACACAAGCGCATTCGGGGATACCGTCACTGAGCGGCCCGAGGTCGATCCCCCGGTTGCGGTCATCGCGCATGGTGGTGGAGCAATTGCAGTCACCCATGAAGCACGCGACAAAATCGCAACGACTACAAACTCACTTGAAGCGCTTAGTACAAACTACAAGGCCGGACATACTCTGTTTGAGCTGGATTTTGAGTGGACACGAGATGGGCATCTCGCTGCGGTTCATGACTGGGGAAGCTGGCGGAAGTCTGTACTGCCACCAGACTCAGAGAATGGCAGCTACACCCCTACACGCGCCGAATTCAGCCGTCAGAAATTGCCCTACGATCTCTCCCCGCTTACTGCTGCCGAATTATTCTCATGGCTCGAGAAACATCCAGGTGCGTATATTGTAAGTGACATCAAACAGAATAACGCCAGGGGCCTACGCTACCTGGCTGAGGCGAACAGCACGCTGGCAACAGAACGAATAATTCCTCAGCTAAAACGATTTTCCGACTATCCTGTTGCCAAAGAACTCGGATATCAGAGAATCATCCTCACCATTTACCAGCTCAGTGAGGAAGAACGTTCTGACTCGGCGATACTTGAGTTTGCTAAATCTCATGCGCTCTATGCGGTAACGATTCCCATTGAGCGAGCCAAGAAGAGCGACCTTGGTGTAGAGCTGAAGAAACTTGGCGTCTTCGTTTACGCGCACACGACGTCAGACAAGGCAGAAGTAGAACGGCTGAAAGATCGTGGAGTACAGGGAATCTATTCTTCTTCCCTGCTGCCGTAGGAATCTCTCTTTTCCGGCGCGCTTTTTTTCCTCTTTCTGACAGCAGCCTGTTCATTAAGAATTCGCAGCCGATAGCGGCCCCAATCGTTCCAGTCAACCAGGCCCCGCAATTCCGACGTTGCCCCCGATGACAGAGGCGTACCCCCTTCCGGGTCATCCCAGAGAAACGTAGTGTCGTCATAGCTCTTCACCTCACAGGAGCTGAAGTCGCTAACACAGCGCACGAGCTGCTTATCTTCCGTGAACTGATAAATTCGTCGAGCATACGCATTAGCGAACACCAGCGAACGAGCCTCAGCGTACTCTCGAAAAATACTCCTTCCCGCGGGTGGCCGATCAACAGAATCAAGGGCCAGGTAATCGAGAACCGAGAGATGGATCTCATTCAGTGAGAACGTCGTGAGAATCTCTTTCACTCGCCCGGACGGTTCAAGAACCACCAGCGGAACCCAGTTTTCGTAAATCTTCGGCATGGTCCGCCCGGCACCAAAGGACTCATCCGACGTGATGATTACCAGAGTGTCTTCGAGAATACCGCGACTCGCCAGGCCTTCAACAAATGCACCGATGGCATAGTCCGCTACGCGGACCGCTCGCTCACGATGATCAAATCGCATATCAACGAATTCACTCGGCACCTTGTATGGATGATGAGTACCTGCGGTAAGCAGCGTTAAAAACCAGGGTTTCTTCTCAGACTGCAGCTTTGAAACCATCCTCAAGGCCTTTTCAAAGAAATGATTATCCGAGGGACCCCAGCCGGTATTGAAGTAGGGCTCCTTAAACCACTCCGCTCCGTAGACCTCCTGAAAACCGAGTTCAGGGAGTCGCTGGTTCTTGCGCATGATATTCAAGTCCGCTGCCTGTAAATACACCGAGTGATACCCTGCATCGTTTAGATGATGCGGTAAGCATTTAAAGTTGAGCTCTTCCTGCAATCGCTTCGCATAATCCATTTTGGGGAAGACGCTACGCAAATTAGGCAATTGCCCACAGAGGATACTCCACATGCCTCGATTGGTTTTTCGCTGTAATGATATGGTGTGCGGATACGACAACCCCCGTTTCGCAACCTCTCTATACTTCGGCATGATCCTCGGTTTCTTCGAGAGGAACGTTGAATAGTCTCGGTATACGTCAGTCCCGGATATTCCTTCCAGAAGAACGAGAAGAACATTGTAACGATCCTCTGGCTCAGCTCGTGCAATTGTCCTCCCCACGATATTCGGCTTTGAATATTGCTCGATAAGAAAATCTCTCGGCTTTTCGCCTGGCACTCTTGTCGGCGGGAAAAACGAAAAAAGAGCATCATGCGCAACGAGTGCGGCAACATTGCTCTGCTCCCACACTCGACGGTTGAGGTTGTCGGGTATCAAAAACGCGACGACAGCGGGAAGGATGACCAGAGATAGTAAGGTTGCTAGACCAGGGGAACGCGGCTCCACGCGATGGCGAGCGAAGAAGTATATACCGATGGGAACGAATAGCATCGAACAGAACAGCAAGGGATTCGATATTGCTGTGCCCGACCCCTCGCGAAACTCGGGGCTCAGCATAAAATACAAATCGCGAGGGATAATCGCATCTCCGTTTGCCACAACGTGTTCATAGTTTCCATAGTACAAACATGTCAGCAAAACCTGGCACACCATTAGAAACAAAGGATACAGAAGTGACGGGAGACGGCTGATTGGTACGGCAACAACAATGACTACGAGCAGATCGAGCGCAGTACCTCGCGCATAGGCAGCAAGATGAAAACTCCCTCCCGCAGAAAGACTTAAGCAGGTACGAACGAGCAGGGCTGGAAACCACAGCACCGCAAGGGCCTGACCGAGGCGAGAGAAAAGAAGTCCCCTCACAGCCGAGGCCAAATTGTCAGACACTACCTCATCCACGACGCTCACTCTCACGAAGGAGACCTTCGATTACTCGTGCAATCCCCCGCCTCTGGTCTTCAAGTTCCATGGATGGCATATCACTCCAAATCCCCTGAACCTGTTCTGGCAGCAGGGGAACATGGAGAAAGCCGCAGAGCACATCGTCATTCGTCTGATGCAAGCCATAGTAAAGCACCTGATTACAGAGGGATGTTCCGGCGAAATTAGAAACAACACATGGTATGCCTTCCTCCTGAAGAGAAGCCGCAAGAGAATCGATCTCCCCCAGACGCGAACAAAGGGCATCAGGCCCGGCGGTAAAAAGCTTCTGCCCGGCGTAGGTAGCACCGGCCGCATCTGCCTGATCGATCTGCAACCAGTTTAGAGCAAATCGCTCCAGACGAAGCGTCGCCTTTCGCGCAGAACCGGTG
>JAUIMJ010000343.1 GCA_030433295.1 bacterium | reverse complement strand
GGGCGCTTAGGCTGCCGTCGCTCGACTGAATTGCGCGTTCCAGTCCAATGTTGATTGCACCTCGAACTTTATGAAGATGAAGCTGCACATCTTCAAAAGAAGAAAGATCAACGCCAAAGAAGAAAAGTGAGGCGTTTGAAATGAGACTGAGCTGGGCTTCAGCTTCGCTGCCTCCTTCACTCGCAAGCAGCTCTCCAACAAGACCCGCAAGCGGTTGAGGTGAGAAGCCATCGTAGATGAGAGGATCGATCGATATGTCAGGATGCTGACTCGAAGCGGTATTTTCCTGCCCAAGCATTCCTTTGACTTCGGCCAGAGGAATTGGCGTATGGATCTTGGCGATAGTCCCCTCATCAGGAATGCCGATATCGAGCATGCGACGACGCTTTAGCTGATAGGCTTCCTCCTCGAATTCAATCGCGGTGCGCGCACCTGCTTCGGCGATGAGATGATAGAAGAGCTCAGCTTTCGCCTGAAAAATAACCGCCATGAATTTACCAAACAGCGCATGCTGGTCTTTATCTTTTATGTGGAATCGAATCCAGCAGTGTCCGTTGTCCGGGGTATAAAATCCGGGTCCGGGCGCCGCATCGGTTGCTTCATCGGTGATATGGCTTTCGACGTAGCGCGCGACGATCAGACCGAGGACATTTGGGTCGGCAAGTTCAAGAAACTGTTCAAAGAGATCGAGGGAGTCATCCTCGTTGATAAGCGAAAGCCACTCCCAGAACTTATCATCGCGGAAGGTGTCTTTGGTCCAGAATTCAAAATCCAGTAAGGATTGGTACTGTGCCTCCGTCATCAGCTCCAGAAGTTCGGTGCAGGACTCTATGCCGTGGCGTTGGATAGCCAGATAGAGTGTCTGCGCGGGGAGGGCCTGCAGACTTTTGGTTGAGAGGTCACCGGAAAAAACTCTTCGAGCAAGCTGTGTGCTGTTTAGCCTGCTGAGGTCTTCAGGGTTTTTTTCTTCTTGCGGAGCGGGAGAACTTTGTTTTGACATTGCTTTGCGTTTGAAGCCCATGCTTATGTGGGGGTGCGTAATAGGGGGCGCACGATAGCATTCAGCAGGGATTTTGTGAAGGCGTGAGCCCATACCGTGGGGATTAAGATGAGCAAATACTCGGGAGCTCTTAAGGGAAAGGTCGTCTGGCTGACTGGTGCCAGCAGTGGTCTGGGCGAGGCCTTTGCCAGGCGTCTCATCGCCAGCGGATGCGTTCTTGCGCTTACGGCCCGGCGGGCTGAGGCCCTGGAAGCGCTCGTTGAAGAATATGCTGCCGCAGGTATGACCGCGATTTCCTTTCCCGGAGACATCACCGACCGCGATCGAATGAAGGAAATAGCCAATGCCATTCGGGAGCAGCATGGGGCAATCGATATTCTTGTGGCAAACGCGGGAACCCACAATCCAACTTCTGCCTCGGCGTTCAACACCGATGATTATCGGCGATTGATAGAGATAAACTACCTGGGTCAGCTACACTGCATAGAGGCGGTGCTTCCGCATATGATCGAGCGCGGGGAGGGGCATCTTGCGGTGGTCTCCAGCGTCGCCGGATTTCGTGGTTTACCAACGGCTGCTGCGTACGGTGCGAGTAAGTCAGCGCTCTCGCATTTTCTTGAAAGTATCCGCTTTGACCTGGAGCCAAAGAACATTGCGGTAACCGCCATTCATCCCGGTTTTATTCGAACACCACTGACGGATCAGAATGACTTCCCCATGCCCTTCCTCATGGAGGCACCCGCTGCAGCCGATCGCATGTATCAGCATATTGTGGAGAGGCGTCTTGAATCACATTTCCCGCGGCGATTTACCTACATCGTAAAGGCCTTCAGCCTGCTGCCCTATGCTTTGTATCGCGCAGTGATAAAACGGGTGGTGTTGCATGAGCGAGGCTAGAGGGCGCATCGCCGTTGTCGGCGGCGGTGTGGCGGGGATTACGGCAGCGTATCTTCTTGATGAGCGCTATGACGTATGTCTGTTTGAGGCAGGCTCCTACCTGGGAGGGCATACCAATACCATTACCCTTGCGGAAGGTCCCGACGCAGGAGTCGGGGTGGATACGGGATTCATCGTTCTTAATGATAAGAACTACCCGCTGTTTCATCGTTTGCTGGAGCGACTTGATGTCTCGATTCGCTGGAGCAATATGTCCTTTGGCTTTTTCGATCCGCAGCGCGAGTTCTACTACGCCGGTCGCGGCTTCAATGGGCTGTTTGCCCAGCGAAGCAACATTCTTAGACCATCATTCTATCGCTTCCTTGCCGAGGTCATGCGCTTTGGTCGCGAGGGACAGTGTGCCCTTGACGACGATTCCGTCTCTACCTCAGAAACCCTTGGAGCGTTCCTTCGTCGTGGACGCTTCTCCCAGGCCTTTATCGAGGACTACCTCCTTCCCATGGGAGCGGCTATCTGGTCGACCCCGGAACTGAAGGTGCTCGATTTCCCGGCGCGGGCTTTTCTTTATTTTTTTCGCAATCACGGACTGCTTTCCCTGAAAGACAGACCCCGCTGGCAAACCGTCAGCGGCGGTAGTCAGACGTATGTGAAAAAGTTTGCCGGGGTTTTTGGCGGAAGTATTCGACTTTCTTCTCCGGTCCTTCGCGTAGAGAGGGAGGAGCAGGGCTGTCGGGTTTTTACCGCTGAGGGAGGCGGAGAAAGCTTTGATACGGTCGTTTTTGCCACGCATGCGGATCAAACACTGTCTATGCTTGCGCAGCCTTCGGAGCGGGAGCAATCGCTTCTCGGTGCCTGGCACTATCAGAGTAACGACACCATTCTCCACACTGATGAGTCTCTGCTCCCGGTTTGCCAGCGCGCCTGGGCGTCATGGAACTATAGAGGGGGGAATTACAGAGGGGGGAACTACAGCGGGGGGAATTACCGAGGGGAAGGAAATGCTTCCCTTCAAAACGCGGATGAAACGCTGAGCGCTCCCGCTGTGCTTACCTATTGGATGAATTTGCTGCAGGGACTGAACACCGAAAAGAATTATTTCGTTTCTCTCAACAGCAAGGACTCTATTTGCGAGGATAGCATTATTGCCCGGATTGACTATCTGCATCCTCAGTATACGACAGCGGCGATGGATACGCAGAAGGCTCTGCCTGAGCTTAACGGGATGAACAACTCCTATTTCTGCGGCAGCTACTTCGGGTATGGATTCCACGAGGATGCCGTGCGCTCCGCCGTTTTCGTTGCCAGGGAGTTCGGCATAGAATTATGAATTCCCTGATTGTTCCCGGAAAGGTTGAGCATGTTCGCATGGTGCCTGTTCATCATGCGTTTACTTACCCGCTGTTTTTCCTGGCGGTTGATTTAGACGAGCTGCCGAAACTGGACCGGGAAGTTTCTCTCTTCGGCTACAACCGAAGCAACGCCATATGTCTGTTCAGTAAAGACTATTTGCCCGGATACCCGGGGGAATTGCCGGAGAAAGTTCAGGAGGTTCTCAAAGCACAGGGGGTCGAAGAAGCCATCGCGCGCGTCATGCTGCTGACGACGCCGCGCAGTCTGTTTCCTGTGTTTAATCCCGTAAGCTTCTTCATGTGCTACGGCCCGGACGATTCTCTGCGCTGCGTTCTAGCTGAGGTAAAAAACACCTTTCGTGAAACGCATCTCTACGTCCTCGGTGATGATTCCCGCGAAAATAATTCCTACAAGGTATATGAAACTTGTAAGGAATTTCATGTCTCACCGTTTAATGATATGAAGGGAAACTATAGGTTTTACATCGATATTTCCCGCGAAAACATCGATGTTCGAGTGAATATTTTCAGAGATGCCGAGGCTGTGTTTACGACAAAGCTGTGTGGAAGTGGTGTTGCGCTAACCTCGGGTAATATTCTGAAAACACTTGGAAAGTTTCCTCTGGCAGTTCATTTGGCGCTGCCCCGAATCACGTTTGAGGCAGCGAGGCTGCATTACCAAAAGGGACTGAGAGTGTTTAGTAAGCCGATTGCAGCGAGCCCGATGACGATACGTACGTCCGGCCCGCGATTCTTTCAAAATTATTGCTTACAACGCTTTAGAACGTTCTTCTCAAAGATTACCAGCGGTAGTCTGGAAATGAGCTTTCCCGACGGCTCCTCAGAGTATTTCGGGACCACCAATGCCTCCCCCAGCGCACGTATCAAGGTTAAGAATTACGCCTTCTTTACGAAGGCAATTCTTGGCGGGGACGTGGGCTTTGGTGAAGCATACGTGGAGGGATACTGGGATACCGACGACCTTGATTCTCTGCTTCGACTGATTATTGCCAACCTCGATGTGGCCGATGATCAG
>JAUIMJ010000342.1 GCA_030433295.1 bacterium | reverse complement strand
CTGTATCATCAGAATACCGCCGGGCCGGTAGCCCCAGTTAACCCAGTCCTGACCATACTCCCAGCTTTCTCCGGGAAACTCTTCCTCCAAACGTTCAGCGACTTGTCGTGGTAGTTCTTCCAGAAAAGGCGAAGCCAGACTGTAGATAGAGATTAAGGCAAACGGAATTCTTTTTCTCATCAAATGCTCAACCGCAAGCATGGACTGCGGTCGATTCTCCGCCATCGTGCCGGGTCCCCAGTCCATTGCAATTACGACAAAGGGTTTCTCCTTTTTCTGGAGTAGCTCTATTTCATTGTAAAAAGCCTGAGCCGTAGACATCTCGGCAGGACGAAGAGTTACCCCAAAAAGAATGGGTGCGGATAAAGAAACTGCAACGACCAGATAGATGAGACGCCGATCGATATTATCCAAAAGAGTGAGAAGTCGAACTACGTATTCCATACTCTACTCCTCATCCAGTGAAAGCGGACTCTTATCAAGGGAGAGCCACATACGAACCGCCATCGCAAGACCGGCGACCATGATACCGAAGTAGATAGATCGAAACGCCGGGGTGCTCAGATTTTCCAACAGCCATAACCTTAGCGAAGGGAGGCCATCCCAAATGTAGGTCGGACCGTGAGGAATCTGCCCCAGTATCACTAGTACAGCCGCAATCATCATGATACTTGCTTCGAGGGACTTGAGACGAAATGAGCGGTAGGCTGCAGTAGCTATATAGAACGCCAGGAGAGAAAACATCGCCGTACCCAGGGGAATAAATATCCCATTGCGGAGAAGACTCAAAAACTTTTGATTTAGACCTGAATCGTAGATTATCTGGGATAGATCTTTCGCGCTCTGAACCGTGGATTCAGCCTTCGCTTCGAATTTCTCATGCAGAGCAATTATCTCTAACTGTGCATGAATGCTATCTCGAAAGGCGGTATCTTCGTCCTCGATAGCTGTTTCACCGTCAATTTTTCTGTACCCTTGACCAAGCTCGACCGCCGCAGTCTTGAGCTCCTGCAGATGCTTCTTAAGAGAGTTCGCAAGCGCATTGCGCTGATCTTCACCGTCTATCCTTTTGAATGAGAGATAGCCTTCCTCAGCTTCAGCCTCCGTGATGGTTTCATCAATTTCGTGTATCAGCGCCTCCACCCGGCTCGAGCTGTTTGCATCCTTCAGAGACTGATCGCTCCTTACCTTCTGGGAGAACAAACGCCAGGACTCAATGCGCTGCCAGCTTGCCACACGAGACTCTGCATTGATAAATCCACCACCCTCTACGATGAGCATAACAACCAGCCCCAGGATCAACGCCAGAGAGTTGCCCCAGTTTTTTTGAGTTCGAAGAACTTTTCCACCGTGCACGAAAAGAATGTTTACTAATCCAAGACCGAAGGCCATGGATCCCATGGCAACAAAACCCCAGCTTATCTGCTGATGGAAGGCGCCGAACTTGAAGTCACCGATTTCGGCGGGGAGCACAAACTCCAGGAAAAAGTACAGACCACTGACAAAGGTAACAAAGGCAATAAGATATTTGCGGAAGGACTTAGGCATCAGAACCTCCCTCTTCTGCATTCTGCTTCTCTTTTGAAGCAGCCTCTTCAGAAGCAAGGTCTGACCAGGTGGCGCTAATCGTGTCTTTTACAATGGAGCCGGAGTCCACGCCCATCACCGTATTGAACGTCGCCTGGGCAACGCCAATCAGAATGAGAATCAGGATAAAGCTCTTTACGAAATCCTGCCCTCGCAAACTACCTGTCTGCACCGGGTCGTCTGAAAGATAAGCGCCCGCGGCAAAAAGCTCTTCGCCGATAACCGTATAGTCACAGGAGACCAGAAAGAAAGGGACCTGCTCAGCCGACGTGGTCGCCGCAACCTGCACCGCACCCACCTGTTGTCCTGACTCAGCAAGAATCAGAGACTCCGCAGCAAAGCGTCCAAAAAGAAAGGCTGCCCCGACGTTCTCACGGTGCATCAGTCCCTGATACCCCGACGCGAACGCAAACTGCTCTTCCGAGAGAAACCTCAGCATACCCGGATGATAGCTCCCGTAGCGGTTCTCTGCTCGGTAGGCACTCTGAATCGTTGCATCAGTGAGCACAAGACTCTCGGGATCGCTGGAAGGGACAAACAGCTTACTGCGAAAAATAGCGGTCTTGCGCGCGATGTGATGCAGAACACCCAGACAGGCATACAGTGTCGGCGTTACGCCGGACAGACCCGAAGTGAAGGAAATCGAGCGGCCCAACTCTACTGAGCGGCCGATACTGTCATCGATTGCGTCAATTCCGGGAATTCTACGGACGAAAATTGAATGACCACCTTTTGCTCGGTGTATGAAATAGAGAACGGGGCCGACAAAGATTACGATTAGCGCCAATACGGCCGGGGTTGCATGTTCCATCTCAGGACACCTCGACGCTTGCGGCTTGCTCGATACGCTGAGCACGCTCTTCGATGGCTTCAATCAATTGCTGCACCAGGCGCCGGTCGGAGAGCAGGGCATTGCTTACGGCAATTTTCTCTGCTCCGAAGAGCGGGGTCATTACCGGCTGGAGAAGAAGCGAAACCGAATGCATGACACTGGCCATGGGAAGATGAGCCTCGAGAAAGAATACCACCGCTGACTCGACCTTACGGCTTACAACATACTCCGCAATCGCATCAATTGAGGAAGTATACTGTTCCGCAGAAGCAGACTGGGATAGTGATCCAGCTATCGCCGCCGCATGTGCCGTCGACGCAAGACCCGTCCACTCGGCCGATTCAGGACAACTCTGCCCCGCCGGAAGGCTCTCCTTTGGCGGACGCATCGAGGACGCTTTGTCTGATTCTTTCGCTGAGTGAGTGGTGGTCACGAAATGCTACTCTTAAACCTGGCCAGTAGTGATGATTATACGTATTCGCAACACTATGCCAAAAAAAGGCCAGCAGGGTAATCAAAAAAATGTAAGCCAGGTATCGTGGGGAATCAGTGCACGCTTGCCAAAAAAAGAGCCTTGCCGCAGCCGCGCGCTACTCAATGGTTCGACATACCATTGTGATGACGTCGGGAATTCTTCGGACTATCTTCGAGACTAAACGTCTGAGAACTGCTGGATGAGAACGACCAGGTTGTTGGCACCGAGGTCTCTTGCCATATCGATCGCAGTCTTATGTTCGTTGTTGTGGATATCAACCCGTGCGCCGGCTTCCAGCAGCATCTTGACGACGAGGTGATCTGTTGATGTTTCCGACACTGCCCAATTCGCCGCAAGTAGCATCGGTTTCGAAAATCCTTGCTGCTTTACTTCTCCTTGTCGGCCTTAGCGTCCTGGCAGCTTGCTCAGAAGATGAGAACCTGGCCCCCCTCAGGAGCGAGCCTTCGAGTGCTGTCCTCTTTCGCTACCCCCTGCCACAGGTGGTCGGGGTGGATCAGAATACAAGGGTGTTTGCTACCCTCCATGCTGGGATTGATCAGAAAGCCAGTTTTTCGATCAAGCTCTTTGACTCTAAGGGAGTGGAGATCTCTGGTTCCACAGATCAGCGCACCTTGAGCGACGATCGGCATTATGTCGCCTTCACTCCTTTGTTGCCACTCAAGGCTCTGACAGAATATCGGGCCGTCGTGACTCTATTGGAAAAACCATTGACTCAATGGGTTTTTGTCACCTCTGGCCTAAGCCAGGAACCCACCTTCAAGGTGGTTCGTTTTGAACCGCAAAGCGAGCTGCGTAACAAGGTCATGACCTATTCCACTCTGCGTGTAGCCTTCAGCCAGGCGATCGATGCCCCGCTCCAGGGGCTCCAGCACCCGCAAGACAAAAAACGCCGTAGTGGCACCAATGCCCACCAGCAGGCCCAATACAACAGATACCGCTTCCAACCCCATAATCGATGCCAATAAGAATCCCAGGAGGATCAGCAGCGCCGCGGCCACCCCTGCGACGACACGGTCCTGCGTTATCAACAACTTCATAGCCACCTCAGCCCGCCTTATTGTTATTTCTTTTCCAGAACGACGCCAAGGCTATGAAATTGCGCGCTTGTTATAACTGATACTTTAGTTCTGTTTGGCAACGATATTCGAGGGAATTTACAAAATTGAACACAAAAAGCCCCGGTTCCGCTCATCGTATCCGATAGCAAGACGATGAGTAGAGCCAGGGCTTACCGACGTTACAGCCGTCGAAATCGGCTTAGCTTCCGATCACGCCACCGTCGTCCTTGGTGACAATCACGGTAGCATCCCGCGGACGTGGATCGCTGGCATCCGGCCAGTTGGCCTCCGGGTGCTGGATGTTGACGAACATGGTTTTGCAATCCGGCGTGGTCACCACCCC
>JAUIMJ010000341.1 GCA_030433295.1 bacterium | reverse complement strand
CAATCGCTTGAAATCCCAGATCGAACGCTTCCGCAAAGAAAACCAAGGTCCCCTCCTGCAAAAGTCCGGAGAAGTCTTCAGAGAGATAACCCGCGGCTCCTTTGCTGGCCTAGGCGCCGACTTCAACGCCGACGACACCCCCGTCCTCGTCGGAACCCGCCGCGACCAAAGCAAAGTCCCCGTAGAAGGCATGAGCGAAGGTACGTGCGACCAGCTGTATCTGGCGCTACGCATAGCGAGCCTGGAAGCCCATTTCGCCCAATCGGATCCAGTTCCGTTTATCGTGGACGACATTCTGATTCAGTTCGACGACGCTCGTTCCGTGGCAGCCTTAGAAGTTCTTACCGAACTTTCTCGTCAGACGCAGGTGATCATGTTCACGCACCATCGCCATATCGTGGACCTGGCGAATGCACACCTTGCCGAAACCGGAGCACTATTTACGCAATCGCTGGCAAAAAAACATGCCACAAAGCCAGCAGTGTAACTGCCGAATTCCGCCGGTGGTCTCAAGATGACAAGTACCACAGGATGGCGTACAAAATCGCCAGCCCCGTGATTGTCTTCACAAACATCATGGTGGCACTCTGGAAAATCCGTGCAGGCATCTCATAGCGAGTCGTGCAGTAGACGAGACTTATGACTGCCGTTAGTGGAACGGCATAAAAGAGCGAAGGCATGAACAAGCACCATTCAATATTGGCGGGCGGATGGATCTGACGTAAGCAACAGGATTGGGGCAACTCTGAAACGCGGCCATCGCAAATCGGCAACGTTAGTTGTCTTATTCGGATTTAGCTTTGGCAGCATCACCGTCACCATCTTCGTCTTCGTCGGGCTCTTCATCGCCGTAGCCATAGGCGGGCCCGTCGTACGCGTCCCAGATGGCCATCAGATTTAGCAGTCCGGCAATCCACGTAAACACGCAGGCGATGTCAAAGTGCTGGCTGAGTTTCCCGTGCAATCGATCCAGTTCAGCGTTGTCGCGAGGAGCCTGATACCAATTGTGGAATGGCCGAGACACGCTTCCCAGCAATTCTGTCGGGCCGCCTTCCTGAGCGTCACCGTTGAAGAAACCGGTTACGTGCGTTTCACGTCGCGGTGAACCGAAAACACGCCTGCCGAGGACCACATCGCCGTCAATGGGTCCGCTGACTGGCCGCCCGTCAAGAGTCTCTCCTTGAAACTCCCCCGACACCGCTCGACCGCCATCGGACGGCGTTAATTCAAGTGTGCCAGTCACGGGCATATAGTTTCCGCCGTACCGCAGGGTCCCGGAAAAATCACTCCTAAAGTCCGACTCGACTCCGTGCTCAACTCCATTGTTGGACGAAAACCGGGACTGTTGCAGCAAAGCTGGCAAAGCTGGCAAACCGACAAGCACCTGCGCCGCATAGCCGTACGAATAGTGTGAACCAATTTGCCTCTCCGCGGGCTGCATCTGCAGGGATTCATTCCTCTGAGTCAAATAGACAACTTGACTATAAACGGGCTTCCAATCACCGAGCACCATTCCAGCGAAGAACAGCGACAGAATGCAGGTGAAATAGACACCTGCTTTCAACCGACGCCCTTGATAGAAATGGCCAGCTCCTGGCAACAAGAAAGCCAGTAAGGCGGCCAGTTCACGCGTTCGAAAATTGATCCGCGGATCTCTCATGGTAATTTCAATTCAGCAACGGCATGGACCGGAAGGAAGTAATAAACGTTTCGAACAACAAATCATAATTGCCTTCGACTCGACGGTGCCAGTCTGATGCTCAGGCCACAAACGGTTTGCAGAAATGCGGAAGCCTTGAAAAGTAAACGAATCTGGAAGTCGCCGCTCAACTTGCCAATCCAAACGCCCGATACCCTTGAGACTCAACAGAAACGATGAGCAAACATGAACCTCAAGAACTATGTGCGTGTCACATATTCGCCGCCCAGCTAATGCGCTGAGACGAATTCCGTGAGATTATGCGTGCAGGGCTGGACATTACAGTACTCCGTTGGCAAAATGCCCGGCTCGCAAAAAGTCGGGTGTGTAGCTCAGCTGGTTAGAGTGCGGCTCTGATAAAGCCGAGGTCGGAGGTTCGAGTCCTCCCACACCCAATGCCATTTGAAATTTGCACGCTCAAATTTCAAGTGGCTTATTTTGATACCAGTCCAACAACACGTATCAAAGTCACCTGAACGGGGACGTAGCTCAATTGGGAGAGCGCCGCCCTTGCAAGGCGGAGGTTGTCGGTTCGAGCCCGATCGTCTCCACTGGGAAATCTTCAAAAAAGAAGAGTAAGACTGTTGACCGGCAAAGAAGCCGACGATACAGTTCCCCGCTCGCGAAATCGAGGCGACTCGGAACGCGAAACAGATCTTTGACAACTTGAAAAAGTCTAAGTGGCATCTAAATTGCGTTTTCTCGCAATGGCGGTGTGGCCAACCTCTGTGAGTTCTTTGAGTTTGGTCAGTGCGAAACCTTCGGGCGTCGGACAGCATCTGCCGTTGCAGCGTAAATATCGTTACCATGTTTGAATCAGATAATCGGCCAACTGGCCGTGAATCTTTGTGGTCAAGCATGTAAGGGCGTATGGGGGATGTCTAGGCGTCAAAAGGCGATGAAGGGCGTGGAAGGCTGCGAAATGCCTGGGGGAGTTGTCAAACGAGCGTTGATCCCAGGATCCCTGAATTACTGCATGCTGAATACATAGGCATGCAGGGCGAACCCGGAGAACTGAAACATCTAAGTACCCGGAGGAAAAGAAAGCAACAGCGATTCCCTAAGTAGCGGCGAGCGAAATGGGATCAGCCCGCTGATCGCGAAAGCCAGAAAAATCCGATGGAATGCGGAACCATAGAGGGTGAGAGTCCCGTATTTGAAAGCGAGGATGATCAGCTATACGAGTAAGGCCGGCCACGTGAAATCCGGCCCGAACATGGGAGGACCATCTCCCAAGGCTAAATACTCTTTGACGACCGATAGTGAAAAGTAGCGCGAGCGAAAGATGAAAAGTACCCCTTCTAGGGGAGTTAAAAGTACCTGAAACCATACGCCTACAAGCTGTCGGAGCACATTAATGTGTGACGGCGTGCCTTTTGCATAATGATCCGGCGAGTTACCGTCGACGGCCTGGTTAAGACCTTCAGGGTCGGAGCCTCAGCGAAAGCGAGTCTGAACAGGGCGTTATGTCGGCGGCGGTAGACGCGAAACTTGGTGATCTACCCATGAGCAGGTTGAAGCGCGGGTAAGACTGCGTGGAGGACCGAACCCACCTAGGTTGAAAACTGGGGGGATGACTTGTGGGGAGGAGTAAAAGTCTAATCAAACCAAGAGATAGCTCGTTCTCTCCGAAATAGCTTTAGGGCTAGCGTTGAGCCACTATCTTACGGGGGTAGAGCTACTGATCTCGGCTGGGGCCCTTCCCGGGGTACCCACCGTAGTCAAACTCCGAATACCGTAAGAATTATCTCAGCAGTCAGTCCACGTGGGAGAAGCTGCGTGGTCGAGAGGGAAACAACCCAGACCGCCTGCTAAGGCCCCTAAATCTTTACTAAGTCACGAAGGATGTTTGAGTACTGTGACAGTCGGGATGTTGGCTTAGAAGCAGCCACCATTTAAAAAGTGCGTAATAGCTTACCGATCGAGTATTCATGCACCGATAATGAACGGGAGTAAGTAAAGTGCCGAAGCAGCGGATTCAGTACTTGTACTGAGTGGTAGGAGAGCGTCCCGGTTGCCTTGAAGTGATACCGCAAGGAGTCATGGAGTGGCCGGGAGTGATTATGCCGGAATGAGTAACGATAAAACAGGTGAGAATCCTGTTCGCCGTAAACCTAAGGTTTCCTGGGGAAGGTAAATCCGCCCAGGGTTAGTCGGCCCCTTAGTCGAGGCCGAAGGGCGTAGACGATGGGAAGCAGGTTAATATTCCTGCACCGCGTACAGAGGACGTTGTGTGAATCGGAGTCGGGGTGTTGGAAATCCCCGTCCCGCAAGGGCGAGTGCATTTGTTCACGAAGCCTCCTGAAGCATAACCAAGAAAAGCCCATACAACAGCGACCGTACTAAAACTGACACAGGTAGGTGGGGCGCGTAGCCTCAGGCGCTCGGGAAAACGCTGGTTAAGGAACTCGGCAAATTGGCCCCGTAACTTCGGGAGAAGGGGTACCATCGAAAGATGGTCACAGCAAAGCGGTGGTAGCAACTGTTTACTAAAAACACAGGACTCTGCGAACTCGTAAGAGGATGTATAGAGTCTGACGCCTGCTCGGTGCCGGTAAGTTAAAGAAGAGGGTTAGCTTTCGAGCGAAGCCAGCAACTGAAGCTCCGGTAAACGGCGG
>JAUIMJ010000340.1 GCA_030433295.1 bacterium | reverse complement strand
AGAGGAACCGTAATCAGACCGGCGAGAATTCGTGGAACCATAAGGTGGTGAATAGGGTCAACCGCCATGGAGCGCAGGGCATCCACCTGTTCACTGATTTTCATAATACCGAGTTCGGCGGTCATGGCGGAGCCGGCCCGGCCGTTAACCATAAGCGCGGTCAATACCGGTCCCAGTTCTCGTATCAGACTCAGCGCAATTGCGGATCCGGTGTAGGCGGTCGCACCAAACTTTGAGAGGGTGTACTCACCCTGAACCGCAAGAACCGCCCCAGTGAAACCACCCACAAGTGCAACTACCGACACGGACTGAGCACCCACAAAAAGCATTTGCTTCAGGAGCAGCCGAAAATTATAGGGCGGTCGCAGCGCGGCGAGACAGACCTTGCTAAGAAAGATCCAAACACGACCAAAATCACTGATACCCTCGACAATAATCTGCCCGAGGCGTTCGACGAATCCCAATTTTGCAACGGCTTCCATAGAGGTGTCGTATCACTCCTTCTGAGAAAAATAAGTACGTTAAAATACCCTCAATAAAAGGAGGAATACCAGTAAAATGTGTGCCCTGGGAAAGGCAGCAAGCCGCCGATTCACAGCGCTCTGGAGACAAATGTAGTAAGACGGGCCGGGCAAGTCCTATATGCACCGGACCTGGCAAATACCTAATTTGTGACTGATTTTGGGTACGTTAACTCAGGCACCCTTGAAGCCCTGAGCCAATATATAGAGCTCCTTCGACGACTTCCTCGTAGAGTCGAGGTTCTTTCGACTGCACTTTCTAAAGCTTGAGCGTATCTGTGGTATCAGCTCCTCACATTCCTGACCGGGAAATATCTTGGCGACAAAGTCCCCACCCTCAACGAGAAACTCCCGGGCTATGTGTAAACCCATTTGTACAAGCTCGGCACTTTGCGCTGCGTCGCGAAACGCAATTCCACTCAGCTTGGGACTCAGGTCCGAAATCACGGCATCATATCCCTCCGGGCTCTCTGCTCGCAGAATGTTCTGCACCTCAGGAGACATGATATCCCCCTGAAATATCTTCGCGGCAGCCCCATTGCGTTCGAGAGCATCAACGGGCTTTAAATCAACCCCCACAACCAATCCCTTAGGGCCGACCTTATCGAGCGCCACCTGCAACCATCCACCCGGAAAACAGCCAAGATCCAGAACTCTTGCACCGGGCTTGAGCAACTTGGACTGCTTGTTGAGCTCGATCAGTTTATACGAGGCGCGCGAGCGATATCCGCTGTCCTTAGCCTTCTCGTAGAAATGATCTTTCCTTTTGTACTGACGCCCCATCGCTCAATTCGCACTCCATGTGGGTATTAAACCATGTGGGTATAAAAGAGGTGCATTTCCTATCATAAAGCCAAGAAAACATCACATCCCCTCAGCAGAAAGCCCACGAATGCGGGGCTTCTACGGCCCGCAGTTCATGCGTATTACCTCTCTGCGTGCTCTGTTTGCTCTGTGTGCTCTGCGTGCTCTGTGTTTAATTCTCCTCAGAGCTTCAGCAGTACCCGAAACAGCGCTCAATATCTCACTTCCCCATCTATCACTGTTTAAGCGGTGGATTATCTAGAAACCCAGAGCACGCGGAGCACGCAGAGGGGCAAACGCCCTTTTCCCTTGTTCAAGGGCAAAGCGGCCATCTCTCCTACCTGAAAATTGAAAAATATTGAGTTTAAGAAACAAAAACTTTTGACCCTGTTCTATATTTTTTCTATATAGATTCTATCGAAACAAACTAGAAACTCTTTCGAGAGAGCTTCTATGTTTGTCTCCCCCTCTCGAGTCTGAACAGGCAGGAAAGGAGGGGCAGGTCGTTGTTTAGGCAGGCAGTTACCTAAACAGGCAGGGACGCCAGCAAAGAAGTAAACGAGAACAGCACGAAATCAAAACGCAGCATAATCGAGGAACACAGCATGGCAGCGTATGAAGCAAATACCCTAATCGAAAGCGCTCTCCTACTCACTCAGGATCCCATGGCTCTTATCGAGCTTGGATTATTGCTGCTCACGGCCACCTATCTTTGCAAGCTCAGTCTGCAAAGCCCGAATGCCTCGGATAAAGGATCCTCAAGAGCCGAGAAATCCTTTGGGCCTCAAAATCAGGAGTTTTTCAGTCCGCAGCGGAGAGCCTCTTCAAAGGCTTCGCTCAGAAGCAGAAGCGTATCACAACTGCGCAATCATTTTTTCAACGTGGGTTCGCTTATCTCGTTTCCAAGTCGCTCCCTCTACCAGCAAACGTGCTAGACGATAGCAGGTGAGTCAGACTGCAGTGAGACAGAACACGCGTAACTATTTCTCTCTAACGTCGTAACACCCAAAGCATAAGCCACAAACATCCCTTGAGACCGCATACTGCCTTCCGGAATAGCCACCCTGGAGCGCGCAGTATGCGGTCTTTCCTTTTGCACTATCTACGTGGAGCGCAGGGAAGCTCTTTCGGACTTAAGCAGTTTATGGAACTCTAGAGTAGTCATAGGATACTTCTGAACTTATTCTTTTTTATCTTATTTCATATTGGGGCAATCCTGGTTTTTAGAAGACAGGGTATCAGGAAGAAGACACAGCATCGGAAGTTTCTAATCCGAAAAGAAGTAAAGGCGCGGTGAGTTCCTCTAACAGCGATCTAAATTCGAGACAGCTTCTCGCCGTAGAACATGGCAATGGCCCCCTCTTGATATTCGCGGGTGCGGGTAGCGGAAAAACAAGGGTTCTAAGCCGACGCATTGCCTACCTTCTCGAGAACAACTTCGCTCAGGCCCACGAAATACTGGCTGTCACATTCACCAACAAAGCTGCGAAGGAAATGCGATCTCGGATTGAGGGATTGATCTCCGCTCGTTCGCGAGACCTGTGGATATCCACCTTTCACGCCATGTGCATTCGAATTCTTCGCGCACACGCCGATCGCATTGGGTACAAGCACTCTTTTGTCGTCTATGACAGTGCAGACTCCAAAGCTGCAATGAAACGAGTTTTCAAAAAGCAGAAAATCGATAGCAAAAACGTGGATCCCAAGATGGTCCTGCGAGCAATCGACAAGGCAAAGAACGACAATCTCAGTCCGGATGCTCTGAAACAAAACGGACACGCCTACGGGCAGTTCACTGCCTTGATTGCCAGTCTTTACCGTGAATACCAGGAGGAACTGCTCCGCTCGAACGCGATGGATTTCGGCGACCTGCTGTTTCAAACCCTGCGCCTCTTCCGGGAACATCCATCAATCGCAGCCCTCTACCAAAATAACTTTCGATACATTCTGGTCGATGAGTATCAGGATACGAACCACGTTCAATATCTCCTCGTTAAATCCCTGTCGTCTGTGCATAAAAACATATGCGTAGTCGGCGATGACGATCAGTCGATCTACGGATTTCGCGGTGCTTGCGTAGAAACGATTTTAAACTTCCAGACCGATTTTCCTGATGCCAGCGTTATTACCCTGAGCACGAACTACCGCTCCTCCCGCACGATACTTTCTGCGGCATCCGCCGTAATCGCTCACAACAAGAGACGACAGGAAAAAGGGATGCGTACGGACAATCCCGACGGAGAGCTGATTTCCTCACACTGCGCTGCGACTGAAAAAGAAGAGGCCCGATATATCGCAGAAAAGATTATGGAGCGTCAGCGAAGAGCTTCGCGCTCCGACGAGCAGGCGGAAGAATCACTGGCCGTATTTTACAGAACGAATTCACAATCCCGAGCGATAGAAGAGGCACTGTGCCGCCTTGGAATTCCGTATCAGATATTCGGCGGGCATCGCTTCTACGATCGAAAGGAGATAAAAGACATCCTTGCCTACCTGAGGCTGATTCACAATCCAAACGACAACACCGCACTGCTGCGCGTCATCAATACCCCTGCTCGCGGAATTGGTAAGACAAGCCTGCAAAAACTAAGTCTCTACGCCGAAGAAAACGCCTGCTCTATTTTTGAAGGAATCAACAGGCTGATCTCCTCAAAAGACTCCCCGCTATCAAAGGCAGTGGTGAGCAGAGTGCGAGCATTTATGGAAATGATACTGCGTTTTCAGCAGCACTACGACTCTCTACCCAAACGTGAGGAAGGTGACAGTGCCAGCACAGAGAGACAACACTCCGGAACAGGTGCAGCCATGGGTGAGCAACTGCCGACGCTGATCCATAGAATTGCAACTGAAAGCGGCTACCTGGGAGCCCTGGAGAATGACGACTCGGCGGAATCTCAAAGCAGAATAGAAAATATTCTCGAGCTTTGCACTGTCGCTCTCGATTTTTCTCAGCAGAGTATAGAGCAGGGAGCCCTTCCTTCGGTAGAGGCCTTTCTCGATCGAACATCACTGGCGAGCGACCTGGATCAG
>JAUIMJ010000339.1 GCA_030433295.1 bacterium | reverse complement strand
AGCTCTTTCGGGAAGTAGGTGCCGGAGAGCTTGGCATCCAGCAGGCTGGCGCCCTCCAGGTTGGTGTTGCGAAAATCGATACCGCTGAGGTCGGCATTGCGAAAGTAGGAATTGCTGAAGTCCAGCCCGGCCGCATTCATATTCCTCAGAAAATTTCAGAGGGCGGCGGCTTTCCCTCAGCTGAGCGACGTGAGGGAGTAACTACGGTGCTTGCTTCTGCCGTGCGCGGCTATTTCGATCTGGCAAAAGAGGGGCTCGATTCCAAGGCCGATGTGAAACTGCTGCTTGCCCCCGCAGGTGGAAGCCCACCGACACTGGTTCAAACAATGGTTTCACGTCAGGAGTATCTCAACGAAATAGTTGAGCGGGGCTTTAATCTCCCTCCTGGTACGGTGAGCAGTGAGCGGGTGAGTACTGCTAACGGACAGAGTGTATATCGCTTCAGCTTGCCGGGACAGGCAAATGACCTTGAAATCGGCATTGATGTCGTCAGTGGGGAGCGCAAGACCGGCGCGGCGGAAATTGTTGCCGGGACAAGCACCATGAAAGCACACGCGGTACTGTGCCTTGACGATACCTCGTACCATAACGTTCGTGGAATTCTTTCTGCTCAGACAGTGCGAACGGCACTCTACTCGTCACTGGAGCCTGATATGATTGTCAACTCCTCTCTGGAGAAAGCATGTACTGGAGGAACTGCCCGCATTCTTGCCGGTGGTCTTGATGTAGGCGGAGACGACCCGATACTGCTCAGTGACTGTGCGAGTTTCAGCGAGTTTAAATCCCTGCAGGCGGCGTATGCTGCGGGTTATCGGTTCAGCAAACGCAGCAGCGAAGGTCAGAATATTATCTCGCTCTCGCGCATTGCGCCTGATGGTGCCATGCGTTCATTGGGGGCCTCGATCACGCTGAGTACTCCTCGCAGCGGTGATATCGATGCGCAGCTGGATTATACCGCAGAACGCAACTCTCAGCTTGCTCGCCTTATCGAGGTGGTCAAATCGGTCACCCCTCTGGCCATCCCGAACCGCAGCGGCGGTGTCGGCGTCGCGCCTGTTTCTATTGGTGAGATCGATCTTTCCAGTTTTGATCCATCAAGGCTCGAAGTGCATCCACTTGGAATCCTCAAACGGGGACAGGAAGCCGGGTATGAAGTTTCGTTTGCTGGCGTACAGAAGGGTGAAGGAGGCCTCGAGCAGGAGCGCTATGTGATTTCCGCAGTGGCAGGCAAAGAGCGATATCCCCTCGGTGAGCCCGTTCTCGTTAATCGCGGTGGAGCTAGTTATCAGCAACAAAGGGACTGGGCGCTCGCTGCTGCAGTGCAGGACCGTCTGAACAATCCGCCACGCTGGATCGAATTGAATCTCCCCGATGGTAGTAAGGGCCGCATTCCTGTTGATGGGGTTAGTAATCCGCAACTCGCAAAAATGCTGGATTCAGATCCGAATGCAATTTCGGTTGTTTCTACCAGAGAGATAGCGAATGGGACGGGACGTAGTCCAACGACGCTGCACACCGTGGAAGTACGAGGGACTGATGCTTCGTCGCAGCGTTTTGAAATGCCCTATACCAATGCGGCCGATTTTCAAAGTAGCCTCGTTGAGCATATACGGCTCAATGCATCCGGGGCCGAGTTCCTGAGCCTGGGGACCAGTGACGCGACGGTGAGCTATCGCCATTACAAAAGCGCCGATCCGGAGTTATTTGACATTCTCCAGGAGGCTGCGGGACTGGGCTACGAACTGGTGGATCTCGGAGGTTCCAAAACGACGCGGACCTTTGGTTTGCGAAACCTTACCTCGTATCGCTACGAAACGAACAACGAGACAAAAGAGTTCAAGCGAATAAGCGGAGAAATAGAACTGCGATTCAGTGTAAACGTATCGGGCGGAGCAATGCCGTCCGGAGCTGTTATCCGGGAGGCTCTGGAAGCGAATCTTACTAAAGATGATTCGGCGGCGAGACAAAAAAGCGGGAGCGCACAGCAAAGCAGACCCGGTGAACGAAGTACTGACTACCTCACCCGTCGTTTAACCGAACGTTTCCTTCGCTCGGTAGAAAACTCGGGAAGTATTCTGCCGCTTGCGCAACAGGCGAGCAGTTTGCAGCGCTCCGGATACGACGAATCACAGCGGCAAATCCATAGCGGTATGCACTACCGATACGCTGATGTGCTCGGCAATATGTTGACGAAGGCTGCAAACGAGCGTGGTCTGGATTTTGCCGAGGACATTCCGAAGGTGCAGCTTGCCGTTCTGTCGACTCTCGGTGAACTCTACTCACAGAGTCCCGAAATCTTCAGTGTAATGACCGACAAGACAAGCGGCTTGTCCCAGGAACAGGCAAACGAACGCCTGCTTCGTCTTGGGCTTGCCTGCGCCAAACTGGTTATCGACCGCAGGGCGGCGTCCTCTGCGGAGCCGGTGCTTGCTCCCGACACTCGGGTGGTGGCCTTTACCCAGAGGGCCTTTGGAGTCGATGCCAAGCAGTTATCCCGCGTTCTACTTGAGCACGGCGTTCAAGCGGAGCGCATGGATGTTCACGTCGTTGACTCCACGCGTATGAGCGCTGAGCAAAGCAGACAGCTTGCAACCGCAGTTCGGGACCCTGAATCGCCTACCTTTGTTTACATCTGGGGACACGGTGGATTCTCCAGTTCTTCAGTCATCGATATTGGACAGTTGTCGACTGAACTCGTAAACAGCGCCCCACGCAGTGTGTCTACCGGTGGTAAGCTGGAGATAGATCTCAGCAAGGTGCATATCTTTCTCGATGAGTGTTACTCGGCGACTGCCGCGGGAAGCATACAGGACAGAGTGAGTGTTCTTGCTGATAAGCAGGGACTGGAGATTCGTGGTTATCCAAGAGTCGCCGGAACAACACAGGAGCGGGAGTTCGCTCGCAGCAGTACGATTGACGGTATCAGTCTGTTTCTTGAAACACTGGATTCAATACCCAAAGGAGACACGATTACCCGCGGGGATATGTTCACCGTTGCGGATGCCCTGTTGCAGCACACCAGCGGACTTGTAGAGCGCTGGGAGCATGGGCGCAGTCCTGATGCACAGTATTCCCGGCGTCTGATGATGGGAGGTCACACGCCGCTCTTGTATGACGCCGCTCCGACGTCTTCCAGGCTGCTCATCCAGGAGCTCAACGGGTATATGGAACAGCTCCGTGGGGAAGGGGAGGAAGTTCTTCGGGCACCTCGTCCCGCCAAAAACGAGCGAATGCGACTACATTTGAGCAGAAACGATCAGGGTAGCGCTCAGAGCCCCGCATAAAGTTGACAAGAATACTGTAGTTATGTAGTTTTGCCAAAATTATACTTTTGCCTTAAACAGGCAACAATTCTTTATATTCTGCTGAGTTTGCGTTCATACTACGCGGCTCATCCCCATATGAGTATTCCACACTAGTCCTGGTTTTTTAGAAGCGTTTTATGTTTCGCGCAGCAATGTGATTTTCGTGAGTACCGAACTTCAGAGCTCTGGCCGTCGCCGGTTTTCTGAAGTTCGGTATTCCGGCTCATCCTTTAGACCTCAACTTGAGGTCTCGCGCAGAGGATGAGCTTCACACTTTCTCGAAGGAGAGAAGCTTATGCGCAACGGCTTAATTTTTCTTGCTGCCTGTGCCATCGTGGCATTGGGCGCACCATCGGCGATGGCGCAGCAGACCTACTGTTGCCCACAGATGACCTTCTCGACGGGGCATGTTGGGACGTACACGTTCTACAAGCCTCTGGAGTGGACCAAGGCGAAGAACTTTTGCGGTCGCTCCTACTACTCCGGCAAGGCGGAAGTCTACACGGGTCACATCGTGAACAACTGTCTGGTTCGGGCGACGCCAACCGGACAGGTCGTTTCGATCAGTGGCTACTACAACTTCCGACGGCTGGAAAAACCGGCGACGGCGTTGCGAGCTCCCGGCGATTCGATTGCTCCGCGTGCTGTGCCACGGTGCCAGTACCCCGACGATGATGAGGGTCCGAAACTGGCCAAGAAAGCGACGAAACCCGAAGACCTGGCGCTCGCCCAGTTCTAAGGACCTTGCGATCTTGACCCGATGCTGAGAGGTTCTGCTGCCGTTGTCTTTCATCGACGACGGTGGCACCTCTTTTTATCCTGGTGTGGAATCTCTTCAGTTTTAGAAAAAATAATCTTTCAAGAAGTGACGCTAGGACTTCCTGCGCCGAATGATGGTGGCTCCCGAGGCTGCGGCTCTTCGTTTTGCGAGAACACGCCAGTCCTTGAAGTCTCTTGCTTTTACGGTCTTTCGTCCGTCTTTCTCTGCCTTTTGTATGGCCTCATCGCACTCTCGACGGATGAGAACGGACATGGCTTCAAGAGCATCAGCGGCCACGCTGAGT
>JAUIMJ010000338.1 GCA_030433295.1 bacterium | reverse complement strand
GGTTTATTGCCCAGTTAAAAGAAGTTGTTGATGCCTTCGCTCAATACCGCGCGCGAACTACATGGTGGGATGAGTTCTGTCAGAAGAACAATGTCACAAAAGATACGCTCGTCGCCTACTTCTCGTTGGAGTTTGGCTTGCATGAGAGTCTGCCGATTTACTCCGGTGGACTTGGCGTGCTTGCGGGTGATCACCTTAAGGGCTCCAGCGACATGGGTGTGCCCCTGATTGGCGTGGGACTGCTGTATTACGAGGGCTACTTTTCCCAATATCTCAATGCAGACGGCTGGCAACAGGAGTCATACAACAAAGTAGACCCGGCACTCTTGCCGATTGCCCCGGTCCTCGACAAGGAAGGTAAGCGCCTCAGGGTTCATGTTGACATTGGCGGCAGACGTGTTGCCGTGCAGGGCTGGAAAGTTTCTGTTGGAATCATCTCCTTGTATCTCCTGGATACAAACATAGATGAAAATGACGAAAGCGCTCGTCTTATTACCTCACGCCTCTACGGTGGAGATGCGCACTCGAGAATACAGCAAGAAATCGTGCTGGGAATCGGGGGTGTACGCTTCCTGGACGCTATGGGAATATCTCCGGATGTTCACCATATGAATGAAGGTCACTCTGCATTCATTTCAATTAAGCAAATCAGACGGCTCATGGGCACCTTTAGCCTGAGCTTTAAGGAAGCCCTCGTCGGAACTAAAGCCGGAAACCATTTCACGACACACACGCCGGTTCCCGCAGGTAACGATGTGTTCCCCAGGGGCCTCATTGAGGAGTATTTTTCTTCTTACGTCGCTGAGATGGGCATAGAAATGGAAGATTTGCTCAGGCTTGGTCGCATGGACGAGCTGAACAAGGAAGATCCTTTCTCCATGACCGTACTTGCGATTAAGACATCGCGACTCTCAAACGGTGTCAGTGAGCTTCACGGTCACGTATCTCGAGGACTCTGGGACTCCCTGTGGCCCAAATTGCCTTTGAATGAAAGCCCGATACAACACGTAACCAATGGTATTCACACCACCACATGGGCTTCACGTGATATCTCCGAGCTGTTTGATCGATTTGTTGGACCGGCCTGGCGTGAACAGACCGCATCGCCAGACACCTGGCGTGCCATCAGCCAGATCCCTGACGAAGAAATCTGGCGGATTCGCGATCGCAGTCGCTCTCTCCTCGTCTCCTATTGCCGAGAACGCCTGCGCGCCCAACTCATTCGCCGTGGCGCGGGAAAAGTCGAGTTGGAAAACGCAAGTTCGGCACTCAATCCCGACGCGCTTACCATCGGTTTTGCCCGACGCTTCGCATCGTACAAGCGAGCGGCCTTACTGCTTTCCGATGTCGAGCGTCTGATCGAGATCGTGAATAGCAGCGAGCGCCCGGTGCAGTTCATTTTCGCGGGGAAAGCCCATCCGGCGGATCACATCGGTAAGGAAATTATTACTCGCATCATTCACACCCTCAGAAAACCAGAACTCGCAGGTCGTTTTATCTTTCTCGAAGACTACGACATGGAGATCGCGCGAAGATTGGTGTCCGGGGTAGACGTTTGGCTTAATAACCCCAGAAGACCCCATGAGGCCTGTGGCACAAGCGGCATGAAAGTCGCAGTCAACGGCGGGCTAAATTTCAGCGTGCTCGACGGCTGGTGGTGCGAATCATTCGACGGCGCAAACGGATGGAGCATCGGCCAGGGCGAGGAGTATGAGTCGACAGAATATCAGGACCAGGTAGAGAGTCGTAGTATTTACGATACGCTCGAGAGAGAAATTGTCCCTCTCTTTTTTGAGCGAAACGGTTCCGGCTATCCCGGAGAATGGCTACGCCTGGTGAAGCATTCGATACGAACGATCACACCGAAGATGAGTGCCGTTAGAATGGTTCAGGACTACGCGAAGGATTTTTACGCACCGGCGAGCACGAATCATACACTACTTTCCCAGTCCGACTATCAGCTCAGTCGCAAGAACGCAGAAACCATCACTCGCTTTCGAGCTCACTGGCATGAAATTCGTATTCTCGATGTGAGCAGCGGAAACAAGGAGAACCTCAACATCGGCGATTCTTTGTCAGTGTCAGTCAGTGTAAACCTCGGGCCCTTCCAACCAGATGAGGTTGCGGTCCAGGTGCTCTCGGGTGCATTGAGTGTAACCAATGAGATTCAACACGGGACGATCCACTCCATAAACAGCGCAAGTAGTGCAGCATCTCACTCATCGACCTTTACGTTCTCCGATGAGATAAGCGCAGACCGTGCGGGTCGCTATGGACTGAGCGTGAGGGTGGTGCCTATCGTTGGCGATGAGCCAACGGCAACGATTCCTAGCCTGGTTACCTGGTGGGAGTAGTCCATGCGGGTACTTTGCTCTGAGGTAGTCCTTCCTAGGGGCGCTTTCTTTTCTCTTTGAGCGAAAGGTTCTTTTTGAATTTTGAAGAGAGAGACTCCAGGGGGCGCAGACTATCAGGATCAAACTGCATACCAACCGCAGTCCGTTTTAGCTGCGCCCGCTGCTCAGTTTTAAGAGCCTCCTGTTCTGAAGCCCGGTCGCTGAGCCTTTGCGTTACGAGATAATCGAGGACCTGGTCCAGTTCATCCTGTCCCGAGGCATTATCCGCCGTGGCGTCCTGCAAGGCACAGGTCAGCAGCATCATTGTCGCTAACAACAAACGTCGAACATTTCTAAACCGAAGCGGCGTGGACATACGAATTCTCCTGGATTTCTGTCCACATATCCCGCCAGGGCAAGGTTTTGCTTCATTTACCGCTTAACGGGCTATTTTTTCGAAGGAATTTATCTCAGCAAAGAACCCCGGATGGACTGGCGTCCACGCGGAAGAAGAGACCTCGGGCAGTGCCAGGAGAAAATCGAACATGTGTATACGGAGACTGCTCTAGGAACCCAGGATATCCATCACTTTCGGGAGGTCACCCTCGTCGATCACGAACATTACGTCGGTCCAGCAACTCATCTCCTCTCTTACGTTAACACGGCTCTCGGCCAGCGATCGGAAGATATAGGAGACTACTCCCGGGGTATTTTCGATGCGCTCGTCAAATATCATGGTAACCTGCACAAGATCGCGGCGCATCTTCAGCACATTTCCTTCAAAGAGCTTTTCAACAGAAGCCGCATACTCCGTGTTCGTCACGATTGTCAGTGCTTCCTCGCCCTCGATGAGATTGAAGTCCCCTCTCTCCTGCCTCACAAGCTCCTGCAACTTGAGTGCTCGTTCGAGCATATTGTACTTGTCCAGTGTAGCTACGAGTATCTTGGTACGCACTCGAACCTTGGCCTTTCTCAGCAGGCTCTGAATCGATGCCTCCTGAGAGCGACGCTTTTTCGATCGCTCGTAATACCTTCTGCAGGCAACCAGGATCGCATCGAAGGAATCAACATCCTCCGCCTGGCAGATTTCCCGCGCAAGGGCTGAATAGTTGATTAGCCCCCGGTCAAGACAGTCGGCGACACTGGGATGCTCTCGTATGTACTTCTGCGTTAGTCGGCTGGCATTCATGAAAGACAGAGTAGCAACAGCCACAGAAACTGTCTAATATCGAACTTCATTGTTCGGAAGAGCCTTCAGGACACAATCAGAGGAACACTGTAGGCCAAAGGCCAGCTTCGGCCTACAGTAACGACAGAATAGTGGCAAGCGCTGACCGCTGCCACACCCTGGTATCTAAGAAATGAGGTTCTAGGCAGCAGCCTTTGCCTGAGCATCGGGCTCGGCGACGGCAATGTCCTCAACGTCATTTGCCAGCGCGAGTATGGTGCTACAGGCAACGAAGACAGAGGAATAGGTTCCGACCACCACACCTATGACAAGTGCGTAGGCGAGGTCGGCAACCGCACCACCACCAAGGATCCACAGCGTGCTCACCACAAACAGAGTCGTTAAGCTGGTAAGTAAAGTACGACTCATTGTTTGGTTGATACTGCCGTTAACCAGGCGAGTCAGCGAGAAGGCATCGTCGTTATCAGCCTCTTTCTTTCGCTTTTTGCGGCTCTTACGCACCTCGAGAGAGAGATTCTCACGAATGCGATCAAAGACGATAATGGTATCGTTGAGTGAGTAACCGATAATCGTCACAAGTATACAAATTAAAGCGATGAACATCGCCTTCAGACCATCACTTCGGATCTTATCTCCGATGATCGGTCCAACGAAATCCTGCTTGAGTAACTCGAAAGAGTTATCAGGAATAGCAGTAAGCGCGTCCTTGATAAGATCTCCCGTCTTCATGGTAATACTATCAGGCTTGCCAGCACCCGCTGCATCATCATCCGCAATACCCAGCCCCTTGAGCCGAATAGAAAATTCTTTTCGATCAGCGGTCTCATCGGCCGTTCCGGTCGCCTGCTCAATCAAATCCTTGGCGCTCGCAA
>JAUIMJ010000033.1 GCA_030433295.1 bacterium | reverse complement strand
GCATTGGCTGCATTTGAAGGGCCACAATTACATGTTCGAAAGAATCTTCGTCATACGCTGAGGCGTGGGCCGTACCTCGTAAACTTCCAAGGACGATGATATCGCCGCCGGCAGTCACGTCGGCTCCCGGATTGACATCACCAATGATAATCAGGCTATACGGCGTTTCGAGTTTTTGGCCCGAACGCAGTGTCCCATAGACGACTTTGGCGTTCGCGTCGTCGTCGTAAAACACCTCCTCACCGAGGATCTTTGTGACTCGACTGATATAACGCTGCCGCAGTGCTTCCGACGACTCGCTGGTCAGCGTTGTCACATCCTTCCCATAGAGAGCTTCATCCATCCCTGTTTTCTCCACCTGATGATGCAGCGGAACGCTGTCATCGAACTCTGAAACCTCGTCAAAAAGCGGGATCGTGACGCCACCCGGTGTGCGACTCGGATCTGTCGCGCCGGATTGCACGTATTCCATGGTCTGCTGGACGAATGACTCCTCGAACCCTGAAGCCTGAGAAGCACCCGACTGTCCCGGGGTCTCAGTGGATCCCGGCTGTCCGGATCCGGGGTAGCCAGGATTATTTTGTCCGGGACCTGATATCGCTTCGAACTTGGGAGGACGCTTCTTGCGCGTCACCACCTCTATCCCATAGGAGTCTTTCAACAGGCTCTCGAGTTCGAGACCCTGCTCTTTGGTAGGCAGGCGCTCGAGCCATTCGATGGAGACCTCGCCTCCCTCGAAAAATTTCTTCCGCCCACCGAGAAAGGCTTCTATGTCAGAGAGAATTGCGGACCACTCCGCCTTACCATCAATGCGAAGTATCAGCCCTCGCTCCGTGCCTCGCGCAGTGACCACACGAGCGGAATCACCACCATCAAGGTCATCGCACTGCATATCCGCCGGCTCAAAACCACCAAGCGAATCTGTCAGTAGGACTGTTTTTTCCTTACTTCCTTCAGGGCGAACATCGCCTACCGCTGCACCCCTCACGCTCCCTGAGCCCTTCGAAGGGATCTCCCCTTCGTCAACAAAATCACTCACACCGGCACCAAATCTCTCTATGGGTTTGCTTACTTCAAGTTACTTATACCAATGTCTCAGAAAATTCGTCAACCCGATCTTGGGCGGAAAAATAAAAAAACTTTGTGGATTACTGTGGATAACCGCGCAAGGTCCTGGCTTTGAAAAGAAGTCGGTATTTCCTTTGAATTCAGGCGATTTCTTAAATGCGTCAATCTGTCCTCCACTCGGGGATTCTGGGCAGAATACGGCATCTGCATCACCTCTCACAGACTACCCGTTCATCTCCGATCGCAGGCATGCGCAGGTGAACAACGGCGTTTCCCAAAGCCCACCTCTGGTGTAGGTATTCTACGGTATCATAGGTCGCCCCAGTATAAAGGCGCACGCGTGGAAAGGCGCCTCCATGCAAAGGCGCAGCGGAAAATCGCATGCGTAATGGCCGTAGAAAGAGGAGCAGTAAATGAACGCTGAGAGCATAATTGAGAGTCTATCACTTCGCCCGCATCCCGAGGGAGGGTACTACAGCGAAACCTATAGATCCGATGAGCTTTATTCGGGAGAACAACTCCCCGAGCGCTACTCGGGCGATCGTAATCATGGAACCGCGATATACTACTTACTCTGCGGGACGCAGTTCTCGCGCATGCACCTGCTGCAGAGCGACGAGATTTTCCACTTTTACCTGGGTACTCCCGTTGAGATGCTTTTGCTGGAGCCCTCGGGAAAGAGTCGGGTATGTACCCTGGGCAGCGATCTATCAAAAGGACAAAGCCCGCAACAACTTGTCCCTCGTGGCGTCTGGCAGGGCGCTCGCTTGAAAAACCCCGAAGCGGACAGCTTCGCCCTGCTGGGATGCACCGTTTCGCCCGGCTTCGACTTCTCGGATTTTCACCTTTCAGAGGCGGCAAACCTCATTGAAAAATTCCCGGACCGGGAGGATCTAATCAGGGCACTTTGCCCCTGAGAGCGCAGCCTTTTTACAGGTAAACTCAAAAAAACTCCCCTACGGAAATACACTCTGTAAGCCGATCAGAAAGCTGACATCAGCCGTACCCTCATCGGGGGCCGGGTTCTCTCGCAGCACCAGCTCAAGCGTGTGCCGCTCGCTGAGTATCCGCTGATAGGCAAAATCGGTATACACCGCATACTTGGGAAACTGCGATACCCCGGCAAGAATCTGCGTGGAAGCGAGGAGAGCGCACGAGAGTGCATTTTTCTCGGCAAAGATGTATCTGGCACCCAGGAAGGCAGCCCCCCGATGACGCATGAACCTCAATCCGCTTTCCACGGTATCAAGAGCATGCATGTAGGCCAGTCCCCCGAACATGCGCCAGTTTGATCTTCCCTTCGCAATCAGCATAGCGACTTGCACGTCTGCCTTGTCCTGCCCAAATTCTTCCGCAGAGCTTGGCAGCTGAACTTCTGTCCTCAGGGAGAGCGCCGGTAGGGAGTCATCTTCCTCGAGGAACTGATATTGTCCGGCGAGGGTGATATCTCCGAAGTATGTGCCCTGTCGACGAAGGTCGAAACGACTCCCGTCATCATTCCGCCCACCGACTCTATGTTCATCGTGCTTAATATCGTCGTCATCTCGGGTCTCCTGCGGAAGACCGAATACCTCATGCCAGCGATAAATCGGACTATCGAGCACACCACCTCCGCGATACACCAGTGGTACGCGAATTCCAATTTCAAACCTCTCTGAGACACGTGCATCAAGCTCAAACTCAAGAGTTCTGGTTTCCGCATCTACCAGGTAGTGTCCTCGCTTTCGATTGGCCGTGTTTGACCAGACAAAGGATGAACGCAGCCGAAAAGGGCGCTCTTTAAGTACCTTGGCTTCCCTCGGCCTCAGCGAGGTGTGCAACATCGCAAGCGTAAACTGCTCACCGAGGGGAACAAGACCAAAACGACTTCTGGTATCGGGATCAGCGACGGTCGGGAGCGTCTGCGCCTCGCTGTCAGCGACCGCGACTATCAGCACGCCGAGGAGGAATGGAAAAAAAAGGGAGAATGAACGCACTATTCTCAAACCGAAGCACAGCGAGGTACCATACAAACGGGATTACCCCGCTGTGCTTTATGAAGTCCGACAGAGCAATTTATTTTGCCGGAAAGTTCTTATCCAGAGTCACATTCCACTTCGCAACATGGTCCTTCTGCGAAGCAAGTAAGGCAGCGGTATCTCCGCTGATGCTGACCTTGGTCATCCGGTCGCCCTGCTTGATCGAATTCACGACATCCATCCCTGAGGTAACCTCACCGAAAACGGCATGCTTACCATCCAGCCAATCAGTTGCGATGTGTGTGATAAAAAACTGGCTCCCGTTGGTGTTCGGACCCGCGTTTGCCATAGAGAAGACACCGGGACCATGATGTTTTAGTGAGGGATCTATCTCGTCCTCAAAGCGGTATCCGGGGCCGCCGCGTCCACTGCCTTCGGGATCGCCCGTCTGAATCATGAAATTATCGATAACACGATGGAACACGATGCCGTCGTAGTAGCCCCGCTGAGCGAGGTTAACGAAATTCGCGACGGTCATCGGAACTTTATCTGCAAACAGCTTTCCAACGATAGTTCCCTTATTCGTCTCGATTGTGACCTGTAAATCCTCAGCCATAACTGCGGTGCTACCCCCTATTAGTAATGCAAATAACGCGATTAAACATTTCTTCATCGACTTGTATCCTCATCATTTCAATACATGTCATCAAGTAGCCCGAAGTCGGCTTTCGCCAGGGCTACGTTTCGACGTGGTGCTCAAGAATCCCTCTACAAGGAATCCTCTTTACCCGGAAACTCAGGCAAGAACCGGAAAAACAGCCCTCCGCAGGAAAACTGCGAAACCCGGCCTCCATCGCCTCATCCTGGCAAGTATGTGCATTAAGCGTCCTGAGACTAGCACCCTTTGCGCACCTTCTTCCACAGAATCTTTTGTTGCTGCCCGGATGAGCCAGGCGGCAGAACACAGGCCGCAGCACATTATTTTTGCTCGTATTTTCAGTATATTAGAAGAAAAATACAAAAACATGTGTTTTCAAATGCAACCGAATTATTCGTTTTTGCATAAACTCCTTATCCGGCAGACGTAAGGTCATTTCACCGGTATTTTTTCGAAGATTTTTCTTCGACCAAAAGGTTTTACTTGAGGAATACTAACTTCTAACAAGAGTAAGACCGATGGTAAAAAAAATTGCACACACTCTCGCTTCCCCGTTTATCTTCTACATCGAATCCACTGTCATCGAGCCATGCAAAGACCTTTCCGCATGGAACAAACAGCGCGTCCGCAACAAAGTAAAAGCCCGCAAAACTCCTTCTGTAGTTGAAATAATCCGAAAACAACGAGAGATGGTTTCTCCGCGCATCGATGGCCATGTCGAGGTGAATAGTGTTACTGAGCACTACGTACGCCAGTCCGTAGAAAAAGGCGGCTCTGCAAGAATCCACCGCCTGCACTAGAAAAAAGGGCCTGTTCTCTGGATTCAGTACTCAGACAAAGCTGACAGGAACAAAACCTCATGGCCCGCTGTTGCTGCGCCTGGCAATATTGGGTATTTTCCTGGAGCTGAATGCCGGTTTTCATCGAAGCGCAGCGAAAAATGCTTATACGCGCGGACGTCAGTCCGTGCGGGAAAAGAGAAACCAGCGCGGTCGCAGGATAAAATCGTCCGCACGTTTTACGAGAACTGCTCTTAAAGAAGCACTATCTTAAAGAAGCCATATGCCGAGACAATTTGACGTCCCATCGTTCTATCGCAGTGAAAGTGTCGCGGTCATTAAAACGGCTCGAAAGCTCGACGATCCCCGAAAGAAGAACGTCGCGCCCTCGGTGCTTGATTTCGGCCCCCTTCGCATAAAACTCGCGCGCCACTTTGGCTTTTGCTTTGGCGTGGAGAATGCCATTGAGATTGCCTATCGCGTGCTTGAGGAGAACCCCAACAAACGCGTATATCTCCTGAGTGAGGTAATCCACAATCCGCAGGTCAACGCAGACCTGGTCGAGCGCGGCGTTCGCTTTCTCATGCAGACAGATGGGACTCGACTGGTCGATTTCAAGACCCTCAAACCCGAAGACATCGTTATTGTTCCGGCATTCGGAACAACCGTAGAACTCCAGAAAGAGCTGAGCGAGCTGGGTATCGACCCGTACCAGTATGACGCGACGTGTCCCTTTGTTGAAAAAGTCTGGAAACGAGCGTCGGAGCTGGGAAAGAAGGGCTTTAGCGTCATTCTTCATGGTAAACGAACCCACGAGGAGACCAGAGCAACATTCTCCCACAGCTATCAGACCGCGCCGACACTAATTGTTTTCAATATGGAAGACACGGAATTTGCCATTGACTATATCCATGGCAAGAAAACCCGTGAGGAATTTTTCGAGCGTTTCGGAAATTCAATTTCAGTTGGCTTCGATCCGGACAGCGATCTTGAGAAGCTTGGCGTCGTAAATCAAACGACAATGCTTGCCACTGAGACCAAAGCAATTGCGGCGGCGTTTCGTGCCGCAATGATCGAAAAGTATGGCGAGGATTCTATTAAGTCACACTACGCTGACACGAGAGATACGCTTTGTTACGCGACCTACGAAAATCAAAGCGCCACCCGCTCTCTGACCGAATCCGGCTCCGACGTCGCCCTCGTGGTCGGTGGATACAACAGCTCTAACACAAGTCACCTGGTGGAGCTTTGCGAAACCAAAATGCCGACATTTTATATCAGAGACGAGTCGGAAATCATCGATCGCGACACCATTCGACACTTCGACTTACATCAAAAGCAGACACGAGAGAGCACTCAATGGCTCCCCGAGAAAGCTGATGGTACACCGATAGAAATCTCCATCACCGCGGGTGCAAGCTGTCCTGACAGAGCGGTGGACAAGGTGATTTCCCGTATCTGCTCCTTCTTCCCAAACGCCCGGCCCCTGGATGAAGCCCTGGCCCCCTACAGAGACGGAAACAACTAATTTCCTTCACCTAGTCTGTTCGAGGCTGGCCAGCATATTCAGAGCCCAGATACCCGCTCAGAAACACCAGAGCAGAAAACATAACCCACTGTTTATACTTACATTTTCTCGCGATGCATCACTTGCTCACAATACTGCCACAACAGTAATAGAGCATTTTTTACATGGCGCAGCGAAAAATGCGTGTGAGCACGGGCGTAGTCCGTGCGGGTAAAAAGTAACTAGAGCAGGCGCAGGATAAAATCGTCATTTGTCCGGAGCCTGCTCTAGAGCATTTTTCACATAGCGCAGCGGAAAATGCTTATGAGCACGGACATCAGTCCGTGCGGGAATAAAGAAGCTAGAGCAGGCGCAGGATATAATCGTCATTTATCCGGAGACTGCTCTAGAGCATTTTTTACATGGCGCAGCGAAAAATGCGTGTGAGCACGGGCGTAGTCCGTGCGGGTACAACTAGAATGGTATAACGCTTAGAATTTTTTACCAGGCATCATGGGTGACGGATTTTTTAAAATTTTCTTTGGAGCAATGTTTGTTCTCCTTTTCGTTGCAGGAGGATTTATGTTCCTTCAGATGGAAGCGGAAAGTGAGAATCAGCGCGAAATCAGAGCATACATGGATTCGCGTGGGGCAGCGCCACTACCAGCCAGCTGGAGAAGCAAAGTCGGAGAAGGGATTTAATACCCATAGACCCTGAAGCATTATCTGCTTTGGATTGCCGGGACTTCTCCCGCACTGTTCTCCTTATTTCTACATGTTAATTTTCCGGGCAGCGTCTCCTACACAGGACGCCGGAAGGGTCCCTGCCCCCTCGTACCGTCCATTTCTACCCCCTGTTTCTATCCCCTGTTTCTATCCCCTGTGGGCGATTTCCCGACGAAAGGAGCTCAGGGAAGCAACAAAAGCAGCACAACTTACGATTACCTATACATAGCCCTGCGAACATCGTACGCATCTGCAGGATCCTGCTCGGATGTCGGAATCGAAGTATCGACACGGAGGATTTCCATAGTATCAGGTCGTTCTCGGATGAAAGGTCCTGAGATCCGCCTGTTTCGATTAACAGAGAGAGGCAAAACTCAGCATGCAAACATCAGCAATAGGCGAGCTGACAGCCCTTACAAGTTCTCCGTCTACTTCTCCGGTACCTTCTCTGGCGAACTCTCCCGGTGGAGAACTCCCCAAACCCGCAGCCCTGCTGTCCTTAACAGGGTTTAACGCATCTCCCCTCACGCTGGAGGCCCTCCTTGCACTGCAACTCCAGAATACGGGCAACAGCAATTTTTGGGATCGCATTGAATCGCTGATGAAAATCTCGGGTTCAGGGCTTCCGCTATCGGCGACTGCGGCTGACCTCTACGAAGCCCTGATCTCCCTTACTTCTCCTGGCACTACTTCAATTTCCTCGACCCAAATCAGCAGCATCCGAGGCTCTTCCGTCTTTTCCCTCGAACAAATCGGCAGTCTGGCCTTTGAAGAAGAGCTTCTCAGCCTTTCGCGTTCCGGGCTCCCGACGTTCTCCGCACTTGCCTACGGGGCCGCGGAATCCCTCTTTTCCCCGATAAGAGAAAAAGCGGTGGAGGCACTTGATGCACTGCGAGTACGTCCTGCGATACAAGGCTCGGACAGCACTAACCCCGCCGTGGCAATACTGCCTGGCGCAAACACCCCTGCTCCCGGGGAATCAAGGCGTGCTGACACCCAGAGCAGATTTGAGCACCTGGCCCCCCGCCCCTTTCGCTACGAAAAAGAAGACCCCGGAAAACGAAGACAAAGCACCCGCACAGGCAACCCCGTGCTACAGCGATTTCTGAGACTGATAAGAAATTTTGCGCAGGTGCTTTCGAGGAAGTAAAGCCACAGGTCCTACCCCCGGCCCCTCCCCACCCGCACGATCCAGTTTGTCAGGGGATGCCCTCCCCGCGCGCAGTTGCGCAGGCGGCAGAAGCAAGCGTTTCAAATCAGTACCTCAGCCGCCGAGCATGTTTGAAGCACGGGGAGAGCATCCCCTCGCTACAAAAAAAGACCCCGGAAAACATAGACAAAGCGCCCGCACAGGCAAGCCCGTGCTGCAGCGATTTCTGAGACTGACAAGAAATGTTGCGCAGGTGCTTTCAAGGAAGCAAAGCCACAGGTCTTACCCCGGGCCCCTCCCCACCCGCACGATCCTTTTGTCAGGGGATGCTCTCCCCGCGCGCAGTTGCGCAGGCGGCAGAAGCCTGCGTTTCAAATCAGTACCTCAGCCGCCGAGCATGTTTGAAGCACGGGGAGAGCATCCCCTGACAAACTGGCCCAAGTAAGCTCAGCATCCCCCAGGACATACACAATTATGACGTGCGCTGAGCTTTATATCGTCAGGGCTATATGCTATCCCTATTCAGCCCGTTTTACTCATGAATATATGAGCAAAAGCGAAGGAGAACGCTCCTTCGCTTCCCGCTGACCTGAGTGCCATGGGACGCATATCGTAAACCCACGTAACTAATTGGGGCTCGGGATTTTGAGTCATACCTTCACTGTGAATCATCAAGCGACAGAACAGCCTACATCCCCCGAGAAAGATACCAGCGCCGCCTCGACGGAAGCTCGCAGCGAATCGGTGATGAGAAACGATAAGAAAAAGTCCAAAGCAAAAGCGGCAGACCTGCGCAGAGTTGCGCCCAGGGTTGTCGCCCTCGCCCGTCCGCACGGTGGCACCCTGATTATAGGCTTCCTTGCTCTCCTGCTTGGCAGCGGCATCAATTTACTTTTTCCATACCTTATTCGAGGTGTGCTCAACGGTGACCAGGGGTATACCCTCGAGCAGCACCTCGGTCTGGTAACCATAGTTTTGGTCGCTCTGTTCGCCATTCAATCTGTCTTCTTTTACGTGCGTCACTACTGCTTCTGGGCCGTCGGCTATCGAGTTGTCACGGATCTCAGAGCAAAATTGTTCAACTCCACACTGGAGCAGGACATTGAGTTTTTTGACAGCTCTCGTGTGGGAGATTTACTGAGCCGCCTTGGCTCCGATACTGAGTTGGTGCAGCGCGCACTCACGATCAACATTTCTGTGGCTCTTCGCTACTTCATACAGGTCCTCGGTGGCATCGCCCTCATGCTGGTGATCTCGGCAAAATTAACGGCCTTAATCGTCATGCTTATTCCGCTCGTTATCATCGGCAGTATGTTCTGGGGTAAAAAGTTGCGAGTCCTCTCAAGGAAGATGCAAACAGAGCTTGGCGAAGCATCAGTTATCGCGGAAGAGTCCGTAACCTCAGTACGTACCGTTCGAATCTTCGCGGGCGAGCTACATGAGATTAAGCGATATGGTCAGGCGATACAGACCGCACTTTCTACGGGACTATCAAGGACATCTCTTGCCGCAATGTTTAGCTCCAGCATGGTTTTCGTCATGCACAGTGCTATCGCTCTGGTGGTTTGGTACGGCGGGCATCTGGTGCAATCGGGAGAGCTTTCCGTAGGTGACTTAACGGGTTTCCTTCTCTATTGCGTGATCGTCGCAGTTTCATTTGGATTTCTCGCTAATACCTGGGTTGAATTCATGCAGGCGGTCGGGGCAAGCGAAAGAATCTTTGAAATAGTCGATCAGAAAGCACGTATCGTTTCCCCCGAACATCCGAAACCCCTTCCCGCTGCGCGTGAAGCTGCCCTTACTTTTTCACGGGTTTCTTTTGCCTATCCCTCAAGACCGGAAGCGGACGTACTCAAGGGAGTTGATTTATGCATCAACCCCGGCAAAACCGTGGCACTGGTTGGCCCTTCTGGTGCCGGGAAAAGTACGATTGCCTCGTTGATTCCTCGCTTCTACGATCCGACCTCAGGAGAGATCTGCTACGGAGGCGTTCCCTTAAAAGATTTGTCGCTCTCAGAACTTAGAAATGAAATCTCAGTCGTCGCTCAGCAGCCCCAGGTGTTTTCCTGTTCCATCGGCGACAACATTCGCTATGGGCGGGTCGATGCTAGCCAGGAAGAAGTTGTCTCGGCCGCTGAGGCAGCAAACATTCACAGCTTTATCCAGGCGCTGCCTAAAGGTTACGACACCCTGGTTGGCGACAAAGGAATTCAGTTAAGTGGTGGAGAGCGACAACGACTTGCCATCGCTCGTGCGCTATTAAAAAACCCCTCGTTTTTGATTCTGGACGAAGCGACAAGTGCTCTGGATAGCGAAAACGAGCAGCTCGTGCAGCAGGCTCTCGAACGACTGATGGAAAACCGCTCATGCCTGGTAATTGCCCACCGGCTCAGCACGGTGCAACACGCGGACCTGGTGCATGTTCTCAAAGAAGGGCAAATCTGTCAGACGGGTACGCACCAGGATCTGCTCGCACAACCCGGCCTGTATCAAAGGCTCGTGCAACATCAGCTACTGGAATAACATTGGGATTCCCTGCCTGGCTTCGCAAAGACGGAAAGATACTTCTGCACTTAGCGCACCGCAGTGGGGAAGGCGAAATCTACCGTTTCAGTCTGGGGCACATTTCTTACCCGTAGCAACTCTGCAGCAAGAGCGCTCTTCGTTTGGCTGGATACTGAAGCAAAACCATAGGTATCGCTCGCGGCGCCGTACTCGGCGGTGTCGTGGAGATCGAGAACTTTCATGCCATTTGCAGGAATCGTGAATGAAAACTCTCTCGTGGAACCGGTAAGTCCCAGAGTCAGGGTCACCACTTCTTCGGCTGCACTTTTGTTCGCTATCTTCAGGTAATTCTTAGCTTCGAGAAAAAGATTAAACGAACCCGTCAGGGTTTCACCAAAGGACTCAGAAGCCTGACTACCAAAGATAGCGGTCACCGACCCCTCCGGTGAGCGGAAGTACGACATACTATTCGCAAGCAGCGAGCTGATTCGATTCGAACTTACCGTAATACTGCCGTCTTCGACCCCGGCTTCTCGAAGAACAAGGGCGGCGTCCATGTGATATTGACTATGCGCGGGAAGCTCCAATGAGTTTTGCACGACCAGAGAACCCGACGGGTCTGTAACAACCACGTCCAAAACCACGGTACGACGAGTCGTGTTGGCTAGCTCGACCCAATTGTCGGCACCATGCCGTGTTGAAACGAACGTCTGTAGTGGCCGACCCGAACCAGCACGTGCAAGCAAAGGGAAAGCAAATCGGTAACTCGTCGGCTGAAAACCCGCAGGTGCATTGCCACCGTATCGAACCACCTGCGCGAGATAGGCCGACTCAGGATCAACCGGAATAATCTCATGCACACCAACGACATTGGGACCAGCAAAACCATGTCCGCCATCCAAATCCACACGCCCCTTCGCCGGGACAACAATAGTTCGAGTAGCGATAACATCACCAGTGGAGCCGTATGAGTGCAGGCGAAAAATTGATGCAACAGACTCCAGATTCACGACACTCAACCAGTTTGCAACCTGATCGAAGGCATGTTGCGGATCACTGCTGGGCTGATAGGTATTAAAAGCCGCATAGGTAGTTCCAAATAACACCTTCTGGAAGGGAATACTAAAGGCGAACTCAAAGCCACCGGCCGGAGCAATCCGATAATAGGTAGTACGACCTTCGAGCGGTCCATCATATTCGAGTGAAACCAGGCCATAGGAATTAACCTGAAAACCTTCCAGGGCATTTAGTACAATGTCGTACTGCCCTTCAGCGGGAATGAGAAAGCGCTGCTTGAATACCTCTTCGCCACTTGCGCTATGGAGCCTGAGCGTAACGTACGAGTCTTCAGTGGAAGGGTTCACCACTTCGACAATATTGATCATTTGAAGAAATCCATTCCAAAGAGCGTATATCGGATTTCCAAGATGCTCCTTGTAACTACCAGCATCCAGCTCACTACTACCATCGGTCCTCTCGATTGCGTCGCTCACACCGTCTCCGTCAGTGTCCACCTCACCGCTTCCACTGGACTGAATTGCGAAACAGCGACCGCCGGCTTTCCCTGGCCCCGAGTGTTGAAGCGCCTCTGCTATGGAAATATCAGAGAAGCCAAAGGGCTTGGTCACAAAAGTAGGCCACATAACAGAACGCCCATCTCCATGCTGCACGGCGTCATGGTTCATACCGAGAAAGTGCCCTACCTCATGAGCTATCGTCTGGGCGAATGCGTATTTTCTTGTTTCGGTGGTTCCCGCCTGGGTGGCAAATACTACGGAATGCTGCTGAGACACGCAGGAAGAACCGGGATATGCCAATCCAAACTTTCCTCCGAAGGCCCCTCGTCCGAGTACCAGGACGAGATCATAGTTGGAATTCTCATAACTTGCGTACTGCGTGGTCGCTGTCGAGAGCATAGAAAAGGCGCTTCTCTGAGCTGCCGCGGCCGCGTAGGGATCATTGGGGTCGTTGCGAAACGTCTGATATTCTATCGACACCATTCTGAGACCGAGGGCTGCAAGCGTTTGGTTTGCGGCGGCAATAGCCCCTTCGACCTCTGCCTTAATCTCATCGGTACTCTGCGATAGCGTTTCACCGCTTGTCGGATCAGTGAAAAACTCATTGGGGAGAACAACGACCGTTTGAATATCTCTTATGTCCGGTGAAAGCGATCTGGATGTGTAGTGCAAAGGACTCTTTGCCAGGTGACTATGATTGATTTCGCTCGTTACCCCACAACCGGGTACAAAGAACTCAGAATGCTGGGGCATTCCCACCAGGAAATAGAGCACTACAATGAGCGTGCTCAAACTAATGGTGGTTTTCTCTTTAAAGAACTTCATACAAGAAACGTTTCTTCACTCTGACTCTCGAACCGACATCCACATATCAACGAATGAGGCTATTTCACTTCAATTCAAGGAAATATGGTAGGCACCGCCCTGGAGGAAAAAGCAATCACGAAGGCAAGTCACTATAAAGACTCAAAATTTAACCGAAATGGGAATAAGGCAGATAAAGACAAATAGCGGCAGATCCGCACGAACCAAAGGTCCGGACGACAGAATGGCACCGGATTCCGGCACTTAGATCATATCGTCCTGCCCCTGAAGAAGCACCTGACGTGGCTTTGAACCCTCTGACGGTCCGACGACTCCATCACGCTCCATGGTTTCCAGAATGCGCGCAGCTCGATTGTAACCGATTCGAAATGCTCGCTGCACCATGGAAGTAGAGGCCTGCCCCTTATCGATGACGAGTTGCACCGCCTGGTCATAAAACTCGTCATACTCCGGGTCTTCCCCGGCACTTCCCGCGGCCTTCTCCGGCTCATCGAGTCTGGCAATCATACGTTCAATAGTATCATCGTACTCAGGAGTGCCCTGCTGGCGAATCCAGTCAACCACATCGTGCACCTCATGATCGGAGACAAATGGACCATGTAATCTGACGATGCGGCCAATCGAGGGAGAAAAGAAAAGCATATCCCCCTGCCCCAACAGTCGCTCGGAACCACCGGTGTCCAGAATGGTCCTCCCATCTATCTTACTGGCGACTTTAAATGAGAGCCGCGCAGGGAAGTTGGCTTTAATCAATCCGGTAATAACATTTACGCTTGGTCGTTGCGTTGCGAGTATGAGGTGTATCCCGGACGCACGCGCTTTCTGTGCAAGTCGCGTAAGCAACTCCTCAATCTCCCGGCCGACGGTAAGCATCAAGTCGGCGAGCTCATCTACGATGATAACGATACGCGGAAGTTCCTCATGCTCCCCGTCACCTGAGGTTTGATCCGCATTCATGGTCTCGACTTTTCGATCCAGGCCTTCATACGGGCTGCCCGTGGCTACGACATCTTTCTCTTCAAGTTCGATTACTTTCTCTTTTTTGCTTTTTCTGCCGCCGAAACGCCTTCCACCACTCTGCTCGGTGACCGCCCGATTGTACATCGAGAGGTTGCGCACCCCGAGATCTTTCATAAGGGTATAGCGTCGCTCCATTTCCTCGACGGCCCAGTGCAGAACACCTCGGGCGCGCTTTGCCTGGGTAACCACGGGCGCCTTCAGGTGCGGAATGTCTTCGTAGACGCTCAATTCAAGCATCTTGGGGTCGATGAGGATAAGCCGCATATCATCGGGCGTATTGCGAAACAGCAGGCTGAGGATAAGAGAATTGATGCAGACTGATTTACCGGTCCCTGTCGCACCCGCAATCAAAAGATGCGGCATCTTGCTCAAATCCGAGACAAAGGGTTCTCCAAAGGTATCTTTTGCCAATGCCAGGTTCAGCGGAGAATTCGTACTGTGAAAGCCGGGAGTCTCAAGAACATCGCGCAGACGCACCATCTCACGCTGGGAGTTGGGGACCTCAATCCCCACAGTTCCTTTTCCGGGAACCGGAGCGTAGACGCGGACGCTGGCTACTTTCAGCGCAAGTGCCAGATCATCAGCAAGACTGATAACGCGCTGAACCTTGATTCCAGCCGCAGGCTCAAACTCATATAGCGTAACAACGGGTCCGGGATGAACCTCCAGAACATTTCCGCCAATTCGAAAATTCTGTAGTGCAACCTCCAGTCGCTTACTGTTCTCGATCAGCTCGTCATCCTTCGGGGAGGCACCGGAAGGGGTGTCTCCACTACCAACGAGAAGATCAAGCGGTGGGAGTTTATACTCTCTCTCGCTGCGCTTCTTTTTGGCGGCCGCCGATTTATCCTTTTTCTCTTCCTTCTGCGCCAAAGCCGCTTGCTCGAGACTGCGTCTCGAAATCAGCGGCTCAAACTCCATCTGTTCGGCTTTGCTGCCCGAATCACTTCGATCAGCCTTTTCCTCGCCCAATACGAATCCCTCACTGGACGCAGGCGTATTTTTTCTTCGCGAAGTGCTTTTCACCCCTTCTACTTGCTCGGTACCAGCTATCCTGCTCGCATCGGATGCACCCCGGGATCTCAGCTGCGTCTCTGAAGCGACCTCAGTTCGCTCCCGCCTGCTCGCCAAAACATTCTTAAGCTCCTCCAGGGAACGGATGACACTCTCGGCAATACCGCGAGCAACAAACTCAATTCCTCGCCAGCACCAGTGACAGGTCTGCCGACAAAAGAACGCAATATCTTTCATGAGCGCAGACAAAATTCGCCCACTCTGTCCGAAAAGTTGTGCAAAATGGGTAAAGCCAAATCCGGTGGTAATGCCGAGCGCCAAAACGAACACCGCCAGACTGAGCAACAGGGTGCCCGCCTCATTGATCAAGCGCACGAGAAACAAAGCGATGGAGGAACCGAGAACCCCGCCCCCGGGAGCACCGAACAATACTGAGGCAATCGTCGCACAGGATCCCAGCATGCAAAGGGCCCCAAAGATGTTCAGACCCAGACTGCCCGCAGCGCTCTCCTCGAAGCCCGACTCATCGGGCTTCGAAATTCTTCGGGCAAGCAGTAGTGCCCAGACTACCGTGACGAAAGAGCACCATCCGATCCACTGCATCAGCGAGCTGGCAACCTCATGTCCCAGGCGGCCCATCAGATTTGCGGGGTGATGAACCGTAGCAAGCTCAGTCGCAACCGGGGAACTGTCCGGGGAGCTGAAAAAGGAATTGAAGCGAGAGAAGGATTCAGGAGAGAGATGTGAGCAAAGCGCAAGAAAAAGAAACACCGAGGCGACCGTAAGAACCAGCGCCATAGACTCCTGCAGGAGACTTACTCCTTCGGCTCTTGTTTCGACACGTTGGACGACTATTTTCCTGGCAGCTTTTTTACTGCTCGATTTTTTACCCCCTCGGGACGCGGCAGGACTTTTTCGCGCGTTTGTACTGCGTGCTGCTTTAGCCATCTCTATTACTCGAACTCGCGACCGCGACGTTTCTAAAACACAAACTCCAAAGCAGTAAATTACTATAGGAATCCGCGTCCGACCAGTGTTTTTATGCGAACTTTGTTCTTTAACTAGGTAAAGCTGGAAAGCAGCAGTACTCCCACACCGAGGAGGAAGGTATAGATGGAGAAGACTCTGAGCCGGACCGAATTGACCATGGCAAGCAAAAGTCGCAAACACAGCGCACCGACCAAAATCGCCATGGCGAATCCCAGCCCGTACGGCAGAACGTTTTCCGAACTCAAATCGGCCAGAGAACCGAGTTGTAGCACGCTTGCGCCGAGCACCGCCGGAATAAAAAGGAAGAAAGAAAACCTGACCGAGCTTTCTGCCGGAAGCCCCAGATAAAGCCCCATTCCGATTGTCGAACCGGAACGGGACACTCCCGGGGTGACCGCAAGCGCCTGTGCACAGCCAATGAGCAACGCCTGCTTAAGCGTTGGTAACTCCCAACCGTCGATCTCCAGCGACATGCTGCGTGCACCATCCCTCTGCTTGCGATGAGCAGACTCCAGCAAAAAAGAGGTGATCAAAAATCCGAAGCCCGCGACTTCGACCGAATGAAAGGAGTCTTCTATCGACGACTTAAAAAACAAAACGGCCACTGCTGCAGGCAACGTACCAAGGCAGACGAGTCCGGTGAGTCGTCGGGCCCTGAGCCCACGCTCCCCGGATATGAACAAGGCCTTCAAGGTATCGAGGATATCTCCCCTCAGGAAAAACAAGACCACCAAAAGCGTAGCCAAATGAAGCAATACATCGTACTCCAAAGGGGCCTCAATATTGCCCAGATAGGACGACAGATAGGTCTGAGCAAGCACCAGATGCCCACTGGAGCTTACCGGTAAAAACTCCGTGGCTCCCTGAAGAGCACCCAGGATAAGGCTGAATAGGGGTGACATTAGCGATTAGTTTTGTTTGATGATTTGCGCTCGAGGCCACGTAGCTTCTCAAGATGCCGAGCGGTGTCTCGAAACCCTATTTCGGACAATTGTTCAGAGGTCTTGTAGCCTACCCCGTCCTTAAGCGCCGAACCAACCTGCAGTAGGTTTTCTGAAAGGGGCTTCTGCTCACGAGAGTAGCGGGCGGTCCACAAGACCTCCGAGGTTCTCACGTCTGAAAGCCACAGGGTATAGGAAATGGCGGGAGAAACAGAAGCACCCAGACGGGTCCCCTGACGCTCTCGGAACGTTGACACAATCCCATAGAAGACCCCCTGCGCGCCTACCGCTCGCCCGAGGGATTCGGCTCTGGATTGCAAAGGTCCGCGCTCACCCGCCACAGTAGCCTGTGCCGTCGCCAGCCGTTCCGGATCGCGGCCATTCACAAGCTCCACGCTCGTCTCTCGCTCAAAGTTCCTAAGCGCTATCCGAGTCAACACCTGCAGCGTCTCCGGGGGGATTCGCCCACCAGAGGCATTTTCAAGGGGGTAGAGGACCACCCGGTTTATCTTCCTCGCGTCAAAATCATCAGAGATTTCAACCTGTAGTGCAGAGGGCGAAAAACGCTTCCCAAGCTGCGCAGGTCTGCCGGAGGGCGAACAGGAGCAAAGGAGTAAGGATATAATAATTATCAGAAATGCGCTTTTTATGGATTTTTTATTCACGAATTGAAGCAAACCCCAAATAAGAAAAAACTATTGACTGCGAACACGCATTATATATCTTGTACGGCGGGAATTCATGGTTATGGTCTACGACATAAACCTAGAGTTTTCCAACAAAAAAGACAAATTTTTGTTTTACGGTGAGGTCAGGTATGTCGAGTTCCTATACTAATTTAGATCAAGCTCTCAAGGACTTGGTCGAAGCATATGCAGAGCTGGAAGAAGAAGTAGAAGATAAATTTTCGGATGACGAAGACTCCTACTCTCACGCAATGGTCGAAGCTCTTGAAACATCTATTGAGAGCGCCCTTGAGGAGCACGATGTTACGACCGCTTCTTTTGCAAACCTGCTTTCAAACTTAACCGAGGCACTCGAGCAGCTCGATCCCTCAGCATTTGACGACGATGAGTCGACGATGATTGTCGACGATTCCAGCGATGATGATGACGTCGAAGACATTGATGATATCGACGACGATTACGAAGACATCGACGACGAATAGAACTCTCTTCTGAGCCAAATCCTATTGATACTAAAAAACCGCATTGAGCCCAATGGACTCAATGCGGTCTGAAGTGCGGACGATGTCCCAGATCAATTTCCGGATAACTGGAGCAGTCTCCGAATAACGTAACACATCTTAGCCTAACACTGCCCCTGGGGTCTCAGAACCCGCGCGGAACTGAGTCCGCGCTCTTGCACATTTCCCAGCGCTTTTGTGAAAAACACTCTAACGAATCTCCTTCGGAGACTTATTAACAAATGCATCTGGCTGCCTTGGAGGCCGGAATCCGGATGGGCCGAATATGAAACTATACGGCCGGTAATACTCGTCACTCGTGTAGTGCGTATTAATTGCCAGGGAGCCAAACGTAGCATCTTTCGTTTCATAGTTAAGTGTAACGCCGGCTCCTTCATTGCTCGAAGTCGCTTTGGCAAGTTTTGCTCCGTTCTCGTCATAGAGCACAACCTCTACGGACGCACTACTCGCCGGTCGAACCTTAAACTGATATTTCGTGTTCGGCTTTAGTGAGAACAAATACAAATCTCGCTTGTCCGACTTCTTCGCCAGCATACCCGAGTAACTGGTTCCCTCTGCAACTTCAAGAGCATTACCCTCAGACTCACCAGCATCCTTACCACTCCCAGCATCAGAGATATCCTGCTCATAGAGACCAATTTTTCCGCTGACAACCTGTGGTGGAAATCTCAGGAACCACTTGCCTGCAGTCTCTGCGTTAGAGACGGCAACGAGTCGGTAAATGCTCCCACCTTCATGTTGGGAGCTAAAACCACTCTGCGATGGATACAAGAGCTCGACTTTAGCGTAAATCGAACCCTTATACTTTTGCTTTGCCAGCTCAAGAACCGCAGAAACCCGCCGACCGGATGCCACGTTAAAGGCAACATACGAGAACTCGCCCTTCTTCAGTGAGGCTTCGGGAACGACGATTTCGCAGCCAACATTCAGCGGAACCAGTGGAGCATCCTCGGGAAAGGACGCTGTAGTAATTGGGGTTGGACACGCGCCCTTTTGGACCGTCCTGAGCGGTGTGGGTGCCGGAGCAGCGACACGCATAGGAGCGGCGCCTCCCGAAGGCGCCTTGTACGACTTCGCTCCACGGGCATCACCCTGTGCCAGCTGAATTGTTCGCAGCGTTCCATCAGCCGGAAGATTAGAGGTGTAGAAAATATTGTACTGCCCGGAGAGCTGCTTACTAATACTTTGATACAGCGCAGCCAGATCCTCAGCTTTTGGCGCATTGTAGTACTTCGCACCGGAGCTTGAGGCAACACGTCGAAGAACCGCCTCATCAATCTTGCTCCCGAGACCAATAGTGAATACAGGAACGTTCACCTCTTCAGCAATCGCGAGAACATCGGCCACGGATTTCTGACTAAGCTGCTTACCGTAACCATCATCGTCCACTCCATCACTCAGAACCACAATTGCCTTTCTTCCAGCCTTTCCAGCGAGCGCCTCGACTGAAGAATAAATTGCATCATAAAGCGCCGTATCACCTCGAGCCACTGCTGCCGAGAAAGACGCAGACGCTGCGGTCTTTGTTGTCGACATCGGGGAGAGCGTCTTGACGCTTCGTGCAAAGGCCATGACCTGAACCTGATCCTCAGGCTGAAGCGTATCGATAAACGACTGAGCAGCGGCGATCGCGGTATTGAGAGACTTCCTCATGGAACCACTGGTATCGAGAACAACGACTGCCGAAAGCGGAGAAAGCTTCGGCTCCACCGTGAGAGGCTCCTGATCAACTTCGTCCTCGCGCACGCTAAAGTCAGAACTCGTCAGGCCCTTCTGGGGCTCACCGTCCTTAAGTACCGTGGCGAAGATCGTAACTTTTGGATACGCGGAGGTATCAACCTGATTGAGAATTACATCTGAACCACTCGCCTGCTGCTGCCCTCTCACACTTCGTGAGGTCGTGGTATCCTCCTGAGCACTCGCTGCTCCCGGCAAAATCACCACTGCGACACCCAGCAGTGCAAGCATACAATTCCGAACGTGCAATGCCATCGCACTGCTCTCTAGAATCCGCGTAAAAAACATAGTTCTCTCCTTATGGATGTTAGAAATCAGGGCTGGCCCTCGCACCCCAAGAATACCGATATTTCACAGTATCCCCTAGTCAAATAATGCGCCGGACCGGCGATAGGGTTCGCCTTTCCTGCACAGACATGCCAGACCCAACTTTCCCCTTCAGCAAGACCTCTACTGCCTCACTGAGGCAGGACTGAGAAGTGACTCAGAGGACATGTAGGATATGAAAAAACTATCGATTACTGATAAGCCAAATTCGCAGAGTGTGTCTAAAGACACGCAGAATTCAGAGTTTAGGGACGGTATGACCGGGGAAAATACCCGGGCCCGGCAAAACTGACCGGCGAGGACCCGGAAATCGGTGAGCGGAATTCGGCAGTGAGCAAAGGCGATGCCGCCTAAGGCACCGCCAGTTTGATCCCGAGTTCTACAAGCTGCTCAGTGCTCGCCTTGGAGGGCGCTCCGACCATAACATCCTGTCCGCGCTGCGTTTTGGGAAAGGCTATGCAATCCCGGATAGAATCAAGGCCGCTGAGGAGCATCACAATTCTGTCGAGACCCAAGGCGATACCTCCGTGAGGTGGAGCCCCATGCGACAGAGCTCCGAGTAGGAAGCCGAATTTGCTGTCCGCTTCTTCGGAAGAAATCCCCAGCAAGGAGAACATTCTGTTCTGCAACTCGGAGTCGTGGATTCTGATACTTCCCCCGCCAATCTCCTGACCGTTGAGCACCAGGTCATACGCTCGCGCGAGAACTTCCCCGGGCTCGTTATCAAGACGTGCACGATCCTCTTCCGTTTCCAGCAGCGGCGAGGTGAAAGGATGGTGCACCGCGACAAAGCGACCGGCAGCCGAATCGTATTCGAGCAGCGGAAACTTCTCCACCCAAAGAAAACAATTCTCCTCTTCAATGAGATCGCGTTCCGCGGCAAGATGGCAGCGCAAGGCACCAAGTGAAGCATGAACCACACTCACCTGATCTGCTACCAGCAAAATAGCGTCACCTACGTCAGCATCGAAAAGATCGCGCATCTTCTCTATCTGTGCTTCATCAAGGAACTTGGCAATGGGAGAGCTGACCCCTTCTTCCTCAATCTTCACCCATGCCAGCCCCTTTGCACCATAAGGAGCAATGAACGCTATCAGTTCATCGAAGATGCGGCGGGACATGTCGGACCCGCCCGGAACACAGATTCCCTTTACCGCACCGCCAATCTCCAGGGCTTGCCGGAACACTTTGAACTCAGTTTCTCCGAATAAGGGCGAACAATCCTTTAGCTCCATCCCAAATCGCATATCCGGGGCGTCGACACCGAATCGAGCCATAGCCTCATGGTACGACATTCGCAGAAAGGGCGGTTCCAACTCCTCGCCGATGGACTCTTTCCAAATCCGCTTAACCAGGCCTTCGACCAACTCCTGAATCTCAGCCTCTTCAGCAAAAGAGAGCTCAATATCAATTTGGGTAAACTCCGGCTGCCTGTTTGCGCGCAGATCCTCATCGCGAAAGCAACGAACGATTTGATAATATCGATCAAGTCCTGAGCACATAAGCACCTGCTTGAACAACTGCGGGGACTGCGGCAGAGCGTAGAACTGATTCTGATTGATGCGACTGGGAACGATGAAGTCTCTCGCACCCTCCGGGGTTGGCTTGGTGAGAATTGGCGTTTCTACCTCGCAGAACTTTCGCTCATCCAGATAGGCTCGTGCCGCCCGGTACACGGAATGCCGCAAGCGCAACATACTCTGCATCCGAGGTCTTCTAAGGTCCAGATAGCGATACCGAAGGCGAAGCTCTTCTTTTGCGTCTACATCGTCCTGGATCATAAATGGAGGAGTGACTGCTTCCGACAGGAGCTTGGCGGAGCGAACTTCAAGCTCCACCTCTCCGGTGGGCAAATTCGGGTTCACCGTCCCATCGGGACGCTTCCTTAGTACCCCGCACACCTGAATGACGTACTCGGAACGTAACTTCTCTCCAAGCGCGAAGGCCTCCGGGAAATCCGGCGTAAAGACAACCTGACTAAAGCCCGAGTAATCGGCCAGATCGATAAAGACCAGACCACCATGGTCTCTCCAGCGTCGTACCCAACCGCAGAGTGTAACCTCTTCTCCAATTAATTCCGCGCAGACTTCTCCGCAAAGGTGCGTTCGCATCACAGTACTAAAGACTCCAAAAATAACAAAAAATACGTATTGCTTGCCAAAAACTATTTATCAAATGGGGAGGTGCCTGAGTCCGCCTCGCGTAGTAAAGACAGAATTCTCATTCCGTCAAACGCATGACGTTCTCCTCTATCACATCAACCCTGGGTGCCAGATCGCGGGCCTTCTTCAACAATGAAACCGCCTCAGCCTCACGACCGCTCGATTCCAGAACAATGCCTAAATTATTGAGCGCGAAAGGATCAGCATCATTGATGGCGATTGACTTTCGAAGCACATCCTCAGCTTCCACGAACTTCTCAGCTCGAAGATACATCCAACCCATCGCACTGTACGCCTCGGCAAGTGAATTGCCGGATTCTACAACCTTTTTCAATTTTGACAACGCTTGCTCATCCTTCCCAAGCTTACAAAGAACTACTGCACTATTGATCTCAACAATTGCACTCTCCGGAGAGATCTTTCTCGCTTTTTCAAGGGCCTTAAGGGCCTCATCGTAATTGCCCAAGCGCTCGCTGACCGCAGCGGCCATCAACCAGACATGTATGTTCTTCGGCTCATGCAAGGCCGCCTTATCTACGGCCTTTCGGGCCTCAGCATTCTTACCCTGTCGCAGAAGCACACCCGAAAGTGCGAGGTGGGCCGGCGCGTGATTAGGGGCCTTCGTCGTCGCAGTCCGAAAGCTCACCATCGCCTCACCCGGACGGCCGTTCTTCGCCAGAACCAGTCCGAGCGCATAAAAAAGCTCCGGATCCTCCGGATTAGCCTGCAAGGCGTTGCGCAGGACCTCCTCTGCTTTACCGAGCTCTCCTTTTGCAAAGAAAACAGAGCTCAAGCCCCGATAGGCTTCGGCGCTGTTCGGTTCCTGAGATAGAACAGCCTTATACGCCTGTTCTGACTCCTCAAATGCCTGTATCTCTAAGAGTGCCTGCCCCAGTCCAAGATAATACATTGACCGCGGCTCCGCCTTAATCGCGCTCCTAAACGCAGCGACGGATTTCTCACTGTCTTTAATCGCGAGGTAATGCAGACCTCGAAAATACTCTATGTCCGACAAAGACGGGCACCACTCAGCTAATTCATCAAGCACACCGAGGATCCCATCACCATCGAGCGGCTTTTTACTGAGTTCCCCGAGCTTTACTACGGCTTCCGGACATCGTTGCTGCGCATAAAGGTCTTCCTGCACTACAGCCATGTGCATCATCTGTACTACTACTAGAATGCGCCAAGCGTACCTGATACCCACCTGTCGTTTTTCTCCCGCGTGCAATAACGTAATAATTCTCGGCATAGTGCTCTACAACTAAGCAGTTCGCCCGGCAGACTCGGAATCGCTCCGGGCTGCCTGTTCATTGGAGTTCCCCCCAACGGTAGCCTTCTGAATGCTGTCAAGCGCAAGGCGCAAGCGACGCTCCTTCTCCACCAAGGCAAAACGAATAAACTCATTGGAATCCACATCAAAACCGATCCCGGGGCACACCGCGACCTGCGCCTCTTTTAGCAGATAATGCCCCATCGACAGACTTCCAAGATGTCGGTGTTCCTTTGGAATACGCCCCCAAAGAAAAACACTCCCCAGTGGCTCATCGACCTCCCATCCCAGGTTTTTCAGTCCCTCGACCATGATATCTCGACGTTCACGATACTCCTGAGATACGAAGCCAATATGTTCGACGGCCAGTTTTTCGTGCTCACCGAGCAAATGAGCGGCAGCGATTTGTAATGGCTGGAATGTTCCAAAATCGAGGTAACTTTTTATTTTCTTAAGTGCAGAAATGACCTTTTTGTTTCCGACACAGCACCCGATTCTCCACCCGGCCAGGTTCATCCCCTTGGACAGCGAATAACATTCGACTGCGACATCCCTGGCCCCCGGCGCACTGAGAAGACTTGGTGGACGATAGGAACCGAAGGATATATCCGCATACGCAAAATCATGAACTAGGATCATATTATGCGACTTCGCAAACTCAACCAGGCGCGTGAAAAACGAGAGATCGACGGAGGTAGCTGTGGGATTATGAGGGAAATTGAGAATCATTAGTCTCGGTCTGGGCCAGGCTCGACTCACTGTAAGCTCAAGGCGCTCAAAAAAAGTCGAGGTGTCGTCGAGGAAGTGCTTCGAACGTCTGGCTTCCTCAATGGAAGCAAACAGAGGAATACCTACAAGCGCACCACCCGCGAGACTCACCGCAGACATATGAATCGGATACGATGGAGAAGGTACGACCACCGTATCTCCGGGCGAGATTATCGACAATAACAAATGGGATATTCCCTCTTTCGACCCCATGGTACTGACGATTTCCGCATCCGGATCCAGAGACACGTCAAAACGATTCTCATACCACTTCGCAAATGCCGAACGTAATCGGGAGATACCTCGAGAAGAAGAATATCGATGATTATGTTCCTGAAGGCTCGCCTGCACCAATTTATCGATAGCGAATCCTGGAGGCGGCAGGCTGGGATTCACCTGACTCAAATCGACAACGTCGACCCCATCCACCCGCGCTGCTGTTACCGCATCGGCGATCTCCCCAAGGGGATACGGTGGCAACTGAGCCACCCTGAAAAAATCTTCAGAACGAATCATCTTTACTTGAGCCTTAGTGCCTAGTTTACGAACTCATCAGCATGGTAGCTACTTCGCACGAGCGGCCCCATATACACTTTCTGGAATCCAAGGGAGCGAGCCATAGCTTCAAACTCCCGGAATCGATCCGGAGTTAAAAACTCCTCAACGGGTAAATGCTCTCTCGTTGGCTGGAGGTACTGCCCCCCGGTAAAAATATCAATTCGATGCCGACGCGCGTCC
>JAUIMJ010000337.1 GCA_030433295.1 bacterium | reverse complement strand
CTTGCAAAGGAAAAAGGTGCGGCTCCTATCCTTGAGCAGGATTTCACAGTCACCAAAGAAATGCTCTTTAAGCGCCCTGAAATGGCGAAGGACGGCTGGAGTGTTGGCGATACCATCAAGGGGAAGGTGCTGCATGCAAAGTACAGCCGCTACATGCAGCGGGTTGCGGAAGCAGATCCGAAACTTGCTGATGAACTTGCTGAGTTCGGCTGCCGCTTTACGCATCACAGCTCCATTGCTCCAACGGGGACGATTTCCCTTTCGCTTGCAAATAACGCAAGTAACGGTATCGAGCCCAGTTTTGCGCATCATTATGCACGAAATGTCATTCGAGAGGGAAAGAAGTCTAAGGAAAAGATTGATGTGTATTCCTTTGAGTTGCTTGCCTATCGAGCAATGGTAAACCCGGATGCAATGCCGTTTACCGACGATGAGGCAAACAAGCTTCCCGACTATTTTATCTCCTCGGATGAAGTGACCCCGAAGCAGCATGTGGATATTCAGGGTGCAGCGCAGAAATGGATCGACTCCTCGATTTCCAAAACGGCAAACGTGCCGACCGACTATCCTTTTGAGGACTTCAAGGACATTTACTCCTACGCCTGTGAGAAGGGCCTGAAGGGATGCACCACATTTCGTTTTAACCCTGAAGTCTTTCAGGGGGTTCTGGTGAAGGAAGAGGATCTTGAGAACACGACCTACTCCTTTACTCTCGAGGATGGTTCCGTAGTTCAGTTTAAAGGGAACGAAGAGGTTGAGTATGATGGAGAAATCCACTCAGCGGCGAACCTCTTTGATGCTCTGAAAGAAGGCTACTACGGTAAGTTGTAAGACGGGAGCTTACACCAGGTTTTTTACACCCCTAAGCACGAGAGCAGTCGCAGGATACAATCGTACTGTGCGTATCCGAAGACTGCTCTGGCGTGCTTACTCGAAAGCGATGTTCGCAAAAGCGAAGCAAACATTGCTCTGGTCCATTGCGTGTACCTGCTCGATTTTCCTGAACGCAGTGGATGAATCATACTAATGAACACCTAGGATGTAGTTATGAGCGCTAAAATTAAGAAAAAGATTGTCGACTTCAGGGTTATCACCCGCGACGATAAGAGTGAAAATGAAGCAGACCTTCCGCTTGAGCCACAGCCGGAGGAGATGCATGAGAAACTCGAGCGACCTGAAATGCTCGTTGGTTCTACCTACAAGGTAAAAACCCCTCTCTCTGCTCACACACTCTATGTGACAATCAACGATATCGTTCTCAATCCGGGGACCGACCATGAGACGCGTCAGCCCTATGAGATTTTTATTAACTCCAAGAACATGGATCATTTCCAGTGGGTTGTTGCTCTTACGAGAGTTATCTCGGCGGTCTTTAGAAAAGGCGGTGATATTACCTTCCTCGTCGAGGAGCTGAGCGCGGTGTTTGATCCTAAGGGCGGCTACTTCAAGCGAGGCGGTAAGTTTATGCCTTCTCTCGTTGCAGAGATCGGCGATTGCCTGGAGCGACATCTGAAGCTTATTGGGCTTATCGAAGACAATGGTCTCGATGATCATCAGAAAGCCCTGATCGCTCAGAAACGTGCGGAATACGAAGCCAAAATGGGCTCTGATAAGTCGAAAGACGGGGATTCGGCATTCCCGGAAAATGCTTCTCTCTGTATGAAATGCAGCATGAAGGCAGCAATCATGATGGACGGTTGTCTGACCTGTCTAAACTGCGGCGAGAGTAAGTGCGGCTAGGCTTCATACTGGCTTGAAAAGACTCCTGAAGAGAGGTCGGGATGCGGACAATGCACCGCGTCCTGGCCTCTCTCTCCCTTACATCCGGTCAATAGGTCTACAGGTCAATAGTTCTACAGGGCTTCCCGAGCAACATTGATTTCATCCCGCAGGTCCGAGCATGCCTTCCGGGCGGCGTCGGCGAAATCCTCCCCGTCACTGGCATAGAGAATCGCTCGAGACGAGCTGATGATTAAGCCGTCACCGGCCTGACTTGCCCCATTGGCAATCACCTCAGCAGCGCTGCCGCCCTGGGCACCCACTCCGGGGACCAGCAGCGGCATATCATCGCCGATAATAAGGCGTATTTTTGACAATTGATCCGGCCAGGTCGCTCCGACGACCAGCATGCAGTTCTTATTGGTATCCCACTCGCAGGCTATCTCTCCGGCCAGTCTCTGATAGAGCGGCTCTTCTTCAACGAGTAGGTCCTGCAGGTCTGAGGCACCGGGGTTAGATGTTCTGCAAAGGATGATCACCCCCTTGTCGGCCCTCGATAAATAGGGCTCGAGTGAGTCCCTGCCGAGGTAGGGGTTTACCGTCAGGGCGTCGGCGCCGTAGCGATCGAAGGCTTCGCGGGCATACATTTCCGCAGTGCTGCCGATATCACCACGCTTGGCGTCGAGAAGCACAGGAACATCGGGATACTCTGACTGTATGTAATCGATGGTTTGCTTGAGCTGAGACTCGGCAGCTTCGGCAGCGTAGTGCGCAAACTGAGGTTTGAAGGCGCAGACGAGATCAGCCGTCGCATCGATGATCGCCTTGTTGAATTCAAAAATGACCGAAGCCTCGTCGGAGCTGGCCATGTGCTTTGGAAAGCGCTTAATAATCGGGTCGAGACCCACGCAAACAAGAGAATTGTTTTTCCTCCAGGCTTCCCGTAACTTTTCAATACACGTCATTTTGCAAGGCCCCTATGTTTTGCAATGCTTCTGCTTCTTTCTGCGTATCTACCATCAGCCGCTACCACCACGCCACAGTGGACTTTTTTCCTTGGGGGCTTGTTTCATACGGGCTTGTTACATGCGGCTCCACCCACACAGTGGCTTCACCGCTAAGGTAAGTGATTGCTTTTACAATGGATTACAGAAGTCACTCCTGGAGGCTAATTCCCTAGTAGCGAGCTTTGTTTTTGTGGATAACCTTTGCTACCCTCAGCCGTCGGGTTTTGTTCATTGGGCTGCTGCTGTGCAGCACCCGAATTCTTTTTGGAGGTTGATTGATGCGTGAGTGGTATTCAGATCAAATGAAAAGCCTGCTCCTTCGGGCGGAAGGCGAGGCGCAAAAGCACCGTCACGAATACATCGATGTTCCGCACCTGTTACTTGCACTGTGCAAGTCGACGGAGAGTTTCGCGGTTCGGATTCTGTTGAACTACAGTCTGGACCCGGAGGCGCTTCATTCTTCTATTTGCGAGGTGCTTGATGATGGTCCCGAGGAAATGCTGGTCATGGGGGCCCTGCCGCATACCCCGAATTGCAGCAAACTCCTGGAGTGTGCGGACAGTCGTCGCAGACGCCTGGGGGATGAGCACCTGGGAACGGAACACCTGCTCTTTGCGGTCTTTGATGAGGAGTTTTCCGAGATTCCGAGCGTTGCTTGCCTGCGGTTAAAGACCGCACTGGATCAGCCCTTTGTCGTCGAGTCTATCGCAGAACTTAGTAAGGCTGAGTGGCGAAGCAAGCGCGATGAGGCTGCGGAGGCGGAACGTGCGGAGCGAGCGCTCAACAGCGCGGCTACAGCCCTGCACGAGGTTGGCAAAGCACTCGCACTATTGATGCGGGACGGGAAACTTACAGCGCGACAGGTGAACTATCTTGCGATGCGAATCCGCAATGATCAGTCTCCAGTGCAGGCGAGTTTCATCGAGCTGGCGAAGGCAGTTGAGGTTTCGCCCGCTTCCGAAACCGCGAGCTGAGCACATCGAATACCTCGTATCGTACGAGCGTTTTCTTTTTCAAATCTCTGTATGCCGTTTCGGCATACAGAGTTTTTCCTTGTCGTTGCAACAAGTGCCGCATCTCACAGTGGGTCTTTACGAGCAGTGAAACGAGCTCACGAGCTAGTAACTACCTATAATTGCGCACAAAAACGGCGAAAGAGAGACCCTCCGTATTCTTGATAAATCTACCGTAGTATGATACCTTTTACGACAGGAGTAGCATAGTCCTGCGTTCTTCTCTGTAGGCATTGGGTTTGGATGCACACCGAGAGGATCGCAAGGGATCAGCGTTTTTAGCGGCAGACTTCGAGCAGTCGATAACAAAGGTCAATTGACTTTTGTTATCGACTGTTCCCGTTCCCATTGTGAAAGGTGTCTACCGTGCGTGAATTTTTCTTCAACCTCTCTGGTTACTCGATTGTTTTCGGCCTGCTTGCCTGGGCACTGGTGAAAGACCTGTGCACCGGCTTTCGCTACCAGTTCGTCAATCGACAGCTTCTGGACTTAGGTCCCTGAAGCCCGACGCACATCGAGACGAAGAGAAATCGTTGTCTCGATGATTGTAGGTTTTGGACATCACGTCCCCAAAGGTTGAATCCTTTGCGACCTACAATCTACTCTACACGCAGCACCGCATTCTCGGGATGTGCTGATTCCGCCACCTGAACTGCCTGGGCAATGTCG
>JAUIMJ010000336.1 GCA_030433295.1 bacterium | reverse complement strand
CCTTATCGCTCTAAATCCATTTTCATCGAGCAAACAATACGAGGGACTGATCTCTCCAAGAACTCGATATGCTTCTTTATCGAAGCTCTTAATGTAAGAAACGTACAGGCTCTCATCATCGAGCATCTTGAGTCGCTGTTCGAGGAAATAACGGTATGCCTTCTCCTTAACTCCAAGTTCATCTTCAGACTTCTTCTGGATGATGTCCAATTCCCTCTGAAATCCGGCATTACTGTCGGAGCACAATTCAGGACAGTATACCGCGTCGAAATAATGAAGCTCTTTGGGGACCGTGAATCCAATTTGCGGATGGTCTGTGCAGTAGGTGCCCAGCCATGTTGTTCCAGAGCGTTGGGCACCAATGCCGAGGAAAAAGTCCTTGTTCACGATCCGCTCTTTCTTAGATGGGGTTTAAAAAGGCGAATAAAATGCTCGCGTACCACAAATGCACGATAGGCACCGAGAAGTCTGACAAGAAGGCGAAATCGACTCGATTGTCCCTCGGGAATTTCGGGATAGAGTGACCTTGCCTCATCGAGAACCTCTCTAAGCATGCTCCACTTTTTATGACGGGCAAAACCAGTAGCAATCTCCCAGAGGCGTTCCGCAATGTCGGGCAGGTATTGCTCGCCCACGGCGGCTGATGTGTTTCTCATAACGGCATGCTGAGCGAGTAAACACTTAATCGGATGGGATGCCGACATCGATTCCCCGTACCGCCAACTAATAGCAGAGATTTCAGTTGAAACACCGAAAACACATCCTGTGAGAGCCATTCTTATATGGAAAGCAGTGTCTTCATTGTAGAGGACAGCAGGGTCAGTGTCGAAGCCTCCGACGGCATTCAGTAGCTCTCGCTTGTAAATACCGAAGTTCGCATAGATATTTTTTATAAAGAAGCGCAGTGGGTCTTCAATTGAAACATCGCAGTCCGGGTTGGTGCCCAGGAGCAAGTTGGTTTTGTGATCACGGTACTCATGAGCCATGAGAATCACGTCAACTTCTTTTTGTCGTTCGCTCTCTCTTTTGGCCACCGCGGTAAAGTTTGGGAGCAGTTCGTCATCAGCGTCGAGGAAGTGCACCCATTCGGAGGTCGCATGCTTGAGCGCTTGGTTCTTCGAGCCAGAGCACCCTAAATTTGACTCGTTTACAATAACGGTTGCGCCATGTGCTCGGGCTACCTCAGCCGAGTTGTCCGGACTGGCATCAACACAAACTATGATGTGGTTGAAAGGTGGGTTTTGCTTTGATGCTGATTCCAGCAGTATTGGTAAATGCTGTTCGGCGAGATATGCCGGCACGCAAAGGTCAATTGAAAATGCCATCCCGCTCCTTCTTCCTTTACTGTTTTCGGCCAGCTTACACGAGAAAAAGAGGTATTACGTATTCTCCTTCCTTCGCATGAAGAAGTAGTTAATCGCCGAGTCTCCGCTTCTTCTCTCGCGCAGCACACCATTCTCGTTGATGTAGGGGTAGTATCCCTGATCTGCGAATATTTCTGCAAGTTTGCTGGCCGAAGAGCTGGTATCATCGGGAGAACCGGCGACTTCGACCAACCAGACAGCGTTACCCTTACTGAGAAGCTGGGAAGAACCCTTCAGGCAATCAAGCTCAAAGCCTTCGACATCAACTTTAATAAATGAAATCTTCGCGAAATCAATTCCCTGAGATTCAATGAGGCTGTCGAGCGTGATGGCATCAACTGAAAAAGTATCCGAAGACGTATTGTCACCATCGCTGCTGATATGCGCTCTGTAGTAGTTTACCCCTCCCCAGTCATTGGCTGGTAGTTCCATAGTTACCTGCCCGGGGCTGCTGCTGACTGCGGCATGGACGGCGGTGACGTTCCCTAGCCCGAGTTTGTCTATGTTGTTGGATAGGATATCAAAGGTCCTCGGCATGGGTTCTACACACACAACCTTTCCATTTGCTCCAAGTGATTCGGAGAGAAAGCGCGTATAGAGCCCGATGTTTGCTCCGATATCCAGGGCGACAGAGTCTTTGGCAAAATATTGCCGAGCAGCGAGCAGGTCCGGCTCCTCACTGAGATCGAAATTTTTCAGGTTCGTCAAAAAATGCTTCTTCTCTACAAAGCGCAGGAGCGGAGCGGGGAGGAGTTTACTGACGAGTTGTTTGACCGTATTCATCTTTGTGTTTTGAAGCCTAACTCAGCTGAAAGTAGTTCCGTATCACAGAGCGGCACGGCCCAAAGAAGCATTTCGAGAAGCATTTCGAGTTGCATTTCGGGTTACATCGTTCTGCGGTATTAGCCGTTTGGTGTTCAAGCAGTAGGGTATGGTATTCTTGTCGGTATAACCAGTGTTTATCGTACACAATGCGTGAACAAAGGTGCCACCCATATGCTCAGATACGCGTCACCTTCTATTCGCACTCCGGGATGCTCGTTTCACACTCCCGTGGGCGCATTCTCTCTCCACCTTTGAGGAACTCTTTCGTTAAACGTACGGAAAACATATTCGTAGACTGAAGAAAATCTGTCAGCGACAGCAGAATGAACGTCCGAGGGGAGCTTGCCGCTAACCCCGGCGTTTACCTTCTTGTGCACGTCCCCTGCTATGAAGTCGACCCCCAGAAAGCTACAAAAGCGCTTTAGCTCCAGAGCAGATTTGCCCTCGTCGAGGAGGTGTTCGTAAAACAGAACACAAATCTCCTCCTCGGCTATTGCTTTGAGCAGCTCTTCAAGGGTTCTTTTGTAGTCGGTTCGCAGCACGAACTGTTTATCCTTGAGGTACGATGCAATTCTCTCGCTTGCATCGGCGTGTTCCTCTTGTTTTTCCTGAGCCCAGCGCACGTGAGACCAGAATCTCTCTACGGGATCTCTCATGACAAAAACGAACCTGCATTGCGGAATCAATGTTCTGATCGCTCGAAAGCCGCTGGCTGGCAGAAGGGAGTAGGATGGCGTTATTTCTCCAAGAACCCGGTGAGAGGGCTCGGCGAAGCTCTCTACAAACTCTACATAATACCGTTCATCCTCAAACATCCTGGCTCGTTGCTCAAAGTAAAACAGAAGTTGTTCATCCACTTCACTCCGCTCGCCAGGAGCCTTTTGACGAATTCTTTCGAGTTCATCGCGCTCCCGTCGATTCGATACCGGACACATTTTGGGGCAATGAACGACATCAAAGTAATGAACTTCTTTGGGGAAAGTAATACCTATCTGAGGATGTGCACGGCAGTACTCAGCAAGCCACGTCGTTCCGGAGCGTTGCGCTCCAATTCCAAGAAAAAACTCTCTTTCCATTGTCTGCTTGGGGTGATGTTCGTATCTAGCAAGCCGATAGTATTCTTTTGTCCCGTGAACAAGAGCGCCGCAATGCTTTTCAGCTTAGGGCATTCTCGGTCAGAAAACTAGTGGTAATCATGGTACCTCTCGTTGGGAGCTGCAGAGATACTGCCAACGTGCTTGCCTGTCGAACTGTCAGATGCGGCGGAACACCCGGCTTCATGTGTTGATTGGCATCGGCCTATAGATTAAGCTCTGGGAGGTCTGTACTGTTCTGTGTGCGCTAAGCATAGGGTCCTGAAATGAGTGAGGAAGAAATATACTCAAAGGCATGTTCTTTTTTGGATGAGGGCTATCATGCCTCAATCGTGCTTTTGAAGTCTCTGGTTGAGATAAATAGTTTTACCGCAAACAAAGAGGGAACTAATAAGGTCCAAAGCATTCTTGCCGGTGAACTGCGCAGTATTGGCATGAACGTGCAGCGGATTCCCCGGGACGGAATCGGTGATATTCTCATAGCCCGGAACTCCTGTCGTGAAGGGGGGAGAGTCCTGCTCAGCGTTCATGCGGATACGGTGCATCCACCTGAGTCTGATTTTAAACATTTTTCAATTCAGGGCGATCGAGCTTATGGGCCCGGCGTGCACGATATGAAAGGCAGCATCGTTATGTTGCTGCAGTCATTGCGAGCGCTGGAGAGGGTTTCAAAGTTAGATGCGCTTCCCATCACGCTGATCATCAATTCCGACGAGGAAATGGGGTCGGGTCAGTCCTGTGATCTCATCCATGCGGAAGCTGCCTTGTGTCAGAAGGCCTTTGTCTTAGAGCCGGGAAGACCGAACGATGCGCTCGTTACCCGGCGCAAAGGTATTTATCATGGACGTCTCTTCATTCATGGGCGTGCGGCACACGCGGGTTTGCACTTGAGTTCGGGAGCGAGTGCCGTAGAGTATCTTGCCCGTCTCATCGTCGCGATAAAGGATCTTACTGACTTCGAGACCGGCGTAACGACTAATTTCGGTGAGATATCCGGCGGCACCGTCTCCAATGTGGTTGCTGACTATGCTGAGGCCTGCTTTGAGTTACGGGCTGAGGACAAGGCGTCCTTTCGGGCCGCGGTCGAGAGGGTGTCAGAGATATGTAGTCAGCCTGCAGAGGACGGC
>JAUIMJ010000032.1 GCA_030433295.1 bacterium | reverse complement strand
GTCGCTGTTCCGTCGTTTCGTACTTCGAACGAATACTGAACAGGCGTCTCAAAAGCTCCGCCGTAACCGTGAACGATTCGAAAGTTGTTACTTGCAGCGTTTTGTCCGATGAAGCGAATGCTGCTGAGGCCGGTGGCGTCAAAAAGACGGGTAGCCGAAGCATTCGATACGGGAATAAGAAGTAAAGCAAACAAGCTAAATGCAAGTGCTTTCTTCGCGATGGATGTAAACATTTTATCAACTCCTAGATAACTTCCAATACCTTTATATATTGACCGTCGCGAAAGTCAGTTCATTCCCCCACACCGCAACAGTTGAACTCCAATTTTCTTTTACTCCGAAATGAAAGCACGACCGCTGAAGAACAGCTGAGCCACACGTTCAATTCTGATATGTGGACGAGCAATATAATTGTTGCATCAATTAGCAGTTTTATTTGAGAAAGTCCAAATTTTGCCCTCAGAAAAAAGGCATTTTTGCCCTAAATTAAGGCGAGTAATTGTAGGGGTTTAGCCAGAAGCTTTCATTTTAGCTCCCGGTTTGAGTACGCAGCTGATCGAATCAGATCGCGAAATTTTCAAGATAAACCGAAAAAATGACGACTTTTTCTCTGATTTTTTTTGGAAATAAGGAGTATTGAGCGCGTAGATGGAATTAGACAAAGAGCAGATAGAGTCCCTTCTTGGCCACATCGGGCAAAGACGCACTATTCCTAAACCCACACCGTCCTTCGAAAAACTGTCTCTTGGAGAGAGTGAGCGCATCGTTCAGGGCAAGTTCCCGGGCGTGACACTGCTATTTGAAGATCTGGCTCGCCAACTTCGTGCGGAGCTATCGAGAAGTATCGCTGCGGTCTTTGATATTCGCGTTAGGGATATTTCGGAAGAGCGAGTATCAACGGTTTTCCAGTCACTGAGTACTCCGGCTAATCTCCACGTCTTCTCCCTTTCGCCACTTCCGGGGGAGGCAGTATTGTTTTTCAGTGATCCCCTGGTTGACCAGATCGTTGATTTTGGATTTGGCGGCAGCGGAGTGAATTTCAGACGTCATAGTCGACGTGAGTACACCGCAATAGAGCGTCGCGTTATGGGCAAGCATGCTCTTAGCGTGCTGGAAAGTCTGGCAGGCTGTATCTCAAAAACGCTTTCTGTTGAGGCTCGTTACAAGCGTGCCGAGGAGCACACGCAAAGCCTGGTCGAGTTCAATGGTTCGGACAAGATTGCGCGCGTTTCATTGAGCGTCAGCTGCAAGGGGAATGATTCTGACATAGAGTTCTTTCTTCCCCAGAGATTGTTTAAGCCGCTGCAGGAAAAGCTCGGTGGCTTCGGTAATCCGTCCCGAGTATCTAATCCCGAAATGGAGCGAAGACTGCGCAAGCACCTTTTACATACTACCGTGCCTGTGGCTGCTGTCCTCGGTCGGGCGAAGATACTTACAAAAGATATCTTCTCGCTAAAGGTCGGAGACTTTATCCCCCTTGATTCGGCACCCAAAAGTCCAGTGCGGGTTGAGGTTGGCGGACGGGAAAAGTTTCAGGCAACTATCGGCAAGAAAAACGGCAGTCGGGCGGTGATGATTTCATCAGTTTCCAATGCCGTGGATAACGGCACGTAGCTAACTCCCTGTCGGGTCTCAGGCCCCGTCACTCTTGCTGCCTTCTCCCTATACAACACTCTTCGCCTTCACGTTCAGACAACGGGCCGATTGTGCTCGGCGATGTAGCCAAGGCTTCGCTCAGCCCTAAGGCGTGACAACATCCTCCCAATTTACTATTACGAACGGCTGATGATGTACTCTGCGTCAATGAAGTGTCGATACGTAGCGTAGGTTAATCGATAGCAGTTGAACAAATCATAGGGATGGCATTTCGATGAAAGAGAGAGCACTTATTCTCGTACAACGCTTGCAGGCAGAGATAAGTGCTGCCCTTGAGGCAGTGGATGGGGAAGGAACATTCATCGACGATTATTGGACTCGCGTCGATAAATCGGGAGACCATGGCGGTGGCGGGCTCACTAAAGTAATGAGAAACGGCAGAATCTTCGAATCCGCAGGCGTAAACGTCAGCGAGGTTCATGGATTGTTGCCTCCCTCAATGAGTCAAAAACTTATCGGCGAGGAAAGGGATGCTAAGTTTTATGCGACGGGGGTCTCGCTTGTCTTCCATCCCCATTCCCCGATGATTCCTACTACCCATGCAAACTTTCGTTATTTAGAAGTCGAGTCATACTCCTGGTTCGGCGGTGGTGCTGACCTGACTCCGTACTATCTTTGGGAAGAAGATGCCGTGCATTTTCATCGCACCCTGAAGAACGCCTGCGATGCCTTTGACCCGGAGTATTATCCAAACTTTAAAAAACGTTGTGACGAGTATTTTTATCTTCCGCACCGGGGGGAGGCCAGAGGAGTTGGAGGTATTTTCTTTGACTACCTGGGAAAGGATGACCCGGAGAATCTTCCCGAGATTTATTCTTTCGTTGAGCAGGCAGGAGAAGCTTTTCTCGACTCCTATCTCCCAATCGTTCATCTGCGTTCCGATGAGCCCTGGGACGAGAACCAGAAGAAGTTTCAGCTGATGAGAAGAGGTCGATATGTCGAGTTCAATCTGCTCTACGATCGGGGAACTACATTTGGTTTAAAAACCAATGGCAGAACGGAATCGATCCTGATGTCACTGCCGCCTAACGTATCCTGGGAGTATAATTATCAACCCCCTGCAGGCAGTCGCGAGGAAGCGCTGATACAAACGCTGTCTCAGCACAGAGAGTGGGTGTAGGACGCGCCCGAAGACTGCTCTAGAGATTCTGCACTTTTTGCTTGAGATTTTGCTCCTGAGAGACTTTCTTCAGGTGTGTTTCTGCCCGGGTCAGCAGGCGGTCAAGCGTTGGCTCCCACTGCTCCGGCGGCAGTGAGGGGAGCTCTCCCGAACTTATCAGAGCATTAACCGCATCGCAGGGGATAATGAGATCTTCCTGTATTAGTGTTCGCACCTTGAGCATTCGTCCGGAGCGGGGATCTTCACTGTAATCGAGCAGCTTCTCCAGTCGGGATTCCAGGGCACCGATGATTCTCCTTACGTCCACCACCGAGTTTGTGTATTCCGGCGAGGTTGAGAGCATCCGTTCTATCATCTGGCTTTGCACTGCGACGAGTCTGGATTTCGATTCACGTATCAGGTCCGAAAGCGCCTTACCGTGTCTGTGCACTAATTGAGTAAGATCAGGAATACTCAGGGTGTCGATGTTGCGTATGAGTGAAGATTCAATTCTATTGCTCTCGGTGCCTGTAGCTCGTCGATACTCGTCGGCGGTCTCCTGCGATACCAGGTCGAAATTGGGTTCATCGAGCACACCTTCAGCAAGGCGCTCTTCACGTTGTTTTCGCTTTTGGTTTTCAAATCGTATTGAGCGAGGCTGAAGCAAATCGTTCTCGTCGTTCGGCACATTTCTCAGTCGAGGCGCCAGAGGGTCAAGGGTTTCGGGACGTGTCGGTTTAATCTTTCTCGGTCGTCCTTCTTCTCGGATCTTGATGACGCTTCCCGAATCTGCAGGTCGTCGGCTCGGAGCACTCTGCTGCGCCGACTGGGCGTGAATCAGAAATCCGAAACCAAAGACAGCGACAACAGACAGGATGCAGACGATAGGGAAAATCGGCATCACCGGAACGTTAGCGAAGCCCAGAATGTGGTAAATGGCAGTATCAACAGTCGCGACAAAGATCGCAGCAATCAAGAAGTAGTTGCGCATCGACTCCTCCGGTTTCTGGTGCTGATGGTGGATTCTTCCACCTTGAGACGCGTCGAGATAATCCCACACTTCTTAGTAGGAAATCAACTCGTCCGGCTGATTCCTTTTGTATATGAGTAAAATACCGCGAATGACGTATTTAAATCTATTGATTTTGGAGACTTAACTGCGAGGAGTTCAAGCGCTGGGTATTTGCTGGCAGGCGTGCAATCCTAAGTCGAACAGTTACGGTGTTTATCGCATCTATACCCCGGTGGCTGAAGGCGAGGTTTGTGGTGAGTGGCCATGTTTACACTCGAATTTCTGGCCGGAATGGCGCTATACTGCGTTCTCAGCGTGGCGAGTATTATGGCTACGAACTCTGTAGAGTGAAACGATCCGCGAGGGCGAATCGACATTGTGCAGAGTTTTTCCTGGTGTTCCTCACATGGGCATCATGCCGCAGGCATTCGTGATGAAGCGTTTTGCGTTGAGAACCCGTGTCCAGACGTAATTGTATGGGCCTTTATTGAAGATCTAAGAGAGGTACTCCCTCCTAACCGAAAGGAAGACAAAATGGGCAAAGCTGATATCGGATTAATCGGACTCGCGGTGATGGGTGAAAACCTGGTCCTGAATATGGCCAACAAGGGTTTCCACGTTGCCGTCTATAACAGAACGACAGAGAAAGTAGACGCCTTTGTTGAGGGAAGGGGTGCTGGCAAGTCCATTACCGGATGCCACAGCATTGAAGAGTTTGTCGATACGCTCGCGTCGCCCAGAAAAATCATGATGATGGTAAAGGCTGGTCCCGCGGTGGACTCGCTTATCGAGCAGCTTGTCCCCCATCTCGATAAAGGGGACATCATCATTGATGGTGGTAACGCCCACTTCCCCGACTCCAATCGTCGTGCCGAGTCGCTTGACAAGCAGGGCCTTCGTTTCGTCGGTGCCGGCGTATCCGGCGGTGAGGAGGGAGCGCTTAACGGTCCCTCAATCATGCCTGGTGGTAACGATGATGCCTGGGAATTCGTAAAACCAATCTTTCAAAAAATTGCCGCAAAAGTAGAGGACGGGGCACCCTGTTGTGACTGGGTTGGTCAGGCCGGCTCGGGACACTATGTGAAGATGGTTCACAACGGTATCGAGTACGGCGACATGCAGCTTATCTGCGAAGGGTATCACCTGATGAAGGATGTTCTCGGTTTGAGCAATCCCGAATTGCACGAAGTGTTCACCGAGTGGAACAAAGGAGAGCTCGATAGCTTCCTTATCGAAATTACCGCCGAGATCTTTGCTAAGAAAGACGAGGATGGTGATGGCTATGTCGTAGATAAGGTCCTTGATGCTGCTGGTCAGAAAGGAACCGGTAAATGGACCGCGACTAACGCACTCGATTTGGGAATGCCGGTAACGCTCATCGGTGAGGCCGTTTTTGCTCGCTGCCTCTCAGCTCTGAAGAGTGAACGAGCGGAAGCCAGCAAGATCCTGCGCGGACCGCAGCCTTCCTTTGAAGGCGACAAGAAGCAATTCATCCAGGATATCCATGATGCGCTGTACTGTGCAAAGCTCGTTTCCTATGCACAGGGTTTTACTCTGATGGCAGCTATGGCCGAGGAGTCTAACTGGAAATTGAATTACGGTGGAATCGCTCTTATGTGGCGTGGTGGTTGTATCATCCGCTCGGCGTTCCTCGGTAAAATCAAGGAAGCCTTCGATAAGAATCCTGAGTTGGCGAATCTCTTGCTGGATCCTTTCTTCAGTGAGGTGATGAACACCAAGCAGGCGGGTTGGCGTCGCGTAGTTGCAACAGCAGCTCAGAACGGTATTCCGCTCCCGGCTATCACTACTGCGCTTTCCTACTTTGATGGATACCGACTGGAGCGTCTCCCTGCGAACCTCTTGCAGGCACAGCGAGACTTCTTCGGCGCGCATACCTATGAGCGGGTTGATAAGCCACGCGGTGAGTTCTTCCACACGAACTGGACCGGTAGAGGAGGTTCTACTTCTTCTTCTACCTATTCGGTTTAATTCCCACTTCCCCGGAGGCTTTCGGGTCTCCGGGGATGCACAATCTCCATACGTGGAGATGTTTTAATCAGGTTACATCAGTCTCCTTTTAGCCGATGATGTTCTGTAGTATCGGCCTCTTAGGTGGTAAAAATACCGCAAAACCACATTTTTTCTTAACCTCCGGGAGAAGCTGGGTTATAATACTAAGTATCTCTTCTGGAGTGGGATCTATACGGAGAGTGTAAAACCGGGACGCTTGCCTTCCTGTCCTGGTTTAAATCGGGGAACAATATGAAACGGTTTGCACGTCTTTTCGCATCCTCTCGCGCTTTGTTCACATTGTCATCAGCTGATTCTGGACTATCTTATGCTGGGTCATCTGCTCATCCTGAATCTGAAAGTTCGTGTGGCTTTTATAGCTCAGTAGAGGGCGAGAGCGGTTTTACCTTCATTGAACTCCTCGTTTCAACTACCATCATCTTTGTCCTCGCAAGCCTTGCGATACAGTCCTTCTTCATTTATCGGGAGGACGCGTACCACAGTCTTGCACAGCAGATGATGCAGCAGACGCGGACCTCGATGGAAGCGGGTAAAATTGATAGTGAATCATTCTCCGGCAATTTGTTTTTCGTCTCGACCGATGCCGGCCCTGCTACCGCGCTTGACGGCCCTGAAATAGTTCCCAGTCTTGTGCTTCCGGAAAATTTTTACGTGTATGTATTTCATAATCCAGCCTGTAGCATTGCCGGCTGTATTGAGGATTACGTGATTACGCGAAACTGTAAGATCAATCAACGCGTGGTCTACTGGAAGAGCTATCAGGTCGGCGAGAGCATGATCAACAACGCCGTTGCTCCGGGAGGCTGCTAGGCGGCCCCATCAGCTTAAGCGGCGCGTGATACCGCAATGTGTTCCTCACATGCTTTAGCCTCGCAGCATAAAAGTCACTGCTTCGGGTAGTTTGCTCACATAGACTATGGGGCCAATTTTTTGTGCTCCATGTACTATGCAAGCAAACGGTGCCTTTTTATGCTGATTCATCAAAGACTTAGCCTGCTGTGCCTGCTCTGTTGTTGTATCGCCTGTGACTCGAAGTCCATCGAAGCAGGTGTGGCTCAGATATCCTCCGAGGGTTCTAAACTGATTGAGCCGATACAGGAGTCCTACGAGAAGCCACTCAGAGATATAGAGGAGACTGCCCAGGCTGTGCAGGCGACGAAAGAAGCGGTTGCTACCATCGAAAAAGGATATACGAAGACAGCAAAGACAGTCCATGCGGTGCAGGATACAATCAGCAGTACCAGTGCCTCTGCCAGAAAGAGCGTTCGCTCAATTGCTCAAAAAGTCCCCCGTTCTCAGAAAGAAGCCAACAGAATGGTTTATTTTGAGGGGCGTGAGTACCTCGATTGGATAAAGGGCGCGATCCAGCGCTTTGTCGACAAAAACTCTCTCGGGAAGGCTATGCGCAAAAGAAGACAGAGCAATCAGGGCCGAAGGCACAGTAAGACCTAAAGCAAATGTTCCGCACGTTGAACCGTAGTGTCTCCCCTAATCACCTGTACTGACGTAGTTTTTACTTATCCGATGGTCTGTGCCTCGGTGCGGCGGGTCTCAGTATACGCTGCGCATGAAAGGAGCAATAACAAGGGTAAGAGTTCAACTGTAGTACATTGCTTCGGAGTAAAAGCTAAACCAATGCGAATTGTAAAAACCATTATTGCCGTCGTCTTCTTCGGTCTATGTGTTTCCTCAGTCTCAATGGCCTCTCCGGAAGAATCTTTCCATAAGGGCAACGTTCTTGGAAGTTCCGGTTGGGACTTCGGCTATGATGCCGACGAAGAAGAGAGGAAGCTTGATCTCGAGAAAGATAAGAAAGAGAACGAGCAGAAACAAAGCAAAGGAAGCGACGACTTCTTTAACAGAGACGTCAGCGTCTACGACCGCGGTATCTCAAGAACAAATAAAGAAGAGCAGAAGCTCAAAGGCCGAGGTCTGCGCAAGAGCCGGTACTAAAGTAATTCGCACGGACTTGCGTCCGTGCTCGGAAACCTTACCCCTGAGAAATCATTGAGAGCTGTTCTTCGAGCTGAATGATCTGTTCGTTCCAGTAACGCTCTGTTCCGTATTCTACAAATGTCCGGGGGAAAGCCGGATCTTCCCAGCGCTTGGCAATCCAGGCCGAAAAATGAATCATGCGTAAACTTCGCAGTGGTTCAATCAGTCGTAGTGTGCGCCGATCAAAGTTCCTCATTTGTTCATATGCTTCGACGAGTTCCATCAACTGCTTACGAGCATATTCGTCTCTGCCCGGCACGATGAGCCAGAGGTCCTGCACGCAGGGGGCCATGACCATATCATCGAAATCTACCCAGAAAGGTCCCTCGGGTCCCCATACCAGATTGCCGAGGTGGCAGTCTCCGTGCACCCGCTGATAGGAGCAGGAATCAAAAAGTGGTTCGGAGGAATCACAGATACGGCGGACCACATCGGCAAAACGCTGCTCCAGATGTGGGGGAAGTGATTTGTTCTGCAGGAGAAAGTCCAGACTCTGTCGACCATAGGTTCCGGGACAGAGCCGGATCCGTTCGGGTGCATCCTTGAGCGCACCGACGGTATGCATTCGTGCGAGCAGGCGACCGACGAGTGGAATTTGCTCTGGAAGGAGTTCGTCGGGATTGCGCCCTCCGACTTTGGGAAAAAGCGCACAAACAATGTTGCACTCCGGGACCTGATACAGAGTAGAGCCGTTCGGGTGAACTATCGGGGCGATGACGGGAATCTCAACGTGTACGAGATCCAGTAGAAACTGATGCTCCGCCTGTATCTGTTCGCGACTCCATCTTCCCGGTCGGTAAAATTTTATAATTCTGAAGCGTTCGCTTGGGGTGCGAATCGCATCCTCGTCCTCAACTTCAATCTCTATTTCATAGACGCGGTTCTCCATGCTGTTCAGAGCGAAGCAGCGGCCGGTGCAGACATATCCAAAAGATTCAACTGCCGAGAAAATCTTCTCCGGTGTCAGCTCGTAAAAAAAGCGCGTCTCTTTGTCGCCCCAGGCGCTGAGTGCAGACTCCGGGGGGACAGATTCAGAAGTGGAGATCGCAGTCTCTGAAGCCGGGGCGCCCTGAGACGCTTCGTAGCGCTCAAGAAACATGCGCTGGGAGTCATCGTCCTCATCGAAGGCGTCATCATCGAATGTACTGTCATCACTCATACTTTTCCCGATTCCTGGACTCAAAGGCACTCAAACCCCAGGGGTTCCTGTGTGCAGGGCTATAGAGCGAGCCGGATTGGTGCAGCTCCCTTTCTTACAGAGAACGAAGCATATGCACGGCCGAGCCTCGCCGCAACTCCGATCACTACAAGGCCTGTGCGAGCACAATAGCAGAAGGAATAAATCCCGCGCTACAATCGAGTGGTATTCTGGAGTAGTATCGGGGAGGGCTACGCAGAATGCGGCTTGTCCAGATTCATTTGAGTAGCATGGACGAGGTCTTAGCGGTAGAAAGGGTAAGGTTTTGGCTGAATAGAATCTATTTTCGTAAGGTTTCCGGTCTCGAGAGTGTCTTTCAGGGCATTGAGTCTATAGCTCTGCCCCATTATCGGAGCTGAGGCCCCAGGCAGTGGTAGTATGTCGGAAGAGCAAGACAACAGGATAAAAGAGGGGGAGGGAAAGCATAGTGTTCTCGTTTCATGATGAGCTGGAGAGGTATATCGCCTACTACGAAGGCTTAACCCGGAGTAATGCATCTGATCTTGCACATCTTGCAACTGATGATATGCATTTTCGCGACCCCTTTAACGAAGTTCGTGATGTGCACAAGGTGATTGCTATCATGGAGCATATGTTCGTAAACCTCGAAGATCCGAAATTTGTAATCACTGATAGATTCTATGCGGATCATTCTGTCATGCTCAAATGGGATTTTACGTTCACCTCCAAGTTTGGTTCCAGGAAGTCCTGGAGTATTCCCGGAGCTTCTGAGGTTATATTTGCAGCAGACGGGAGGGTGTCCGGACACATAGATTTTTGGGACTCAGGAACCTATTTGTTTGAAAAGATGCCAATCGTCGGACCACTGATTCGATTTGGTAAAAGGAAACTTCGTGTCTGATGAATTTTCTGCTACTGGCTCCGATGAAGAGCAGGGAGTAACAGAACCCCTCAGTTACCAGCGAGTTTTTCGCATGTGGTGGCCGCTGGCGTTTAGCTGGCTTCTGATTGCGATAGATCTGCCTCTCGCCAATCTCGTTGTAGCGAGAATGAAGGAGCCTGAGATAAATCTTGCTGCTTTTGGGAGTCTCGTCTTTCCGCTCACGCTCCTGATTGAATCGCCGATATTCATGCTGACCGCAGCAGCTACCGTTCTTGTCCGCAACCAGGAGAGTTATCAGCGCTTTGCTCGCTTTTCGCACAGCCTTTGCCTGCTGCTTTGCGTGGTGCAGTTGTCGGTGGTCGTAAGCCCCGCATACTACTTTCTCTGCGATACGCTGCTCAACGCAGACCCCCGAGTAGCCGCAGCAGCTCGGCCTGCGATGGGATTTTATACCTCGGTGATCTGGATAGTTGGCTATCGACGATTTCTCCAGGGGGTTCTTATTCGGGAAGGGTTTTCCAAATACATCGGACTTTCAACGGTGTATCGACTAATGGCTTCAAGTTCCTCTCTGTTCATCGGCTACTATTTCGAATTGACCTCAGGTGTGGCCCTTGCATCCATTGCCATTTTTATCGGCGTTGTGGTCGAGCTTTTTCATGTTCGCTTCTACGCACTGCACTACGCCGTTCCTTTGCTGATGCCTGCCAAGGGGCAGGAGGATATTCCCGGCATCGGAAAAATTCTTCGATACTACATTCCTCTCGCTCTGACATCCATGCTGACACTGCTGGCAAACCCAATTGCGACGGCGGCAATGTTCAGAATGCCTTTATCGCTTTCTTCAGTTTCCGCATGGCCGGTTGTTTCCGGCTTTTTCTTTGTGTTTCAGAGCTTTGGTATTGCATATCGGGAAGTGGTTCTCGCGTGTTCTGAAGAACCTGACGCTGAGCGTGTTCTTCGCAATAGTGCGGCAGTACTTTCTCTGCTTGTAAGTTGCTTTATCGTTATCTTTTTTGCTCTGGGCGGAAACTATCTATGGTTTATAAAAATCGCAGGCCTTTCTTCTGAGCTGGGCACATTCGCTCTAGCGGCAGCCTGGTGTGGTATTCTGTATCCGACGCTGGCGGTCTATCGGAGCTGGTATTACGGTGGGGTATTGGTGTCAGGACAAACCAAGCTCGTTACCTACAGCATTATTGTCTTCCTGATTGTGCAGATTACGCTTCTGTTACTTGGGGTTTGGACACAGATTATACCGGGGCTGCCCTTTGTTCTGGTAGCGACAACTGTGGCTACGGGGGCGCAGCTCTACTGGATGCGAAGAAAGCTAATTCAGATTAAGACTGTCGCCGATGGCCCTGCGGAAGACCTGAAATAAAAGGTTTGAATTTCGGCCCTCTGCAATTTGTGTTTCTTCATTTGTCTCCATATACAGCACACCGACTTTTTGATTCGTGCCGAGCGAACCCGCGAGACATGAGATCGTTTCGCCGTCGCGAATTCTATCCTCTCTCGTAGGTGTGCGCAGGGAGTATGCGGAGGCAATGAAATCGAGATGCCCTGATCTTGAATCCACGCGAACGGGCCGCAGGCGATCGCTGAAGCATGAACCGACATGTATTGCGGCGGACAGGATTTTCTTCTCTGGCTCGACGGTAAAAATAACCAGATTTTGAAAGCCATATTGTGGCGCGAGAATCGTTGCCAGCTCACGAATGTTTCGGTCATCAATTTTGTTTGCTCGCATCCGCATGTAGATGCTGGCAAAGTCTACGCGCTCATGGTCCGAAAGTTTTGAAAGATATACATTCTGTTCTAAAAGCCGAGCGCCGTGCTGAACGTTTACTATCTCATCCCGGGTGTCTCCGGGATCGAGCATTTTAAACAGCTCGGGGGATTGTTTCCTATACCCGCCAATGTACTGCTCAGCTTGTTTGAAAATAGTGTCTACCCCTTTGGGTCCCAGGTATGCAGCAACTGCTTCCTGGGCGCTCTCCCAATCGGTTAGGGCGCTGGGGTAGGTTTCGGGATGTTTCGCTCGAGCAAGCGCTTCTCCGACACAGCATATCTTCGATAGTAGCTGTGCAGTGTTATCTGTTTCTTTTCCCATCCTCGGAAGACCGAGAACCCTACCTGCGGGGGTTGCCACAGCTTCCGTAAGAACTTCAGACAGACTCCAGTCTCTCGTCAGTCGTGTGGCGAGCAAGGTTGGGGTGAAACCGAGCGTTTTCTTCAGGCGACTATCCAGATCAGTAGAGGAATCAGACGCCCGGCAGGCTCGCGCGTATACCCTGGGATAGTTCCAGGCGATTAGCGTAAGGCCGAGTTGTCGCAAAACCGCGCATGAAAATCCCAGCTCCGGATCAAGGGAGCTTGCGCCCGCGAGCGCCTCAGAAGCAGAGGCACTGAGAAATGTTTCTTCGATTCGCTGGGCTTGTATATCGGAAGTCTCAGAAATTGAATGTGTCGATATGCTTCGCACGTCCACGTTAAAGATGCTCTGGAATGTCTCCAGCGACATCGTGTCGAGTACTTTAGCGAAATTGCGATTCTTCTTTTCTTCGGAGTGCTCCTCGCTCTGCCTGACTATTTTCATGAGCTCGCGCAGGCAGTAGACGTAAAGACTGAGATCTTCTTTCAGGTCTTTCTTAAACGAGCTTCTATCGTTCTGGTAGCGGCCGCTTTGCAGTCCGGCCTTTAGTTTGTCGAGGACTTCCGGGCGAGGGGGTATCCAGCCCGTGCTCACATGAGTGATTGCTCTTTCTATGGAGTCGTTTCTTTTCACGTCGGCCTGCCCCTTGAAACATTCTCGAAGTACTACGGCGGCTCTCAACGCCGTAGAAGTTCGGATGCAATTTTCGCTCCGCTCACGGGAAAATTGCTGTCGAGCAAACCAGGGATAGAGGTAGTGAGATTATATCCTATCGTCTGCTCTCATTCCTTTTGTCCGCAAGGCAGATAATCCAAAGGAATTTCTTTAAAAAATTGCCTAGGGGAACACCTTTTTGATGAGTCTCAGGTACCCTGAAGTTCAAAAAAAATGGACAGACTGGCTGTCGGAGCATTCTATGTGCCCATAAAAACTCTCTCAGCCAGCTGCCCACACGGGGTGTTCGAAGCGGTTACGAACAAATAGAGCGAAATTCGTGCCCAAAAAGATAGGAAATGGCAGGTTTGTAACTTACCGAAATGATGAGATATTAAAATTTGTCATAGGGTGACAGCTTTTGACATGCACAAAACTACGGGTGCGGGTGTTACACTCCTACGCATAATTTTTCACTTTCAGGCGCGGAGATTGTATTTCAGAGGCTAGTTTACTATAGCCATCTCACCGTATTTCTCGGCTCCCTTTGTCAGAGAAGTCCGAGAGAAATACCGTACGTAGCCCTAAATTATATCGTTGAGGATTTACAGCATGAGAGTATTGGTCGTTGCGGCACTGGGTTTAGGTGTCCAGCTATATTACTGGTACGAAGTCGTATCGTTTCAAACGCTTAGTAAGCTTTTTGCCGCCAAAGACCCTGAGACATGGATTGAGGGTCTGATTGTTCTGTGTCTGTCCTATCTCATTATCGACGCCCTGTTTACCGTTTTGCGAGGTGCCCCTGAAAAGGTCGCGGCGGAAGAGGAGACTGCAAATGATGATGCAGCCTCAGCGGCTCTGCAGCGAGAAGCGGAGCTCTCCCAGGACGTCTCACGTTTAAAAGACAAAGTCGTACAGCTGGAAACAGCTTTGCGAGAGGCCGAGCAGAGGAGTGAGAGTTCTAAGGCATCTCGTGCTCGCTCCGAGGTTATTGATGCCGAGCTTGTGAATTTGCTTTCTCTGCTGCAGGAAAAAGGACGCTTCATAGATTTCCTTATGGAAGACGTTACCGTGCATCCGGATGCACAGGTTGCAGCGGTTGCCCGTGTCGTTCATCAGGGGTGTTCCGGGCTTCTGAAGGAATACTTCAGTATCAAGCCAATGCATCAGGGGAATGAGGGAGAGAAAGTAAAGCTGGAGACGAGTTTTAATCCCCGAGAATACCGTCTGGTCGGATCCGTTCATGGAAATCCGCCATTTAACGGAACCGTTCTGCACAGAGGCTGGGTGACAGAGAAAATTGGCCTGCCTCGGGTTGTCTCCGAAGGAGCGGATGCCGATTTGTCGAGCGATGGACCGGCTATTATTGCTCCCGCTGAGGTAGAGGTCGCTGCATCCTAGGGAATCTCTAGGGAGCTTTGACGGCTGTACGGCTTTGTCAGCGCTTCCTCCTTCTTTGCTGTTGCGGCGTCCTCACTGAATCCATTTTCAAGAGTCGAAAGAAAACGTATTACCATGCCAAATGCCATCGGAATTGATTTAGGTACTTCAAACTCAGTTGTTGCAATCTGTGAGGACGTACACACGGTTCCTCGTGTTCTGGATTGCACGCAGGTAGCCGGTCCCAATAGCGTCGAAGAAAGACCACTTCTGCCCTCTGCGATTTACATTCCCCATCCAAATGAATTTCCTTCAGAATCGCTGCGGGTGCCCTGGAGTGATGATGAGGCTGTGGTGCTTGGTCATTTTGCTCGGGAGCATGGGACTCTCGTGCCAGATCGATTAGTCACATCGGCGAAGTCCTGGTTGTGTAATGCGCAGGTAGATCGAAGAGAGGCTATTCTTCCCTGGAATTCGGAAATCGAAGAAGGGAAGCTATCGCCGGTTCAGGCCTCTGCAAAGATACTTGAACATCTCAAAGCAAATCTGAACTTTCATGCAGAAAAACTCGGGCAGGACTTTGATCTTTCCGCAAGTCCGGTTGTCCTGACTGTTCCGGCCTCCTTTGATGCCGTTGCCCGGGTGCTTACCCATGAGGCCGCGCAACGCGCTGGCTTTGAAGAGGTCATACTGTTGGAAGAACCCCAGGCTGCGCTCTATTCCTGGATTTCCGAAAACAAAGATTCCTGGAGAGAACAACTTGCAGATGGTGACCTGGTGCTCGTCTGTGACATTGGCGGTGGAACGGCAGATTTTAGCCTTGTGGCCATCGGAGAGAACGACGGCAAGCTGGATCTCGAAAGGATAAGCGTCGGGGAGCATATTCTCCTTGGTGGTGACAATATGGACCTTGCCCTGGCGTATGCGGTGCAGGGAAAGCTTGAGGCAGCAGGAAATACCATTGACCACTGGCAGTTTCTCGCTCTGGTGCAAATGGTACGCTCGGCGAAAGAGCGCCTTCTCTCGGATGACAGTCTGGACGAAGTGCCCATTAGCATTGCGGGAAAGGGGTCCAGCCTTTTCGCCTCCATGCTGAGCTCAAAGATAAGCAGGGCACAGTGTGAAAGCATTATCCTTGATGGTTACTTTCCGAAGATTTCCGCTGATGAGCGACCTCAGCAGCGCCTCTCAAGCCTTCAGGACTTTGGTCTTCCGTATGCAAGCGATCCGGCACTGACCCGGCATCTTGCAGGCTTCCTCAGTGACTCTCGTAACAACGTTGAATCCGACGATCGGCTTAGACAACTCTGTGCAGATCGCCTTTCTCGTTCCCCGGAGGGGATGCTGTGCCCCAACAAGATACTCTTTAACGGTGGTGTGCTGCGCTCTGACACTTGTCGTTCCAGACTTATTGATGTGCTGCGCAGCTGGGCTCCTTCCAATGAAATCGAGCCGCTGCGCGGAGCGGAGTTGGATGTTGCGGTCGCTCGTGGTGCTGCCTATTACGGCAGCGTGCAGGACTCCGGTTCAGGGATACGCATTCGGTCCGGTACGGCCCGTTCCTTCTATCTGGGTGTTGAAGCCTCAATGCTTGCCGTGCCCGGCATCACCCCGGCCGTTCACGGTCTTTGCGTGGTGCCCCAGGGGACGGAAGAAGGAGTTGACCTTTCGCTTCCTAACAAAGAATACGGTCTGCGAGTGGGAGAGACGGTAGGTTTTCGATTTTTTAGTTCCAACACCAGAGCGGGCGACCGTCTGGGAACCATGGTGGAACGAGCCGACAAGAATCTTGAAGAATCGCCACGCCTGGAAATGATGATCCCCGTCGATGAAGACGCAGAGGTGGCGATGCGCAAAGGCGATTTAGTGCCGGTAGAGTTGCATGCCCGATTATCCGAGCTGGGAACCCTCGACCTGTGGATGCAGCACGCCGCAAGCAGCAAACAATGGAAACTCGAGTTTAATTTGAGGGATTCAGCCTCGTAGCGATGGATTCGAGATATTGCATTGGAATCGACCTTGGAACGAGTAACTGCACACTTGCGTATCGCGATTTGCTCGATCCCGAGGGCGAGACGAAAACCTTTCTCATCACTCAGCTCGAGGACCTTGGAGTAGAAAGCGAGCGGGAAACCCTGCCGTCTTTCATCTATCTGCCGCGCGACAAGGAAGGAGAGGATGACAGCCTGCGAGCCAGCATCTTCCCGGCGGAGACCTCACCCGAAGTTGTCTGTGGAGAGTTCGCGCGAAAGCGCTCGCTTGAACAATCTGAGCGGGTGGTGGCCTCAGCAAAATCCTGGTTGTGTCACGGTGGTGTATCTCGCAGCGCCAGTATCCTGCCCTGGGGTGCAACGGAGCTGGAGGAGAGTGAAAAAATTTCGCCGATTCGCGCGAGTTCCTTGCTCTTACAGCACCTTGTTGCTGCCTGGAATTCACAAATGGCGGCGCATGAGCCTGCCTACCGAATAGAACACCAGAAGGTCGTTGTTACGGTCCCGGCAAGTTTTGATGAGGTTGCTCAGGAACTGACGCTACAAGCGGCTCTTGATGCGGGCCTGCCTGAAGAGACTATGTTGCTCGAGGAGCCACAGGCTGCCTTTTACCGCTGGCTGGAAACGCATGATGCGCCTTCTCTCAAAACTCTATCCGAATCACTGGGTGAAGGCTCACGGACGGTTCTGGTATGTGATGTCGGCGGGGGAACCACAGACTTCAGTTTGTTTTCTCTCGTGGCGGATGGTGATACGCCGCGAGTCCGCCGCCTTGCGGTAAGTGACCACATTCTTCTTGGCGGAGATAATTTTGATCTCGCTCTGGCGTATTACGTTGAGCAAACTCATGCTGAAAATAAACTTTCGACAAGAGAGTTCCTGCAGCTGGTCCATGCGCTGCGCAATCTAAAAGAACAGGTGCTCGGCGAATCTTTTGGTGAGGATGGACAAGTCCACCGTCTGAGCATTGCAGGATTGGGAAGCTCGCTCTTTTCCTCTGCGCGAACCTACGAGGTTAGCTCGGCAGATATCAGGCGCACTATACTTGAGGGCTTCTTTCCCGACAGTGCTGCTGGCGATCGTCCGAATGATACCCTCTCCGCCTTGCGTGAGTGGGGGCTGCCGTATGAAAAAGACACGGCAATTACGAAGCACCTTGCTTCCTTTTTAGAGGGACGGAATGTCGATGCGGTCTTGTTTAATGGCGGTGCGCTCCGCGCACGTCCGGTACAGGAGCGCATTCTGAATACCATTGCGGAGTGGCAACAGCAGCGGGGGAAGGAAGAAGGGGGAAGCGGCGCTGCTCCGGTGGTGTATGAGAACGAGGAGCCCCATCTGGCTGTTGCTCGCGGGGCTGCCCATTTTGCGTATCTTGCGACATCCGGTGCTAAGCGTATTGAGGGTGGTTTTGCTCGTTCCCTGTATGTCGAGGTCGAGCAGGAAGGAAATCAGCGCGCCCTGGTTTGTCTGGTTCCCCAGGGAGCACAGGCCGGATCGGCGATACGATTGGATGAGCGCACGTTTGAAGCCCTTGTGAATCAACCCGCTTCCTTCAATGTGTATTATTCTACTCGCAGAGCAGAGGATCGAGCCGGAGATTTACTACGTAGCGACCTGCAGTCCTTTCATCCTCTGGCTCCTTTGCAGACTGTTCTTCGTTTGGACGGGCTAAAACGCAAAGACAAAACAGATCGTCTGAGAGTTTTTCTGCAAACAGAAGTAAGTGAACTCGGGAGACTCCATGTCTACTGTGTCTCAGTTGACGAGGCCTTCAGGGACGCGCGCTGGGAGCTTCGTTTTAACCTTCGCTCAGCACATTCGTCTGATGGTGCACCGGAGAGTGAGTCCGCGGAATGGCTTCCGGAAGCGGATCGCCTGATATCGGTCTTTTACGGCAAGAAGAATCAGGGAACTCAGGCAGGCAGGCCAAGAGATATTGTTGATTCACTTGAGAAGTTGCTCGGTCGACCGCGAGCGGAATGGACCACCCATGAGCTGCGAACGCTATGGCCCTCGCTGGAAAAGGGGATAACGCGACGCGGGCGTTCGATCGAACATGAGACTACCTGGCTTTCATTGGCGGGATTTCTTCTGAGACCCGGTTTTGGGGCTGAACTCGATGAGTGGAGAGTGAGCTCTGCCTGGAAAGCCTTCGAGCTGGGACTTGCCCACCCGAAAGAGGCTCGTGCGCAGGTGCAGTGGTGGATTTTCTGGAGAAGGATTGCCGGCGGTCTCGATGAAGAAAAGCAGGAGAAGCTCTACGCTAAAGCGAAGAAAGCTCTCGATAAGAAGGGATCTGATCTCTCGGAGCTGTATCGTTTGATTGCTGCTCTCGAAAAGATTTCTCAGGCTGAAAAGGTAAGTTTTGCCAGGGTATGTATGAAGTCCATATTGGGGAGACGTAAAACCGGTATCGAGGCGAGTATCTGGGCCCTCGGCCGTGTATTGAATCGGGCTCCCCTGAACGCGAGTGCACACACCGTTCTACCGCCCAAAACCATTTCTCCATGGATCGAGCAGTTGCTGGACGTCTCCTGGTCAGAGGGGGGTATGGCCCAGCTTCCTACGGCGATGCAGCGTGCATGTCGAATGACGGGCGACAGGAGTCTGGATCTGGATGAAGCGCTGCGACTCAGGGTTGTGGAGAAAATGCGTGCATCCGGAGTGGGCGAATCCCAGACGAGAACAATCCTTGAGCCTGTTGGTTTAGAGGAAACAGACAAGGTGCAGTTGTTTGGCGAAGACCTGCCGATAGGGCTGCGTCTTGCATGACCTATGCCTCAGGGGCTCTGATGACGACACGTAGAACAACAGCCTGGGAAGGAATTGCGTTTGACCCCATTGAAGCGGCTGAGCTTCAGGAGGGTAGCAGCCATAGCGGAGTGCCCGTCTCCAGTAAATACGACGACGTCTACTTCAATGCCGTGGATGGCTGCGCTGAGACGGAGTATGTGTTCCTGCAGCAGAATGAGCTCGAGCGACGCTTTAGAGCTCTCTCCGACGGCAGCGGCAGCTTCACCATTGGTGAACTGGGTTTTGGCACGGCGCTGTCATTTCTTTCTGTGGCACATCTGTGGAGCGCCCTTGCACCCCCGGATGCGCACCTTCACTTTGTAAGCTTTGAGAAGTATCCCATTGCCCCCGAGCAGCTCGAAAAGATTCATGAGCACTGGCCTGCGTTTGCGATGATGGCTGCCGAGTTGAGGAAAAACCTACCGGAATGTACTCCCGGATTTCACAGACGCTGCTTTTCCGATCCCAGAATCTCCTTAACTCTTGCCTATGGTGATGCCCGGGATTTACTTCCTCTCGTTCGCGGTCAGGTCGATGCCTGGTTTCTTGATGGTTTTTCTCCCGCGAAGAACCCCGAGTTATGGAGTGAAGCGATTGGACAGGAAGTCGCGCGTTGCAGTCGCCCCGGTGCCACGTTTTCGACATTTTCAGCGGCGGGCCATGTGCGACGAAGCCTTGAAGCCTCCGGGTTTCGGGTCGAAAAGGCGAAGGGCTTTGGGAATAAACGTGAATTGCTCAAAGGGGTGTATCAGGGAGAGCAGGAGAAAGAAGCGGAGGTTCGAGGCCGTTTGCGCAAAAAACGCGTTTGCATCATCGGCGCTGGTCTTGCCGGCGTTATGAGCGCACGCAGTCTGCTGCGCAGAGGATACGAAGTGACGATCATCGAAAAGCAGAGCGATATTTGCCAGGGTGCGTCAGGAAATCCGTCTGCGACGCTTATGCCACCCGTATATTCTCAGTTTCATGCGCTGCATAGATTCTATTCAGCAGGCTTTCAGTTTACGAGAAGTCATATCCTCTCGCTGGCAGAGCAGACGCAGGAGGACATCGTTCGGGGAACTGCGGTAATCAAGGTTCCGGGTACCCGGCAGGAAATCAAGCTAATGGCCTCCTTACCGCGTAAGGATATGCCGGAGTCCATTGTCAGAGCCATGACGGCTGAGGAGGCTTCTCAGCTACTCGGTTTCCGACCTCGCGAAGATGTTTTGTTTTTCCCGAACGCCCTTTGCTATCAGCCGTATGCGTACTGTCGGGCAGTCCTGAATCAGCTAGGCGAAGGTCTGCGACTTGTCTTTGATACCGAGGTTAGCGCCCTGGAGCGAAGCGCAGATGTATGGAAGTTGTATGGAGAGGGTAAGGAAGTGCTGGCCGAAGCCGAGTATGTCGTGCTGGCAAACGCGTTTTCCTGTGAGCACATTAAACAGACATCATGGATGAGGCTTGAAAAGGTGAGGGGACAAATAGCCTCGCTGCCGACCTCTCTTCTTCCGGCAAGTCCCCGAGTCGGTTTCTTTGATAAGGTGTACCTGCTTCCGGATTCTTCTGAGACTTCTGTGCTCGGGGCAACCTGGGATCACGATGATATGAGAGAAGATACCGACCAGGAACAGCAGCAGAATCTTCTCAGCGATCTTGCTGTAGCCATGGGAGCAGAACTGAAGGAAGCCCTTTCACATGTCGAGGGGCGGGTATCCTTTCGAAGCTCTACCCCGGATCGCATGCCTTACGTCGGTCCTCTCTGGAGTAAGGACAGGGAGCAGAACCAGGGACTATTTGTCTCTATCGGCCATGGCTCTCGGGGCGGAGCCTCGTGTGGAATCAGCGCTGAGATCCTTGCTGCCTATATTGACGATGAAATCTTTCCCTGTGATTCAGATGTGCTGAGGACGCTTGACCCCAGACGAGAGTCGGCATTTAAGCCGGAGCGCTAGAGTATCCCCTTATCTTTCCAGGAGGATGGCAGCCCATTCGGCTTCGTGCGTAACTTCAATGGGACTAAGGCTGTGCAAGTCGACAAAGTCCTCTACTTCCTGACTGAGAATACCTGAGAGTATCAGTGGAGCTCCCGGACTGGTGCAGCGAAGAATATCCTTCCAAAGACTCGTTAAGGTCGAGCTGAGAATGTTGGCGCACACCAGGTCATATGTCTTTTCTATGCGACTGAGAGGTTCAGAAGTAAACGAGCATTGAGGGACTTCATTCCGGTTCGCGTTTTCTATTGCGACTTGAACCGCATCCTCGGAGATATCGACGCCCTTCACCTCCGAGACGCCGCGTTTTGCCGCATACAGTGACAAGATACCGGAACCGCTTCCTATGTCGAGAAAGGAGCGGGGAATCGATTGCGCACAGCATTGTTCGAGGAAGCTGAGGCACATTTTTGTCGTTTCGTGCGCGCCGGTGCCAAAGGCCATGCCGGGGTCAAGTACCAGGCGAACTTCCTCAGGGGAGGAGTCCTCATCTGCCATAGCGTCCATGTCCCAGGTCGGGCAGATAAGCAGATTTTCACTGATGCGGACGGAACGGGAATACTGCTTCCAGGACTCTTTCCACTCTTCGTTGGCAATTTGTCTTGTTTCGCTTTCCAGCTTAACGTCCGGGAGTGCGTCTCTAAGGTTGAGCGATAGAATCTTGGCCTCTCGCTCATTATCAAAGTAGCAGGTGATAGTATCCTCTTCGTTCGGGACGCTTAAGCCCGAGGCCTGTTCCCGAAATCCAAATCCCCCCTCCTGAAAAGAGCACACGCCCAGCTCTAGGAGCTGGGCAATGACGATATCCTTGGAGGAGGGGGTAAAGGTGATGACGAGTGCAACAACTGAATCCACCGTTTTTCCTCTTTGTTGTCTTCAGTTATTGCGACGAGTAAACAAAGCGCTATTCAGCATATTTAATGGAGCAGCCGTAAGGCTTTGTCTTTGACTCACTCACCTCCTTGCCGGCAAGTAGTTCAGTGAGGGCGGCTCGCACGTGGTTCGTCGCCATTTTGGGGCTGACAAAAACATCGCTCTTGTCGTCTATAGCCCCCTCGTAGACAAGCGTGCCTTTGTTGAGAATGAACATGTGTGGGGTGGTTTTTGCCCCGTAGAGCTTTCCGACCTCTCCTGAAGGATCGAGAAGAAGCTGGACATCGTTCATTTTATATTTCTCTTTAATTTTTTTTGCCTCATCCGGGGAGACATAGTCGTCATGGCCTTTCTCTGTTGAGTTGATAGCAAGCCAGACCACCCCTTTTTCAGCAAACTCCTTTTGCAGGGCCGGCATATCGCCTTCTCGATAATGCTTCCGGACAAAGGGGCAGCCATGGTTAAACCACTCGAGTACTACAATTTTGTCCTGAAGCGATTCCAAAGACACCTTTTCCTTCATTGTATTGCTGAGGGCAAACAGCGGACCCTGCTCGCCGATGTCGAGTGCGGTAGCGGGGGAACTCAATACCAATGTCAGCGCAAGCAGTCCAAGTGCAATTCTTTTCATGAGAACTATTCTCCAATTATCTAGTTTTCTGTTAACGGGTGGTTTAAAATTTTTCTTCTGAGTACATCCAGGGCAAGCGTTGCCGTGTATTTTCGCAAGGCATTTCGTTCCCAGGGGAAGTTGTAGCATTGTGCCTGAACTCCGCCGGGAAATGCCACGCCAATCCAAACGGTGCCCACTGGTTTTCCTTCTGTCGCTCCGCCTGGGCCGGCAATACCGGTAACCGATACTCCGTAGTCAGCTCCGAGTGCATCCCGTGCACCATTTGCCATGGCGCAGGCAACTTCTTCACTCACGGCACCAAAGTGCTTGATGAGGGCTGGCTTTACATTGCAGAACACCTGTTTGGCGTCATTACTGTAGCTGACGGCAGCACCGCGAAAAAATACGGAAGATCCCGGAAGGGACACCAGCATATGAGAAATCAGCCCACCCGTGCAGGACTCCGCCAGGGCTACTGTCTTTCCTCGCTCACTGAGAAGGCTGGCAATGACTTTTGGAATACTGTCGAGGGGATCAAGACCGTAGACAAATGAAGGCCCCAGAGTTTCCACTATTTGCTCACGAATAGCTTCTATCCGTTTTGTGTCTTCTCTGGTCTTGTCTCGTATTGAGACAAGGAGTTCGGGGAAACTGGGCCGGTAGGCAATTTCTATCTCATCAGAAACATCCAGAGCATCGATTTTGGAGCCCACGTCGGCTTCGGATAGTCCAAAGCACTTGAGATGAATCTCGTTCCAAAACGAGCGCTGGGGATAGGTTTTGGTGATCCAGGGAGAGACGAGTTCATCAAGAATGCGCTTCATCTCCGTGGGGACGCCCGGGAGTGAGACGACGTGCGCACTTTGGAATCGAGTTTGTTTATTGCCGACGGGGGTGATGAAGGAATCCGCCGTGCCTACGGGGTTTTCTAAAATCGTTGAGCCAGCCGGAAACATAACCTGACTCAGGTTGTTTTCCGACAGTGTTCTCCCGCGCTTATTCATGTAGTCCTTCAGGCGATCCAAAGAAGAAGCGTTCTGCTCCAGTTGCAGCTCGCAGTAATCGGCGATTGCATTTCGGGTGAGGTCGTCGCTCGTGGGACCAAGTCCGCCGGTGGTGATGACAAGGGGAGCAAGTGAGAGGTTTTGCTCCAACTCCGCGATGATTTCCTCGCGCACGTCTCGCACCGAAGAGACGCGTCGGACGCTAATGCCCAGCCCTCTCAGTGTCGCAGCGATATGGGCACTGTTTGTGTCGGCTATCTTGCCTGCGACAATCTCATTTCCTATGGCTAACAAGCAGGCTTCTGGCATTGTCCTTTCTTTGTGCCCTGGTGATAGATATGGAAAGCCCAGACGGGCTGCTGGCGGCAGTATAGTGCCTGGCAGCCGCACTCGGCAATCTGTCGGGGCTTTGTTGCTTTGCATACTGCAAATGAGGCGTCATTTCCCAGGTAATTTCTGGGGCCTCCTCTGCCGGCCCCCCGGATGGGCTCAGAGTGTTGATGGTATTAGGGCACTAATATGCTGCGCCAATTGCTTTGTATTGACATTTGCCCGGGGGTATTTTACAAACTCTGGCGTTTTCATGCCGTCTGGAGCAAGGAGTCAGAAGACCCATTACCCCTTATTCGGGTATCTCCTTGAATATTCTAGGGTTCCCCTCTCAGACAGACTAGAGAAGGTAGGACGCCAGGGGAGGATGCTGGACAATACAGGGCTCCTCTTACATGGCTTTGGCTTGCGTCAGCTGGCATTGGGCGTCGCTGTTATTTTTGGTGCGGCGTGCAGCAATATATTTTGTGCAGTGATTCGGGTATATCCCGAAATCGAAATTAGAGACTTGTTTCCACAGTGAGGGATCCCGTTATGGGTATCATCGAAACCATTAATTCTGAGAACCTCAAGAAAAAGCTTCCTGTTTTTAAAGCGGGAGATACTGTCCGTGTTCACCAAATTATCCAGGAGGGTAACAAGGAGCGTGTTCAGGTGTTTGAGGGCGTTGTAATCTGCCGAAATGGTGGTGGTGTTCAGGAAACATTCACAGTTCGCAAAGTGTCCTACAACGTAGGTGTTGAGCGAATCTATCCCCTGCACAGCCCACGAATCAGTAAGATTGAGGTGAAGCAGAAAGGTAAAGTTCGTCGTGCGCGTCTTTACTACCTGCGTGAGCTCAGCGGTAAGGCTGCTCGTATTCAGCAAGCCCGTTACACTGGCGAAGCTCAGCAGTACCAGGAATTCGACGCCACTGAGCGGGTCGAAGCTCCTCAGGAAGAAGCTGCGGCTGAAGCCGAATAAGGCATAGCGGACACACCGGAGTCCAACACTCTGGTGTGTTCCGTAATAAACTCTCCCTCTCCCCCTTTATCTACCGCTGTCCCCCCGGCGGTGAAATACTCCCCCCAAGGAACTACGGCTGTGGCTTCAGGTAGGTTTTTTGCAGTGCCTCTGCCCGACTACTCAGGCAATCAGAAAAAGAATTCGTTCACGAGAAATCGGTTCTCGTAGCTCTTGCGCCAGCGTTCCGGAATTCTGTCCGGGAAATTGCTGAAGACAAAGTCGTAGATATGTGTGAAGTGAGTGGCAAGAGTTGAAGCCTGGTCTTTAGTCAGCTCAACTCCCGGAGCTCTGTTGACTCGTCTCTCGGTTGTACCCTCAATGTAATCAACCTGTAAGAAGTCGCAAAAGCGCTTCAGTTCTGACTTCGCGGATGCGAGGCTGAACAAGTGCTCATAGAAAAGCACGCAAATCTCGCTCTCACTGACAACGCTTCCTAATGCTTCCAGTGTCCGCTGATAGTCAGTTCGTCGGATAAAGTGTTCGTTTTGAAGACAGGCGGCAACATTATCTCGTGCATCGAATGGTTCCTTTTTTTTCAGCTGTTCAAATCGAAGCTGTGACCAAAATCGATCAATCGGATCACGTAAGACGAATACAAACTTCGTCTGCGGAAT
>JAUIMJ010000335.1 GCA_030433295.1 bacterium | reverse complement strand
TGATATGGTGCTTCATGCGAAGCTGGATACCGGTGCAGATCATTCGTCCTTACATGCGACAAAGATCCGAAGGTTTCGGAAAGCCGGGGTGCCCTGGGTACGATTTACTATTGAAAATCGTAGGGGAAGAAAGAAAACCTTGGAGTTACCTATCGAACGAGTTGCTCGAATAAAGCGGGTCGGAGGAAAAACGCAGGAGCGTTTCGTCGTAAGAATGCAACTTTGCCTCGGGGAGAATAAGATAGAATCCGACGTAAATCTGGTCGATCGTTCGAACTTCTCGTATCCTTTGCTGGTTGGTCGCGGGTACCTGTCCGGGACCGTGGTTCTCGACCCTTCAGTGTCCTATACGGTCAAGCCATCGTGTGATCAAGACCAATAACCCCGGCGATATCGCTGATTTGCTTCTCTAGGAGAAGGTCTCCCGGGCATAGCGCACTCGCTCTGCGGGTGGAGCCAATTCGAATTTCTTTCCCTCTACCGTCTTTAGGCGGGCTCCCAGGCCGATTCGATTTGCTATCTGGATCTGAAGTCCCGGTCGGGCATTAAGTTCCAGCAGCAAGGGGCCGTGGTCTCTGTCGATAACAAAGTCGGCGCCGAGATAGGGTAGCTTACACAATTCATAGGCTCGCGCAGCGTAGTCGAGTAGATGCTCCCAGTGTGGTATCTGGCGTCCGGTGATCACTTCACCCGTGTCGGGATGCTCTTCTATGTCCTCGCCAAACCAGCTTGCATGCAAGGTAGTGCCGGTCGCGATTGAGACACCCGCGGCGGCGGCGCCCTGGTGCAGATTTGCTTTTCCTCCGGACATTGCCGTGGGAAGACGAAGCATCGCCATTACCGGCACCCCAAAGAAGACGATAATCCTTATGTCCGGTACCCCGGAGAAGGTTATATCCTTAAACACTTCATCAAAGATTACACGACGCTCTACGATGGCCGTGTCCGGCAGGCCGCCCAGACTAAAGAGCCCGCTCAGGACATTATGTAGATGGGATTGGAGGTCCTGCACGGTCATGCTCGACCCATTTGCACGGCGAAATCGACCAGCCTTTGATCCTGTTATAACTAAAATTCCTTCCCCTCCGCTTCCGCGTGCGGGCTTTATCACAAAGTCAGAGTAGGGTGCTACACTCTGCGCGAAACTGCGGATCTGCCCTGGTGCTTCAATCAAAAAATAAAGCGGGGGCGTCGGAATTCCGAAGGCACGGGCAAGTCGTTTCGTTAGTATTTTGTTATCGACCTTAGGATAGTCTCGGCGGTTGTTGAAGCGCAGTATGTAGTCCGCATTTCTTTTGTTCAGCCCGAGGAGAGACTTCGCCTTTAATTTGCTATACGTGCTCATCTGCTCCCTGCTTCTTTTCTGTGGTCAGGGAGCGAAAGCGATACAGCTCGGTCAATCGGTAGCCAGAGTAGCGACCCAGCGGAAGAATGAGGGCGAGTACCAGAAGGTTAAGCTCAGGAAAGACGAAAAACAGGTGTTCGCAACGCGGGTCGCCCAGGACAAAGTAGCAACAAGCCGCAGCGAGCAGCGTCATCGCACACTGATGCATTGCATCTGCGGGCTTTCCCTCCTCCCAGATAATGCACATTCTCTCGATGGTAAGCGTCAGGATAACTATCGGGAATAGTGCAATTGATATTCCAAGGCTAAGTCCTAACTTCTGGGACAAGAGGCTGATCAATGCAATCAGCATGACCACGATAACAAGCACGGCAGCAAGTCTGGGGATAAGCAGCAGCTTGAACTTTTCCAGGAAAAAGCGGGCGGATAAGCCTACAGCAATGATGAGGGTAAACAACAGGATACCCGTTACCAGCTGGGTCTGACGAAAGGCGATACCAATTAGCACCGGCATGAAGGTTCCTATCGTACTGACGCCGACTACGTTACGCAAAAGAACAATGAGCAATGCGCCCAGCGGTAGGCTCAGCATAATACGAAGGGTGGCCTGCGTGCTCAGCGGTAAGTTTGAGAGAGAATACTCGTAGAAGAACCTTTGAAGCGTTTTACTTCGCAGGAGGGCAGACTCGATAGCTCTCTCGTTGTTGATTTCAACCGAGAGTGAAAAACTGGGGTCGTTACTACCGATAACATCCAGGATCGCGTCCTCCCCCCGGGACCAGACCAGGTAATCTCCCATCTCAAGAGAACTTTCTCGCTGTCCATAAGAAACCCATTTATTGCCCTGATAGACCTCTATCCAATGCTCCAGCTCTGCTCGCCGCTGTGAGCTGGTGAGCAGCAGACCGTGAGCACTCCGCGCTGGAATGCCTGCCTGCCGCAGGATGCGAGCGGCAGTATTCATTTTGTGTCGCTTGCTGGTCTGGTCATGGAGCACGAAGGCCAGCTCCTCATTCTCACTGGGCCGTTCGAGGTACTTCAGTAGTACGCGAATGAACGTCTCCTCGTCAGCAGACACGGCAAGAAGCTTTTCGATCAGCGTCTCAACCGCGAGATCATTGGCTTCGTCGAAGTTCCTGCTCGGTATTTTTGCCGGGGGAAGGGCGAAGGACTCCTCCTCTTCCTTGTCGATCTTTCTCACGACCGCCCTGTAGTAGAGCTTCTGTGGTCCCTTCGCGTGGCGAATTGACCAGGTGGCCTTCCGATTAAAGCCCTTTTGAGCGGTGGTAACGCCAAATCCCTGCGAGATAAAGTTCTCGTCCATGACGAGGTTGCTTCTATCGCTACGAGGGATGATGAGCGCAACTTTGACAGGTTTGTCCTTCCCGGAAAAAGAGACACTTGCTTCGATGGTCCAATACTTTGATGCGGTATCAGATTCAATTGGGAAATTCAGCCAGAACGCCTTGTAGACAAATGCGCCAATGCTAAGTGCCGCGAGCGCGAAGCTGAGAATATAAAGTCGGAAGTTACTCATTTAGCACCTCCCGATCGCGAATCCCGCGAGGGGGCTTTAGAAGCAGAAATCGTGGTCTCTACAGGACAAGTCGGGTTTATTGTCATCATCGATGAAGCATCAACCAGAGCGTTGCCACTAAGAAGTCGCCTGCCGATGAGGACCGGGTACGCAAAAAGAGAACGGTCTTCGAGAGTAAATTCGGCTTCGCGCAAAACGTTGCCCACACATATCTTCAGCAGAATCACTGGCCGCTCTCTGTGGTTTCCGCTGAATCGTTTTATCTTTACCGTGCGGAGAACCTTTCTCTGTATCTGGTGATACGTGCCATTCTCATCCCGCAGAGAGAAGCGAACCCATCGTTTGTTTCTCCTTTTAAAGAAGCTGATATCAGCTGCATCGATAGAGGATGATTCCGCACCGGTATCGAGTTTTGCTTTGAGAAGAAGTCCATGGGGGTCGATGCGAACTCTCTCAACCCAACCGAGAGTGTCAAGCTCATGAGCGAGCGGCTCGGCCCAGGACGAGAAAAAACAGAGCGACGAAAACATAAGGAGCGAAAGAGCGCGCCATGTACGATTTTGCCATGAGCGTTGGTGCAGTTTGCGATTTGGGGAGTATCCCTGTGATAGAGTCATTCAGGCGGTGTTGCATCACTTGGTCCGGCCTTTCTCTTTCGGGGCCGAACCGTTACAGACATGAATATTAGATAATGATTAGGCGTATCGGTCGATTCTGAAAAAAATCTTTCCAGGCCGCACCCCTTATTACACTAAATATTTGGTGTTTACTCATTATTTAATGTAAAAACCTGATATTCAAACAAGACACTGCTTGAAGAGACCGGGTATCTTTTTTTCTTCTCGTTTCTTATCAGCGCTGTCTCCCCGTGTGTTACTCTCGTGTGGGAAGATGATCGCCTGATTCTAGCGCATTTTTCCTGGGGAGATCCAATGGGAAGATGTTGGCCGCTCGCTTCTGAAAGGAAGTGATGGGACCAAATCCTGATATGGTTCGGGTGTTTTACCCGGAGTCTGTTTACACTCCTCCTGTCGCAGGTTGGGCGGAGGGGCCGAACGTCTGCACAGGAGTGGCTGCCCGTTTTGGGACGAGGGTGCTGGTATGGGGGGCGCTTCCTTATCGCCTGGCGGTGGATTGTTTAAATTCATAGAATTAGGAGCGAGTCCGGCCAGACGAAAGCACGATACGTTTTGATAGTAAGGGATTTGAAACCGGGGGCTTTGAAACTGGAGGATTTTAGGAGAGATTGCTCGAATGCAACTTGAAGAGTTTGCAGACGGAACGTTGGCACTACCATTTACCTGTGTAGTAAACCGCGATCGCGCCGAGATTACTCTGTTGATTTCTGAACTTGAGCTTCGCATTCCCAAGCTTGAGTTGCTCCTGCACTGGAACAGAAAAGACTCCCTTCAGCCCTGGACTGAGGAGCTTGTCTCCTCGGACTTCTACCGTCTTGATGACTCGGGTCCCGACGGAGCTTCCTCCCTTCGTTTCGAATTTTGCCCGCCCAGCAGTGGATTCTACACCTGGACTGCGACGCTGCGGGATAGTGCGACTAAGAAAACCATCGCTGGGACCCATGTGTTTG
>JAUIMJ010000031.1 GCA_030433295.1 bacterium | reverse complement strand
CATCATGCCCCAGTGCAGGGTCCCTACCGCCTTAACAAAGCCGTCGGTTTCCCCAATGAGAATCATTCGAAAGGGGAGAAACAAAAACACATAGACGGGAATAAAAATGATGAACATTCCATACCACTCAATGGCAACCCAGAGGTATTGTATGGGAATGGCCAGATAGGCCCAGAGAAGAACGCGATGATCCGCGCGTCGGGTCGGAATCATCGTCAGATATTCCTTAAACGCAAGAAAACTAATCAGCGCAAAAAATACGATAGAGACCTTGCGACTGATGATCATCGCCAGACTAAAGACCGCAATCATCATCCACCAGGAGCGCACTCTAAGCTCAAGCTCCTTGTAATCCGACTCGGGATTTTTTCGCTTCAAAAACCATACCGCAAGGCTGGCAAGCACGAGCACAGAGAACAGACCGTAGATGGTGTACATCACATGGGGATGCAGGGCAGAGAACATCTCAGGCGACCTCCTTCAGTGCGCTCTTTGCGCGATTTCTAAGCGTCACACAGAGCATGACGAGAATAATCAGCTCTATATAGAGCATCCAGGATTCCATTGAGACACCCAACCCAAGAAGCAGCGCAAGCAGACCAAAAACAAATGCCCGGTCGCTCTTTCCCATCGGACCTTCGTATTTTCGACTCGCCCCGATCTGAACCCCGATGACCCCAATCATCTCGGTCCAGGTAGAGAGCAGGACGATGAGTACGATCAGCACGGGATGAAACTCCGGAAGGAGCGCAAAGGGAAGATAGAGCGCGGCATCTGAGATCACATCCGTCATTTCGTTCAGAATGGCTCCCAGATGAGACTTCTGGTCAAACTCTCGAGCGAGCATGCCGTCAATGGCGTTAAGACCCATGCGGATGAACATCACCACCGGCAACAATACGAGCAAGCCGCGCATACTGCCACTAAAACAAAGGATGATTCCGAAGACGATGGAAATCAGCGCTGCCACAATGGTCACCTGATTGGCGGTGACCCCGCGTTCTTCAAGACGAGAACAGAGCGGGCGCAGAAGGTTCTGAAAGCGAGGCTTTAGGTCGTAGATACTAGGCATACACCTAGGTTTAGCAGAGCCGGCATTTCAAAAGCCAGAGCATTTTTAAAAAAGCCCAGCGAATAATGCCTCAAGAAGATGGACCAGGCTTGAATTCCGACAGGCTTAGCACTAGCGGGCCGGGCGACGAGAAAACAGGGAGATGAGCCAGGCCGCAGAGCAGACAAAGAGCACGCCGAGGAGATTGTACCAGAGAAAGGACAGCTCAAAGTCTGCAAGCTCCGGCACTCCTGCCAGAGCCGCCAGCAATGCTCTCTGATCGACGATGGCAATACCGCAGACCCCGGAGATAAGCCCCCAGAAGGCCGCTCTGGCGCCAACCTGAGGCGCAAAGTAGGCCAGCAGAAATACCCCGAGTAAAGAACCATAGAAGTATGAGCCAAAGGTATTCACCACTTCGATAAGGGCGCCGAGGTTGCTTGCGTAATAAGCCACAATGGTCGCAAAGATGCCCCAGAACAAGCAGGTGAGGCGGGAGGCAGCAAAGTAGTGATGCTCCTCCTTCTCGGGCGCAAGGTAGCGGCGGTAGACATCGATTACCGAAATCGTCGCCAGAGAATTTAGCTCCGACGAAATTGAGGACATGGCGGCCGCAAGGATTGCCACGACCAGCAGACCGAGCAGACCCCCTGGCAGAAACTCCAGGATGAAGCGGGGAAACACGTAGTTTACGTCTGAAAATGATGCCTCTCCCCGAGACTTTGCAATAAAGGACTTAGCTTCAGTGCGCAGTGTTCCAAGGCTGACTCGCTGCTCGGAAAACAGGCGATAGCTCTCATCCCTCTCCTGCTCCGTATCAGCTTTCAAGAAACGCAGCGCAGCAGAGCGGCTTTGCTGCTGTAGTCCTGCGTATTCCTGCTCCATGGCTGAAAACTGCGGATTCTCTTCGGCTGATAATTCAGTTCTAAAGGCGTTTCCGAACACCAGAGGTGAGGGGTGTATCTGATACAGAACAAAAATCATCACGCCGAGCATGAGCACCACGAGCTGCAGTGGGATCTTGACCACGGCGGTACACAGGAGGGACAGGCGACTGTGTCGCAGTGACTTTGCCGACAAATAGCGCTGTACCTGACTCTGATCGCAGCCAAAGTAAGAGAGCATGAGAAAGAAACCGCCGATACAACCGGACCAGAAGGTGTACGTTTCCCCGGGATCAAAGCTCAGATCCACCGAGGTCAGAAAGCCGCTTCGACCCGCAAACGAGAGCATGTCCATGGTACCGACGCCCTCCGGCAAACGCAGGAGTATGGCCAGGAAGCAGAAGCCCAGCCCGAAGAGAATGATACCCATCTGTCGCGCATCGGTTCTGGTAACCGCGGCGACCCCGCCATACATGGTGTACAGCGTGGTAACTGCCCCGATGAGGGCGACGACTGAAAGCAGATCGAGCTGAAGGACTTCGGTTAAGACAACGGCAGGCGCCGCGATGATCACCCCGCAGGACAATCCACGAGAAAGCAGAAAGACCACACTGGCGACCATTCGGGTTCGGGCATCAAATCGCTGCTCCAGAAGCTCATAGGCAGTGAGCACCTTCCCGCTGGCGTACAGCGGAAGAAGCGTTACGCAGAGCACAACCATGGCAAAAGGCAGCCCGAAGTAAAACTGTATGAAGCGCAGCCCGTCCTCAAAAGCTTTTCCCGTTCCGCCGATGAGCGTTATCGCACTCATCTGCGTGGCAATGACCGACAGCCCGGCCATCCACCAGGGGAAGCTTCTGTCAGCAAGGAAATAGCCAACGAGAGAGTCTTTCTCCCGGCGGCGGTTTAGGCCGACACTCAGAATGTAGAGAAAATAAAGAGCGACAACGAGCCAATCAAGGGAACTCATCGTCTTAGCTCGAAAAATAGAGGGTGGAAAGATAGAGCAGAGCCACAATGAGGACATGGGATACCAGGACGCCGACGTAGAGACGGCTCATGCCTTTGTCCTCATCGTTCATCCAAATCCCCTTCTTCAATCAGCTTTCCGAAACTCCCGACCGATTGGATGATCAGTCGAGATTGGCCACGCGCATCGAGGGCGTGTTCCCCGCAGTCTTATTGACCGCTGCGCGCTGTTCAGACACGTCATCCCGGGTAGCAGCAACTTCGGCTTCAACGCCGTGAATCAGGCCCGCCTGGGAATCTGAGCGAAAACCCGATACTTCGAAAATGTCCAACCAGTCATCAACCGCCTTCTGCTCACTCATGCTACGGCTCATTTCAAGCGCGTTCTGCCGCATGCGCATGCGCAGCTCGCGATCCTTAAGCAGCAACACAATGCGCTCAACGGCAAGGTCAATGGCATCATGGGGAACGATAAAGCTGTTTTCGCCGTCGATAGCATAACGACGCACGCCACCGGAATCAGAAAGCACCGGCACCGCGCCACTGGCCATGCCTTCAATGCCCATGCGACCAAAGCCATGCCAGAAGGACATATCCAAAACTACGTCCGTTTCACGATAGAGTTTGGCAACTTCCGACTGTGCAAGCTTGCCCTTGAACTCAAACAGCTGGCTGAGTTCTTCATGCTCCTCGGCACTCTCACCGAAAAGACAAATCTTAGTCTCCGGAACTCGCTGTTTAACGCGCTTAAGCACCTCAATGCACTCTTTACCACCACGTCGCGGCGTTCTCGGTCGAAAGTACGCAGTAACCCGTGGACGGGCAAGATGCTGATCCTGGGTACCCTCGTAAAACACGGTGCGTGCCACGCCCGGCGTTATTACATCGACCACACCACCGTGATGTTCGGTGACCACATCTTGAAGGTAGTTTGTCTTGGCAACACCGCGCAGCCCCAGTTCGTAGGTCTTTTCTACCTCAGCGATGGTCGGCATATGATCCGGTCTGGAGTAAAACCAGGGTTCGTAATCCTGAATATAGTAATAGGGCGACACGCCCTGATAGCGCTGGCTGACTGCTTTTACGTAATATGAAGTAAGCCAGAAAGTCGCGACGAGCTTTTGATTCGTCCAGTTAAGCTCAAGCAGCTGCTCCGGCGAGACCGCAATTGGCGGAGCAAGCCAGGGAAAGGGGATGGGGTCCGGTTCACTCAGAGAAAGAACCCGCGCCTCAATGCCGCGCAGCATCAGCTCATTTGCATGCTGCAGTACCGAAAGCGTTCCGCCGCCGAGAATGACGCTGGGGACGAGAAAAACCACTTCCCCTCCAGAAAACAGCTCCGTTCTGCGGCTGGAAAAATTCTGCTGCGATAGTGTCGAGAGGGCGTCGGGCAGGTGGCGAATCGCTAGCGGTGCCTTTGGTCCTTCGAGGGCGACTGCCGTTGCAGCGTACTTGGATCGCAGGCCTTGCAGGGGGTCGCGCTCCAAAAACAGAGGATATATTGTCCAGTAGTAGCGAGCCCAGCGGGCATCAAAAATTGGTCTGTTTTCACGCTTATACTGCAGACCGCCTTCTAAACCGAAGGATTCCGATTTGCGATGCAGAATCAGCGTATCATCAGCCACCACCATGTCGACCCCATGCAAATACATGCGCATGCAAAGGTCGGACTCCTCGCAGAATCCGCGATTGTAGACCGAATCGAAAAAGCCAAAGCGGTCAAGGGCCCAGCGTCGAATGTAGAGAAGCTGCCCTTCCGGGGTCACCACCGTGGGGCGCGTCGGACTGTGTATTGAGCGAATCGTACGGGCCGCAGATTCCAGGGAATCGCCAGGATTGAGCTCGATCTGTAGGTGAGGGGAGTTTGTGGAGAGAACCGAAGCCAGACCGATATCACCGCGGGCGTATGCCGCATTTTGCAGTGCATCAAGGGTACTCTCAGTGAGAACCACATCTGAATTCAGCAACACTATGTCGTTTTCCGGCTTTGCTGCCGCGTACCCGCTGAGGCATGACTGCACAAAGCCACCGTTTATTTTCTTGTCGATGAGTTGCAGTCGAGGGTTATCAGCAACGATAGCCCGAAGCGCCCGCGTCGTTCCTCGGTCAGACACATCATTGACGAGAATCAGCTCGTAGTCCTCAGGAGCGTATTTCAGCAAACTGCGAATACACTGAACCGTGGCATCAAGGGCGCAGTAAATCGGAAGGATGACGCTCACCCCACGGCGATCGCTTCGCTCCGCAGCGCTTTTTTCCTTCAGATCACGATAGCGCTGTGCAAGCAGCTCCGAAAATCCGGGCTCGATTGACGCTACCTTCTGCTGACAATCGGCACTGAGCGTTTCACTGACCTTCTGCTGCCTGGCTGCGTTTGTGAGTATGCCGGCAACCTCTGTAGCAAAGCCCGCTGCATCGCTTACATCGACGGTCCAGGGGATTGATCCCACAGCATCGCGAGTGGCGCAAAGCGCAAGTAAGCCGGCTGAAGCGGCCTCAAGACATACGCTGCTCTCCGTTCCAAACAAACGGAAATCAATGAGAACATCGTGTGAGTCGTAAAGCTCCTGAAGGCTTGAGTCAGCAGGCTGCCGCACAAGGGAATCAGCAAGAAGCACCAGCTCCGCACTATCATTACCCTCTACCCTTGCATCAACCATGGTGACTGCCAGATTAGGCACCGCCTGCTTGAGCGCTGCTATCGCCTGCAATATTGAGCGGGTAAACGGGGCAGTGTGATCAGCGAACACACAAAGCACGCGCGCTTTCTTAGCGGCATCAGAAACATCTACCGCCTGCACCGCCTGAGGGCTTAGCGTATCAAGCAGGCTTACACCAATGGGCAGTACGGCATCCGGTACCTCAGTCGACGCCTGAACTGCGGCTGAGCTGGAAATTACCAGAGGCAGGCTCTGGTAAGCCCAGCGACAAAGATCGAGATGCTCCCGTCCGAACTCCTGATAGTGCTGCTCACTCTGTTCCTGAAAGAAAGCAATCACCGGTAGTGCAAGGTGGTAGCGCATCGCATGGGCAGCACGAACCGCACGCCAGTGCGTCGCGATTATCCAGCCATCTTCCTGCGTCTCCGAGGCTGCAAAGCGACTGGCTTTAAAAGCCTCGAGAGACAAAACAGAGTAGGTGTAAAAGTAGTCGCGCTCCGGCTCATCACAGTCAGCAACAAAGCATACGTTCGCTCCCTCTGCCTTAAAATACCGAGCGAGGTTAAGGATCTGTCTTCGCTCAACGCCAAGGGTTCCCTGTGTCTTCCAATTGTCAGGAAGTACGAAAAACACCCGCTGCTCGGAGCCGTCAGAATTGCTGAAACTAAGTTGATTATCAATCATAAACTGCATCTGCATTTTTTCTTTGGCAGGATAAAACGGATGCTCATTGCCGCTTCGCTGCAGAGGTTGTCTGAGGTCGACGTGCAGGGGAACGTTCTGTTCCAGCAGCCCTCGAAAACGGTCAAGTCCATCCTTGCTGCCCTGCAGGGAAAACACATCCCGCAAAACACCACAGGAAGACAGCCATACCGAAGCCAGGCGGGAGCTTAGAGAAAGTGCAGGGACGCTGGCGCCTTTGACCGATGCAGCGCTTCGGATGTCAGCCAGTGCAATTCCGGCAGCCGCCGAAAGCTCTCCTGATCCATAGAGCGCGGGACAAAGAAGGCTGATTTCAGGAAGCTGCAGATAATCAGCAAGCATGTCTCCGGCAGAGAGAAATGATACATCACATCCTCCCTCAATCCAGAAAAGCAAATCCGAATCCTTTCCCTTTCGCGCCACGGCAGAAAGCTGTGAGAACATTTCAGCATCCGGCACAAGGCTAAGCGTATCGGACCTTGTTGCTGATTCTGCCCCTACTACAGAATCCAGAGCCTCCGACAGTGCAGCGGAAAGGGCCGCCGAGAGGGATTGGGGACAATACACCTTGAGGGAAACCTCTCGGGAATCCGCTTCTGCCTTCAGACTGGAAATCAGACCAATATCTTTTTCGGCAAAGCAGGAGGGCAGAAAAACGCTAAGGCTATCCGGGGTATCCGCGATGCGCGCCTGAGAAAGCTGCCGCTTCTGTCGTTGCAGGAACTCCCGAATCTCTTTGGTGCTGCCGACTGCATTACCCGGCACGGCGCCGCCGCCCCAGCTCCAGATCGTTTCGCTGGTATCGCCCGACCGCGCACGGAGTGAGAGGCGTCCGGCGGAAACATCAGCCAGGGCCCGCTCAGGAAAACTAAGTTCAAATCCGCTCAGAAGACTGTAGGGACTTCCGAAATGGCCTCGATAGACATCATCCCGGCAGCGGTCACTACGAAAACTAAGCAGCAATACCTCATCCAGAATGACTTCAAGGGTGAGAGGTCCCTGCGAAGAAAATGCCCAGCCTGAGAGGGTAAGAAGTGGCAGCTGCCCGGGGACAAAGGAGGGCTGTGTTTCTATTGCGTAGTGAATCTCGTGCTTATCCAAGTTCCTGTCTCGCTCTGGTCTTCTCACGCTCTGGATGGATACAAGGCTGTGCACATACGCTCAATGAGCCTCACACGGGCTTTCGACGCCAATAATTTACTACCAGAGTGGGGTGTGAATTTCTCATGTTCAAACGACAAATGCAACAAAACCGGGCTTGAGCACACTATCGTTTACAAAGTCTGGACGCCGCCAAAACAGCTCGATATTGTTCCTAGTGCCCAAGCGCCGCTGAGGCGGCCAATGGCCCTGAAATAAATGCAGAAATGAGGGAAATACGTCCATGGCTGGATCTAACAAAGTTGGCCGAATCTTTGTAGTGCTGATTCCGGTGCTGATCCTCCTTGGCAGCAGTGCCTGTGGGATGTGGAAGAAGGACGGCCCGCCTTCGAGTAACGAAAAGCAGATCGTGATTATGGTCTGCGGCGACTACCTGCAGGTTGTCGTCACAAACCAGCACCATGAGCGACTGAACTCCCTGATGGCTCTTACCGCGTATATGGAAAACCAGGCCGGGCTGGACAAGGCGCGTTTCCTTAAACAGATGGAATCACTGCAGAATAGATGGACTCCGGAACAGCACCCCTTGCTGAATCTCGACTTAACCTCAATTAACATCAGGGGTAACAATGCGAAGGTAAGCTTTCGTCGTCGAGGCAAAGGGGAAAACTGGCCCACTATCACTATAGAGCTCATTTGGTCCGGGACGGCCTGGCAGATTATCGATGACTCCCTGTTTGGGCCCGGAAACTACATAGCATCGCTTACCCAGGCGGCCGGTACGCAGACCCCCGCCGCTTCACAATAAAAAAAACGCCCTGCTGACTGCTGCCAGCAAGGCGTTTCTTTTGGCTTTTGCTACCACCACAAAGCGCCGTAGCACCAGGACCATGGCAGGAGACCTGCTCCTGCCGGAATGCCCGGGATACTGCTTATTGCACTTCCTACTGAAGCAAACTAAGCGCCAGAGATGGCTGCTGGTTCGCCTGAGCAAGAACAGAAGTAGCAGCCTGCTGCAGGATATTGAGTCGTGTTAACTCAGCAGCCTCAGAAGCGACATCAACATCTCTAATACGACTTTCAGCCGCCTTAAAGTTCTCTCTCGCTACCTGCAGGTTGGAAATTGCGATGTTCAAGCGCGATTCGGCCGCACCCAGCGTTCCGCGGTTCCGGGTAAGGGAGCCGATAGCCAGGTTAATCTGGTCGAGTGCCGATCGGGACGCAATTTGCGATGCCGCGTTAGTGGTATCAATAATTGAGAAACTCAACACTGAACCAGTATCGGCAAGGCCAATCGCACCGAGCGTCGCCTGAACTCCTGAATACGTAATCTGAGAATTCGAGCTACCGTCAAAACCAACCTGGAAGGTTACATCGTCGCCTCCCGTGAGCAGGTTTACGCCGTTAAACTCAGTAGTAACAGCGATACGCTCCAATTCACTACCGACCGCGTTAAACTCGAGCGCAAGCGCCGATCGCTGGTCGTTACTGAAAACACCGTTCGCAGATTGCTCTGCCAACTCAGCCATTCTAATAAGGGACGAGGTAATCTCGTTCATCGCACCATCAGTAATGGCGATAATGGAGATACCGTCGTTGGCGTTACGAATAGCAACGGTAGCAACGCGCGCATCAGCTCGAAGCTGCTCCGCAATTGCCAGACCCGCAGCATCGTCCGCCGCCTTGGTAATACGCAGACCAGAAGACAGTCGCGCGTATGCGGTTCTTAATCTACCCGAGGTTGCGTTCAGATCCCTTTGTGCCCGCAGCGACTCGACATTCGTCCGAATATTAATGCCCATTTTGTAACATCCTCCTGGATAACCTTATCCTTCCGCCCTACGCCCTCTCATACCGACCTTAGCCGATTGCGTATAAAGCAGATTGCAGCTTACCGTGTCATAAAGACGCGAATCGCTAACCGCTCGAATCGCTAAACTATTGCTTATTACGAGAACAAAGCCGTCACCTACGACAGTGCCTGTTCCCGAATCATCCTTTCAAATGAGCCGCCTTGCTCTGAAACACTACCAACATGAGTTCTTCCTGCTTTTTGGTTCGCAGTGTTTGCTAAGGGACACGAAGCATACTTCGTGCCAACTTTGATTCCTGGCCTTACTAAGCTCTCATTTTCTCCTGTACCAGCTCCTCATATCTCCCCCGGTTTGCCATCACTTTGTCGACGTATTTTTTCGTTATTTCAGGGAGATAGTTACGTACTAACTCGAAGTCGCTGGGGTCTCCGCCATCCCGTGCCACACGAGACTGCGCATTTGCTACACGCCCCTGCCCGGCATTGAATGCCGCCACGGCAAGTTTTTCCAAGTCACCGGCATTTTTGGCCGCGTGTGTGACGGTCTTGCCGCCTAAGGGGGTAGGCGTACTGAACATTTCCATTAACTGCCGGAGATAACCGACACCGAGAAAGGAATTGAGGCCCGGATCGTAGGGATCGTAGTCCTCGGCGACGTTGAGATTGCCCATCAGCTCTTTGCCGGTACTGTCGAGCAATTGAAAGATACCCTTGGAGTCATGTCCGTCCTGGCTGATGGCCCGCGTATCAAAGTTCGACTCCGCAAAAGCCACCGACATACTGAGTGCCGGGTCCACGCCATGGTAGCGACCCGCGGTGAGTATGATGTCCTTCACCTCTTCTTCCGGAATGAGCTGCTTGACGAGGGTCTTGCCCGTTTCTCTGATATTGGCTGAGATAATTTCCGGTGCTTTTGGTGCAGATCCGCTGGCAGGGCCCTGGTCTACCTCATCCAGACCCTCGAGCACGAGCATGGGAGGTGCTGTGCTTTTGACGCCAAAATCCAGGTTTTTGACGCCGAGATCATTGAGACCTTTGGACAAATCGGTACTGCTCTCGGGGTTGGCAAGGCGCCCCCGAGCATGCTGATTCTCCTCGGTGTTGAGGTTGCTGAGCATATCCCCTGCAGGGGCTTGAGTGGAGGTCTCCGCTGAGCGTAAGGGTTTGTTTTCTTTAGTTGTTTTATCGAGATCGCGAAGAAGCTTTGAGAAGCTCTGACCCGCTGAGTCACTACTTTTGGCGGCAGTTTGCCTGGCCTCTACCCGTGCTTCGGTGCGGGCTATATTGATGTCAAAACCGGCCCGTAAAATTGAAGTCATAACCTTAATCCTCTGCATAAGAATTGCTCTTATCAGGGATAATTGCAGCAGGCGTACCAAGTGAAGCGGCTGATGAGACGCCTGGGAAGCCGCCAGGGGCCTTTACGTAATGCCTGGAACCCGAAAACGGGCTTTCCTGAAGTGTAACCGGGGCTACCGATGTAACCAGGCCTGATAGCTCAGGGGGCTTGCCAGTGCGAGTAGTTCCTTACGAAAGCAGCCGTTGACTGCTTCAAGGTAGCGATCCTCAGATATGACATTTCGCAAAAACGACATCTTGCGCTCCACTTCCTGGTAGAGCGTGGCTTTTCGGTCATCGGTAAGAGACATTGCCTGTTTCTCCACGAGGCTATCGCAGTAGGCCTGATAGGCGGGATCATCATCGCCTGCGTTTTCCGGCGATGCCGGAGGTGCCGATTTCTCGGTTTTAAACAGCTTAAGCTCCGGTCTGCCCCTGGTGTTTCGCGCACTCGCCTCCCCGGCTTTGGGCCCGGTAACAAAACGCTCCGGAACAGAGAATTTGAAAGGAGACTCAACCGCCCGGTAGAGAAAGCCAGTGGGGTTACGGGATATTTTCTTGTCTTCCGTTTGAACGAGGAAATCAAAATAGCGGATGATGTCACTGACCTGCTGAAGCTCGGCTTCAGATTTTTTCAGGAGCAGTCGCTGGGCCTGGAAGCGCACAATACCGCGATCGCACAGGCTGGACATCAGTTCCTTTGCTCTTGGAGATAAGGCTTCCTGCTTTGTCCGAGGCGCAGCCTCCACCCCGACGTGTTCCCCCGATGGGGAATCCGAGCGAGTAGCTGCCTCTTGCTGGGCATTGCGTGCAGCGAATCGCACACGTGCCAGGGAGCCCTTTCCGGTAAATTCATAATCAGAGAGAAACCCGGCTTCTTTTAGTTCCCGCGCAGCCGGCTCAAGTTGTTGCTTAATGCTTGAGACATAGCGATACGATCGTGACAAACCAATTTTCTCAAAAGCCAATGTCATAAGCGGCAGCTCAAGAGAAGACTTATAGTAGAAGTGCTTATCCAGGTATCGATACAGTCTGCGACTAACTGCACTCTTAAGGGTGAAGTAAAAATCCAGGTCTAACTTCTTTACGAAACCCGCTTTAAAGGAATCAAAGAGAACCTCGCTCCAGACGAAATAACTCGAGGGCAGATCTGCACGGGCCCCGGCTTTGGCAGAGCCGCGCTCATCGTTGATTTCATAGGCGTCAATTATGCCAAAGTTACAGGTCTGATACGATTTCGTTGAGTTGTCATAAAAGGAATTGGTCGAGCGAATACGAACCCCGCTAAGCCTGTCCAAAGACTTAATCAGACGCTTGTAGCTTCTGCCCTCCGTGCTCCAACGCAGCGTTTTAAGTAGCTCATATCGGGTGAAGTAGATTTTTCTGTCCCGAAAACCCTGATCCATCGTCATTCTCATCAAACCGAGTACGACGTCATCATCTGTTGCGGTAGGTAAGCCAAATTTGTCAGCTCCGGTGATGATCCATTTGCGTTGAACCATCTCACCGCTCGGCGTTCGCAAATCGTCGCTGAACTCCAGGGTCTTAACAGAACTGTTTACACGCGAAGACAGAACGGCGAGAGGAAACTCTGCGAGGTTCATTTCATCTCGTGAGGAATCAGAACCATTACCGAGCCCAAAATTCCGTCGACCGCGAGGTCTGGAAGACGCGGATCCTACGGATCTGCCCGAATTGCTTCTGCGAGCCGCATCGGTAGTTCCGACAAAGGTCTGCTGTATTGCTGTTTTCTGCCGTGCAGCAATGGTAGGCTTAGTATTCATTCCGCGAATTCTTCCAGAAACAAAATCATGAATTTACTTTAAGTAACTTTAAGTCGTTTGTTTTTTAGTAGCAAGGTACTGGAGTTTCTAACAATAGTACTTTTTCAAACCAGTACGTACAGTACGGGGGGATTTAGCGCAATAATTGCAGGATGTTAGACCTTCTTTTTTATTTCAATGCACGAGTGTATTCAGTTGGAAACACGTTAGTGCCTTAGTTGGTTACACGTGAGTCTCAGGTCAAAGCACGTTGTTTTCGGCTCATTTCACGACATCCCTTGTTTCAAATGCGAGTTTTTTCCTTTCGAAACACGTGTTCGACGAAAAAACCTTAGTCCGATACACGAATTGAAGGCACTCTCATCGATTTCGGGAGTACCACGGCTCTGATTGGGACTCTGTGTCCGCAAATTGCCTCCATCAAAACTTATTTCAGGACACGACCCCTTAGTTCAAAGCACGAAAGCTGGGGGCTCAGCGGACTTAGTTCAAAGCACGTGCCTTAGCGTTGGCGCCGAACGCGGTTTGCGTAACTGCCCGAAATCAATACGGTTTATTGCTTTTTCTTGCGGGCCTCCTATGGTTTGCTGGTGCCAGCCGCAATTCATCGCGGTAGCGTCACCGTGAAAAGCCCCGGCACGCAGGGGCGTAAGTATCTGTAATTATTAGATAAAGGGGCGCGAGCGATCCGCTCTTGAAATTTGCAAGTTTGCGCTGGCTGAGCTACTTATTTCAAGACACGAGTACTGAAATAAGTTATTTCGGTACACGATACGCGGCTCTCAATTCCTTATTGCTTATCTATTTCAGGGGCACTGATACTGAAGTGCCGAAACTTCTGAGGATGTACACCGGTGGAGAAAACATTTGCCATAGTTAATCAGAAGGGTGGAGTCGGCAAAACTACGACTACTGCTAATTTGGCCGCCGGAATTGCAGACTGTGGGAAGAAGGTCCTCACTATAGACCTGGATGCTCAGGCCAATCTCTCCGCTCACTACGGTTACATCGTTGATAATAACGATACCAATTTAAGTATGTATGACGTTCTTCGGCATGAGACAAAGCTGGAAGACATCATTATCGAGGTAGAGGAGAACCTCTATCTGGCTCCGGCGAGTCTGCTTCTCAGTGCTGCTGATTTGGAGCTTGGGGGGGTAATCGGCCGGGAGCTCCTCCTTCGCAAAGCGCTGTCTCGTATCCAGGACCAGTTCGACTATATATTTATAGACTGCCCGCCCTCGCTCGGTCTGCTCTCTCTAAACGGACTGGTCGCCGCAGGTCGGGTGATTGTCCCGGTGCAGAGCGAATTTCTTGCCCTCCACGGGGTTCGTCAGTTACTCGATACTATCGATCAGGTGCGAAGCGCCTATAATCCCTCTCTTCGTGTGGGTGGTGTGCTTTTGTGTCTGCATGACTCCCGGCGACGTCTCTCAAAGTCAGTAGCAGAAACCGTTCGTGAATACTTCGGGAGTCTGGTTTTTGATACGGTGGTGAGGACAAATGTTTCCCTGGCTGAAGCTCCGGCAAAAGGGGTTTCAATTTTTAGATATGACAGTCGCTCCAGTGGAGCTGAGGATTATCGCAGTTTAGCAGAAGAGATTTTGGCAAATGACTCGGAAGAAAATAGACTTCAACACAAATCCACTGCTTAGCGGACCTAGCCTGGGGGCACGCAATCGCTCCGGTAGTCCGTTTCGCTTCATTCCCGTCAGCGACATAGATATAGACCCGGACCAGCCTCGTCGTGTTTTTGATGAAGAGGCGCTGGAGCAGCTCTCCTCTTCTATAGGGGAGTACGGGGTTATCTCTCCTATTCTCGTTCGCGTCTCCGAGGGCGGTACCTACCGACTGATTTCTGGTGAGCGCAGATTCCGGGCAGCAAAGATGGCTGGCCTGGACTCCATCCCGGCGATGATAGAGCAGGAGGAAACGGAGGGAGCTTCTCTGCTAAGTAAGCAGCTGGTGGAGAATCTCCAGCGAGAAGACCTTGGTTCCATGGAACGAGCCCTGGCCATTGGGCAGTTACGCGATCAGTTCTCTTTGAGCGTTCGTGAGATTGCTCAGAAGCTCGGCATTTCCAAATCAAGCGTGCAGAGAAGCCTTGATATCCTCAGTTTGCCCGATGATTTGCAGGCAGCTCTGATAGCCGGTGCCTCAGAAAGTAAGGTACTGACTCTTGCCCAGGTTGAGGATCGAACTTTTCGGAAGACTCTGCTTGCGGCAATCAATGAGTATAGCCGTAGAGAGCTTGAGAACTTGATTCGAGAGGGACTCCCTGCTGAGGAAAAGCCAGAGCCGAAGGTGTCCCACGGTGGGACAGCAAGGAGAGCGCCACAGAGTCTCTCCGTAGAGGATCAGCGAATTGTAGAAGATATGCAGAAATCTCTGGGAACAAAGGTTCAAATGCAGAGAGGGAAGAATGGTCAGGGCCGTCTGCTCGTCGATTTTTACTCTGATGATGACATCTCTGAGATATACCGACGTATCTGCTTGTCTGAGTAGACCTTAATTTTGCGCCATGACTTTTTGGCAGCGAATCAGCTGACTCCGGGTGTCGGTATATCAGATAAGGCGCTCGTCCTGCCGACTGCTATTGCATAGGCCGTGTTGCTTCTTATGCAGTTAGAGCATCGTGCAATGAAATAAGTCTATTACTCGCTGTTTCCCTGCTTGCTTGACTACCTGCATGCTGCGTCTTCGATTTTTTTACTCCTGTCGCTACAATCCTATTTATCTGTTTTGGGCACCCCGTTTCCAGGGTCGCTTTTAGCCAAGAGATTTCAACTTTGGCCTACTGCCTTCTTGTCGTATATATCTTGTCGTATATATAAGGTCTGTTCTCTTAAGAACCTTTGATTCTGAAGCTATTCGTTTACCTATTTGCCAAAGGCGGTATGGGAGATAAATTCCCCAATTATTTCAATGAGTTAGTGCTTAAGTTCGTTTCCTGGCTCGATGAGGCGGAACAGGAGCGGCTCAGTAGTACTGTCCTGCATGAGGCCTGTTCGTACTCGCTTCTCGCAGGCGGAAAGAGGTTTCGTCCGGCCCTTCTGCTTGCCTCTGCTGATATGCTCGGCATTGCTCGAGAACGGCTTCGCCCCCTGGCTCTGGCAATAGAATTCATCCATACCCTGTCGCTGATTCACGACGATCTGCCCTGCATGGATGACGATACCCTGCGACGGGGAAAGCCGACGCTGCACGTCAAATACGATGAAGCTACCGCTCTGCTTGCAGGTGATCTCCTCTTCGGGCGTGCCTTCTACCAGATTGCGCACTCAGATCTTCCAGCAGAGGTTTCCAGGAAAGCGGTAGAGCTTCTCGGTCTGGCCATCATTGATCTTTGCGACGGGCAGATGATGGATCTCTCAGCGAGTGTGGAGGAGACACCTGATTCCACTGATAGTGCCTCTGATAGAAAAAGGGCCGCTGAGGAACTTCTCTCTCGGCATCTAAAAAAGACCGCAGCACTGATCTCTCTTTCTGTGCGCCTGCCGAGCCTTTTTCTTACCGAGGCGGAAGACAAGGAAATATCTCTCAAACTAGAGGAGTATGGGCGAAGCCTGGGTCTGCTTTTTCAGATTACCGACGACATCATAGAGGTGACTTCGGACACGCAGGTGCTGGGTAAAAATGCTGACTCGGATACCCGTGGCGGAACGCCAACCTACGTCAGTATCTTTGGTCTTGATGGTGCCCGACAGAGGGCAGATGAGGCTGCGGCAAACGCTCGTCAGGCTCTCTCGTCTTTTGGGGAAAAGGCTGATTTTCTTCTCTGGTTGGTCGACTACCTTCTGGAGCGGGAAAAATAGCTGCCTGGCGCGGTGTCCTCTTTGGAATTCCGCTTTGTCTTAGGGCGAGTAAAATATCTCGTAGTCTTTGATCTTGTTTAGCAGCGTTTTGTAGCTCACACCAAGCAGCTTTGCCGCTTTTGATTTGTTTCCTCTGGTCTGCTGCAGCGTCTGAGAAATTGCGCTTATTTCAGCGGTTCTCAAGGCAGCGGAGGCCAGCTCGGGCAGTGATTTGTTTGCAATGTCATCGTCGCCCAGCTCGTTTCCGGCGCTGAGATCAAAGCTGTCGCTTGTTAAGGCACCGTCTGAGAAGATCAGTGCTCGTTCCAGGGCGTTTTCAAGTTGCCGCACATTCCCCGGCCATCGCTGTTGCCTTAGAAGCTCTATTGCATCATTGCTGATACTGGCTTCCTGTTCACTGATGCTCGAGTAGCAGTCGATGAAGTACCTGGCCAGAAGCTCAATATCCTCCGGGCGCTCACGCAGCGGGGGAACTTCGAGGATGAAAACTCCCAGGCGGTAGTAGAGGTCGTCACGGAAGTTTCCGCTTTTTATTTCCTGCTCCAAATCGCAGTTGGTCGCTGAAACAACACGGGTGTTTACTTTGCGGATAGCGTTACTTCCAAGGCGTTTTACCTCTGACTCCTGCAGGGTTCGAAGAAGCTTTACCTGCAGCTGCCAGGGCATATTGCCAATTTCATCCAAAAAGATACTGCCGTCACTAGCGACTTCAAAAAGGCCTAAACGCTGCTCTTTTGCGCCGGTAAAGGCACCTGGTTCGTGTCCGAAAAATTCACTCTCCAGCAGCTCCTCGGGCATTGAGCCGCAGTTTACGGCAACGAACTTTTCAGCCTGTCGAGGGCTCTGCTCATGGATATAGCGTGCGATGAGTTCTTTACCCGTTCCGCTTTCTCCGAGAATCATGACCGGAGTGTTTAATGCGGCCACTTTGCGGGCTTGGGAGAGGACTTCCTCCATCTTTTTATTTTGCGTTATGATCCTGCGTTTTGACTTCGACCAGTTGCGGTCGATGATGCGTCGGTGCTGCGCAACCTGTGCAATTACGCTGCAAAGCATTTCGGGGTCAAAGGGCTTGGTGATAAAATCGCAGGCCCCTAGCTTCATCGCTTTCACTGCGATTTCTATATTGCCATAGGCGGTCATGACGACGACGGGAACCGAGTTGTCGATGCGTCGAGACTCTTCGAGGAACTCGAGTCCGCTGCGATTTGGCAGCTTGAGATCGGAGAGTACCAGGGTGAAATCCTCATCCTCAAAAAGACTGAGGCCCTCTTCCGCGCTTGCCGCACTGGTAACCTTGTAGCCCTCAGCGGCCAGGACCGTACTCAGTACTTCGCGCAATGAGTCTGTGTCTTCAACGATGAGAATGCTTTCCATATGCGCCAGCAGAGGATCTGCCGTCCCCGATTCTTCACCTAAGTGACTAAAAATACTAATGAAACATCCCTGTGTGTAGCCTTTGGCCAAAAGGGGTCTAGTAATAGTATCGGCGGCTTAGGCCAATAAGTTTAAGGCGTCTGCGAGCTTCTGCGGCCTTGTTTGAGCTGCTGCGCTGTCGGCCCTGATGCCTCGACTGCAGGGCTCGAATGCGAGGGTTGAGGCCAGTGACTCGGAAGCTCTTGTGGGGGTGCCGCTCGGGGTGCGGTACGCGAATGAGATCTGCTGATCGAGGTGTTGCGAGCGGATCTATACGGCATTCACGTAGACGGAGACGACTTTGTTAGGAATCACTAGCAAATTATGAAATCTGTTAGACTTACGCATCATCACATATTACATTTTCATCTGGTTTCTAATGCTTAGAGCATTTTTCTAAAGCGTTGTGAAAAATGCTTTAGAGCACGGACGCAAGTCCGTGCGGGAAAAGAGGAGCTAGAGCAGTCGCAGGATAAAATCGAACATCTTTATCCGGAGACTGCTTTAGAGCACGGACGCAAGTCCGTGTGGGCAGAGAGAAACCAGAGCAGTCTCGTGATAAGATCGTACATGTTTATCCGGCGACTGTTCTTATAATCTTCTTTATCAGCGAGTAATCCGGTAACTATGGCCGCCAAGAGTATCAAGAAAGCAGTAATCCCTGCCGCCGGTTTAGGGACCCGGTTTCTCCCCGCAACCAAGGCGGTTCCCAAGGAGCTGCTTCCGATTGTCGACATCCCCGTAATACAGCTCATCGTCGAAGAGGCGGTGGCCTCGGGTATTGAGGACATCATTTTTGTAACCGGCCGCGGTAAGAACAAGATTCTCGATCACTTTGATGATGCTCCCGAGCTTGAGCAAAAACTTATGGCTCTCGGTAAAGAGGACCTTGCAAAAAAGCTGAAAAAAACCTGTTCCCTTGCCAAGATCGTCACTGTTCGGCAGCAGGAACCACGGGGTCTCGGAGATGCCGTGCTCAGCACCAAGGAGCTCGTAGGCGATGAACCATTTCTCGTTCTCCTGGGAGACGACCTGGTCGATTCGGCCCGTCCCTGTGCCCGGCAAATGGTCGAGGTCTATGCGGAGTATCAGAAATCAGTGGTTGCCCTGATGCGGGTGCCGGAGGAAGAAGTGCCGCTGTTCGGTATCTGTGGGGGGAACTCTCTGGGAGAGAGAACGTACGACCTGGACACCATGGTGGAAAAGCCGAGCGTGCAGGATGCTCCTTCGAATCTGGGTATTGTGGGGCGCTACGTCCTTGAACCCTCTATTTTCAAGTATCTGGAGGAGACAGAGCTCGATGAAGACGGGCAGTTGCAGCTTACTGATGCAATGGCTCGTATGATGAAGGTTGAGGGTTTTATCGGCTATGAATTCACCGGCGATCACTATGATGCCGGGGATAAGTTTGGATTCCTGCAGGCAAACCTGGCGTATGCCCTTAAGCGTAGGGACATCGCGCCGCGATTGCGGGCGTATTTACGGGACCTCGTCCAGCGTCACTAGGAATGAGGTAGCCGAGGAGTAGTAGCTTCTGAATACATCCTGTCCACTTCGGTATAGATGATACGCTTTCGCAACGCTGAACGTAAGGATCACAAGGCTCTGCAACGTCTCTATGGAGAGTTTGTAGAACAGGAAGATCGCTATCTTGATGATACTCAGGATTCATTTCTGGCACTTCTTGATACCCCTGATGCCTGTTTACACCTGGCATTGCACGTAGATGAGCTTGTTGGCTTTGTCATGTTTTCTCTGCGAAGCGTGTTCCGTTATCCCCGACCTATTGTCGAAGTTGAGGAATTGTTTGTGAGCCAGGGTTATCGCAGACAGGGCGTCGCGAGAGAACTTATGAAGCGAGTCTCGGGATGGGCCGAGGAGCGGGGGGCATACGGTGTTTTTATTGCCTCAGATAGTCGGCGAGCTGATGCTCATAGCTTTTATGAGAGTCTGGGTTACGAGCCCTACGGCACGCATTTCAGGCGTATGCTTTGAACCCGACTGTTGTTGGGACTGGGTCGCTTAGAAAGAAACTCGGATAGGGAAAGCGCCAAAGAGCGGAAGGTTTTCCCTGATACTAGAAGTTGTTGAAGGGGTCGTCAGTATCTTCTGCCCGCTCGAAGGTCTGAATTGCCGCTGCCTGCTTACCGTTATGGCCAAAACCGGGTAACTGGAATTCCAGCGGTAAGGCGCGGTTAGTTTCTGCCTGTATGGCCTGAGCCTGTCTGGCTCCTGCACCACCGCCTCCGCCGCAGACATCGCCAAAGTAAATGCTTATTCCCGCGCTCATTCCAAAGCAGCCGCAGGCAACACCGATTGCTGCAACGGAGTATTTGGGGTTTCCAAGTGCCGCATATACCAGGCCCATGGCACCGGCGACTGCAGTAAGCATACCACCAAAGCTTCCTTCGACAAGCTCCAGCATATCGCAGTGAACGTCGCGGATTATGCCTCCTGCAAATTCTCCGGGGTCGTTTTCGTTCCACCATCCGTCTGCTGCATGGGCACAATCTCCCATGGCAAAGTCGATTGCCAGCGCGGTGATCATCAGTGCAAGAGGGGAGTATCGCAGAAGCATGTGCGTCATCTTTGCGAGTCGCTCTCCGCGCTGAGGTATGCCTTTGGCACCCAAGGATGTATCTTCCCTGCTATTCATTCTGGTCCCTGTTTGCTGGACATTCCTTTTTGTGGAGGCTTCAGCGAGATTCTAAAAGGTATCTGCGAGGTCATTCAGGCCGCCATCATCCTCTGCTGGTGCCAGCTCGAATTCTTCACCGCCATGATTAAATTCCGCAGCCTGAGTAAAGTCCGCCTGTCGTCCGGCTGCTATTTCAATGTTTGCTTCCCCGAGTGCTCCGGGCTCATGACGCAGGACACCGGGAAGTGCGAAACGATCATCGAGCGTTCTCGTAGTAGTTCCGGCTTCTGTGTTGATACGATGGCCTCCGGTACACTCCTTGGCTGCGTCGGCGAAATAAAGACTTAACATGGTGGATACCGTTGCCGCTCCGATTGCAGTAACAATCATGCTGTGTGAGGCCCGAAAGTTACCAAAGGCGGCGGCGACCAGAGCACCTACACCCGCAGTGGTCATCAGGAGGCCACCGAGATTCCCTTCCATGTGCCCGCATATCTCCTTGATCGCCTTTTTGGCGCTATCAAAAGCAAAAGACTGTTCCGGAGCAATGCATTGCAGAACGAAGAGGCCAGCAAGTAGGCCAAGGACCGCGTAAAGAGAAACACGTCCTTCTAGCTTGTGGAATTTTCTCATGACAAACCTCTGTAAAACATGATCGGTTCTGAAGATAAGAGTCGATCATTCACAAACAAAAAACGCGGAGCTTACCTGTATGACCCTCCTTGCTCAGGAGCTTGTCGTTAGCAGCTCAACCCGCCAAATAAGACCTTTACGAGCTCGGGGTAAATGAAACAGCCGACCGAAACGAAGAGTAAGGCCCAGGCTCCTTTAAAGGACCCCATTACTGACGCCAAAATAGCAAGAGCACCGGCGATAACTGTTATCATCGCCCCGAAGTTAGACGTCAGAACTGCATCGAGAAGGGTGCAGGCTGCCTGATCAAAGATCTGATCACCCGAGGCAGCAAATGCAATGCTGCCAAAGCTGAGATGAACGACAAGCAGACTCAGAACAAACACAATACCCGTGCTGTGCTGTGAAAGCGTGGCAGCACATCGTGCTGAGACTTTCGTTGCTATAGTATCAATTCTCGTAAACAAAGCGCTTTCCCCTACGACTCCGAGTTACCCACATTCACCATTAAAAAAGAGATCTTTGTATTCCCGCAGTATGAATGAGCCAACGGAAACAACGAGTAAGGACCATGCCATTTTGAATCCCCCCATAGCCGAAGCGATGATGGCTCCCATACCAGCTGCTGCGGCCAGAAGGGCTCCGAATTCACCCTCAAAGAGGGAAAGAATAGCCTGGCAGGTTTCATCAAACCTCTCACCGTTATAGCCGGCTCCCGCTCCACGACCCGCTCCCGCATAGACAACGTCATGCAAGCCAAAGGTCAGTATGGCAAAGCCAAAGAGCGTGACGAGGGTAGCCTCATTCTTTTTAATGAGGTGCCCGGCTCGCACAAATGCCCAAATTGAGACATCGTTCACCGTTTTTTGTAGCCTGGCTACTTCCACATCCCTTCCCCGTTCACTAGTTTTGTTCAATCCCGATTAAATATTCCCTACCTGAACCTGAACGTCATAGGCCTCGTAGTTAGTTCCGAAGAACAGCGACACCAGGGCCCGCAGTATAAAGGCTCCCACGGCAACTACGATAAGGGCATACGCCAGTTTGTAGTTGCCGACTGCGGCCGCAATAATCGCTCCGATGCCGGCGACAACCATAATGAGTGCTCCGAAGGCTCCCTCGATTAAGCGAAAAAGATTACCCGTTCCGTTTCGGATGAGGGTGTCATCGAAGTCCGCGTCGAGATTCTGAGGTGCTTCATTAATCGCCTTTTCCGGAGTGACGTCGGTAAAGGCTGCCTGTGGCGGAAGCCCGAATGCTGGCTGTGGTCTGAAGTTCACGGCTCCCTGGGGAGGTCCGCCGTTCGCTCCTGGCGGGTTTTTTCCGGTGGCTTTCTCTGGTGGATTAATTTGAGCATTTACCACCCCGTTCAGCCCCGCAGAGAGCAGACAAACTCCAAACAAAAAGAGCAGGACACTCGCCTTTTGAAGGAGACAGGCATTGAGCTGCTCCTTCAATACGAGACAGAAGTGGCCCACGCCAAGTATTTTGTCTTTTACCAGTATCATTCGATTGACTTCCTTGGTCGTCTTAAACGTTTCGTGTTGCTACGGCAGGCCTTTTCCTAGCCGCCACCACACTGACCGTTAAAGAGTCCGATATAGGCTCGCAGAATAAATGATCCGATAGACACTACTACGAGGGTCCAGGCCATTTTGAAGCCACCGACGGCTGAAGCGACAATGGCTCCGATACCGGCTGCTGCAGTAAGCAAGGCACCAAACGTACCTTCTACGAGTTGAAGAAGACCATCACATGCATCCCCGTAGCTTCCCTTACCTGCGTAGGCAAGTTGCTCAGCGCTGAGGTGAACCAGTAGTAGTCCAAATGTGAAGAGTGCTACATTCGAATGACGTTCCAGCTTTGCACTAACTGTCAGGAATGCGGAAGTGCAGAACTTCCGATAGCGCGAGCCGATTAATTCTAATTCTCTAAAACCTTTCCCCATCTTTCCACCTATAAAAAAAATTGATTGTCACATTGAGAAATCATCCACTCTCTCGTCCAACTCTAAGGGGTGTTTGCGTCAGATTTTGAATGAGATCGTGAACATTTTAGCCCAAATGGCCGACGTGAAACGCAGTTAAAGATGGTTCCACGTACCACCTATATGAAGGTTATGGCGTGGCTCATATCGGATGTTACTTTTAAGAAGGGGCTAAAAGCCTGTTATTTGGGAAGATACCGGGTGTTCAGGGCGCTCTGAGAGGCTGCGATACCCTACGTCGGGCGTTTCTGCGGGCCTTAGTCCGTGTTCTTTAGCAGAATGCGAGAGCTGAGCGCTCGATTTGTGGGAAGCGGACCGCGATAGTCGATTACGTTCTTCTTGGGGGGTTCTTCCTTAACTACAATGCCGTAGTCGTCAAAGACTTCCTTAAACGGGTGCAGGAGCCGAAAACTACAGGCGGTAGTTCTCTGGTAGCCCCGGCAGAACATTCGTTCGTACCAGGTCATTTGCGGGTTTGAATACAGGGTGAGACCACTCTCAGCGTAGGGGCGCTTAATGCCCCGCTCGGCGTCTGATTCACTGGGTGATTTGATTGCTTCAATAGCACTCAGCCAGATAAATACGAATGCGATAACGAGTATGGCCATGTGTTGACCAGGAGCATCTGTATTTAACTTGAAATCGAATTTTTTCTTCATTACCTGTGCCGTCTTCCGCCTCGTTTCTCACCGCAATCCACCTATCCCCGTTATGGAGAAGCTTTTGGGATACGTAGCGCTAAAATCTGTTACTCCCCGGAGATTCGTATGCGCGGCGCCGTTTCTTAAGCGGCTGGGACTTTACTACCTCGTTGACGAGTTCTGTAGCACGCCGAATATACTCAGGATCTGCCCGACCAGCTCCCGCCTTTGCCTTCAGCGCATTCATTCTGCGAGAAAGCTCCTTTGCGTCGTTGACCACCGAGTTGATCGCCTTATCCTCTGATTCTCCCCTTATTGCCCGGCGAACCTCATTCATTTGCCTGCTGTAGGGGTTGTTTCTGCGCTCCTGCTGAATTGCCTGAACCGAGCCACTCGGCTCCGGGCTCTGAACCTCGGTCGTGGCAGTAGTGTTACTTTGCGCCTGAGCACCTGCCTGAGCAGCTGTATGAGACTGCGCCTGAGTTGATGCCTGAGTCGATGCCTGAGTCGATGCCTGTGCGGACGCCTTAGTATGCGACGCGGTAGCAGCGGCCGATTTTAAAGGTCCGGCATCTTCCGTGGCCTGACGTCTGCTGGCTTCGACCGCAGCTTTTTTCGGTCGTGCACGACGGGGCACGACAAAAGAATCACTGCCTATTCCTATTGATGATTTTTCCTGAACGGATTTGCCGAGGTCGCTCGGCTTGCGGGAGACTATAGATACAGGGTCGTGAGCAGCGCTGAAAAAGCCGTCCCTGACGCCAGTTCTCGTCTGGGCGTCTGCGGAAGCTGCCAGAAACAGTAGCAGGCAAAAAACCCAGGCTGTTGAGCATGGCTTGAAGCCTTCCCCTCGTCGGGAAGTGCATTTTCCGCCTTCGTATCGAATAAAACCGCTCATTTCTGCCTTTGTCCGGAGGCCCGATTGCGGGCATCAGTTCCAGTACTCCCAATAAGGGTATGCGGATGAGAGCAGGAATAGATACGCAAAATCGCCCTAAGGAAGAGCATTCTGCAGATGTCTGCAGGGCGTTTCCCTCTGCCGCCTACAGGGGGAGCGCAAGTATACTGCCTTAAACATAGTGAAATACTCGGTTAAAAATAAGAAAAAGTTTTGATTTTGTGCGAGTTTAGGTAAATCTCTCAGCGATGGAGTCACATCTATTAGTGTAAGGCTGTTTTAGCCTTGCCTGTGGGGTTTGTCGTACGTCTTGCCCACAGGAGTTTTCGGGAGGCGTTTAGTTGCCTGGTGGCGCTCACGGTCTTCAAAACCGCTGTGGGGCTGAAAAGCTCCAGGTGGGTTCAATTCCCATACGCCTCCGCCACCTTTTTTACGACCGTTTTGCCGTTCTGGCGGTCGAATAGCTTTTCACCAGAGAGCTTTTATTACCAGCTTGAGATGCTTTGAATGGATCAGCAACGCGGCAAACTGTTTAAAGCTCTTCCCTCGGTACAGCGTTTCCTCGATTCTGCGCCAGGGAAGGAGTTGCGCGGGAGTCACGGCGATTCCCTCGTAAAATTTGAGCTGCGTCAATTGCTTGCTGAATTTCGCTCTGCCATACAGGCGGGAACAATCTCAGAGATTCCCGACACCACGGGATGCGCTAAGCTACTTGCAGAGCGATTGTTTAACCGCAGTAACCTGCATCGCAAGCGTGCGATAAATGCCAGCGGGGTACTTCTGCATACCGGCCTCGGACGAGCGCCTTTGTGTGAGTCCGCGCGGGAAATAATGTCGCAACCTGGGTTTAGTCTCGTTCAGTTTGAGCAGGGAAGCGGCGGACGCTCGTTGCGAGAAGCGGCTATTGAGCAGATGCTGGCTGAGCTTACCGGCTGTGAAGCCGCCACGGTTCT
>JAUIMJ010000334.1 GCA_030433295.1 bacterium | reverse complement strand
CTCCTCTCATGGCTGGGGCGCACAGGTAACAGGCTTTCGCACAAGCTTCGGAAAAACAAGCTTGGACGTTCTGCGGTCAATATTGGCGCGCACTACGACCTGAGCAACGATCTTTTCGGTCTGTTTCTGGACCCCAGTTACACGTACTCCAGCGCCTTTTACGAAAAAGAGGATGATACGCTTGAGCAGGCGCAGAGGAATAAGCGAAGCCGCCTGATTGAAGGTGCCCGCCTTGCTGCTGACGACCATGTGCTCGAGATAGGCTGTGGTTGGGGAAGTCTCGCAATACAGGCCGCGCAGGAGACCGGCTGTCGCGTGACCGCTCTTACGCTATCGAAGCAGCAGTATGACTTTGCAAAAGAGCGCGTGGCAGAGGCAGGTCTGTCTGATCGCATCAGCATTTTGTTGCAGGACTACCGCAGTCTTGAAGGCTCCTACGATAAGATTCTTTCTGTTGAGATGCTCGAGGCGGTGGGGCACGAATATCTAAAGACCTTCTTTGCTGCCTGCGATCGCAATCTGAAGCCCCAGGGCATCGCGGCGCTACAGGTGATCACCATGCCGGAGTCGCGTTATCAGCGGTATAAAAATGGCTGCGACTGGATACAGAAGTATATCTTCCCCGGAGGGCACTGCCCTTCCCTGTGCGCCATTGCAGAAGCACTTCGAGATTCCTCATCGTTGATGATAGAGCGTGTCGAGAACATTGGCGACCACTATGCCAGAACCTTGCGGGACTGGCGGACGCGATTTAAGGAAAACGAAAAAGCGGTGCTGGAGCTCGGCTTTGATGAGCGTTTTTTGAGGATCTGGAATTACTATCTGGCGTATTGTGAAGCGGGCTTTGCTTCGCGCAACATCGGCACACATCAGCTCGTGTTGACTAGAAGAAACAATATGCATCTCTCATCCTGTCCTGCGTATTAGCCGGGGAGGGGTACAAGCTGGGGAGTGTGGGGACCCGATTGCATCGGGTCATCTTGGAAGAGGAAATTTCGAGGAGATCGAATGTAAGGAGCGGCCACGGAGGAGTTCGGGCCATGGTGCGTAGGGGGATTTGTTGTGAGCGATACTGCGAAAAAGGACATGAGCGAAGAGGAGGCGGCGGAGTTTGATCCTGCGCGCTGGCTGGAGCTGTACGGCGATTACCTCTATCGCTATGCTTTTTTGCATCTGCGCAATCGGGAGTCGGCCGAGGATGTCGTTCAGGATGCCTTTCTTTCTGCGCATAAGGCCTGGGATCGCTTTGAGCGCAAATCTACGGTGAAAACCTGGCTGGTGAGTATACTGCGCAATAAGATAGTCGACTATGTGCGCAAGAACCGAAAAGTGCAGACCGTCAGCTACGATGGAGTTGGGCAGGATTCCGCCGTCGACGAGAGTTTTAACGCGATGGGGGTTTGGAATGAGTTTCTTGGAGAATGGGAGGGAAATCCGGAGGTTCTGATAGAACAGCAGGCTTTTCTCGAGCGAATTAAAACTTGTGTGAAAGGTTTGCCCGATACCTTACGTCAACCCTTTGTGATGCGTTTAGTGGATGAGCTTTCGACGGAGGAGATTTGTGAGAACCTGGGGATTACCCCGAATAACTTCTGGGTCATTCTGTATCGTTCTCGGATGAGGTTGAGGAAGTGTCTTGATAAGAACTGGTTTCATCCTGCTAAGTAATACAGAAACGTGAGCGTGTGTAATGTTTACCTGGCTTTCATGTAAAAGATACTCGCAACGGTCGTCCCGCAAGCTGGACGGGCAGCTCAGTCTCGTCGAGCTGCCGGGGTATTGGTTTCATCACGTCATTTGCTACACCTGCAGAAGGATGACCCGTCACTTTGGGTTTATCGACTCAGTGTCGCAGTGTCTCGGAGATTGTATGGAGGAGGAACTGTCCGCGCCGGGCGGAGATACTCTTTCTCCGGAGAAGAGCCGTCAAATCCAGGCCATGCTCGAGAAGCAAAATTCGACAGAGTGACGCTGCTTCATCTCGCGAAAGGACAAAAAAAAGCGTGTGTGACTTGGCAGTGGTCACACACGCCCGAAAATCGAAAGTGTTGCATCTTTCTAGTTTCGCGTCGGTACTGTGAGGCCTCGTCTCCTTGCGAAGAGAAGGCGTCACGAAAAATCCTGACCCTTTCGCAGATATGCACTGCGGTACACCCTTAGAAGGCATACTTTTGCGGTCTATTATCGTTATGCAGCCTTTTCCGGCGAGTGTGCGCTCTTCTCTCTTTCCCGCAGCCAGAGAAATGCTCTCAATATAAACCCTCGAATTTGCTAAACTTTATTCTTTGTGTTAGGGCTCAGCCAGAATAATCCTCGCATCCCGGGTATTGAAGTCTGCGGGATCCGGGGTCTTTGAGAAATGCTCTGCAGCAGGGTCCGTCTAATTTGGGCTAACTCTTAAGGTTCTCGCTCAGCAGGGGAGCGAAGATATTGATTTAAGCTGACCATTTTGGTAGGATATAGCACTCTTTTCTTTAGTCCTCGGCTGCTTTGCGGGGTGTGTAAGAGAAGAGAAGACAATCAAAAGGTTTTTTCGCATCTGCTTCATGCCGTGTGCTGATTGCTGCGTCCGCTTAGCTTCATGAAGAGGCTATTTGAACGAAGGTCCCTACAAGGTTCCAGAGTCTGGAATTCTGTGGGGACCTCCGTTTTCGGGCGTGACACGTACGTCACGCGCTGTTTCATCAGGAAGATTGCCCGGAGAAGTCTAGGAGGTCCGGCTTCGCCTGGCGCAGCTCCTTAAGGAGAGCAGGATGCTTATTCTATCCCGTTATGTCGCCCAGAATTGTCACGGAAACGCTGACCGCACCGGCAAAGATTATCTGCTGATTGGAGAAGGCCTCAAGGTCACACTCCTCGCCGCAGATTCTCGAAGCGCCACGGTCCTCGTTGAAGGTGTGCAATCCGAAGGTGGCTACGCCGTCTTGTTTCTGAATCGTCAGACGCAGACGACGATCGTCGAAGGTGTCACCATTGGTCTGGGTGACAAGCACGTTGGTTCTGGCGCTTCGCTTGCCATCGAAGCACCCAGGGCCGTGCGAGTCATTCGCGGTGAACTTTCGGCGGCATGACACCTCGCGGTGTTATGTGGGAATGATTCAGCTTTGCTTCGGCAGGTTGGATTGAGCTGCACCTAGGTGCAACGGGTTCCCCGGTGGTTTTGAACTCACGTTCGGCTGCCGGGGAACCTCTCTTTTTGAGAGGTGATTTGAGGTTTGTTAGTACAACAGCGTTTGGATTCTTCTCTTCCTCAAATTTTTCGCGAAATTTTTATTTCGCATAGAGCGCAAAGTAAGACTCGAGTACCGTATCGATGCTATAGCGCGAAGTTACAAAATCTCTGATGCCTTCCCCCAGCATTCTGCCTTTCTGGGGTTCTCTTTCAATAGTGCTGAGCAGCTCACCAAGGGCTTCGTAATCTCCCTTCTCAAACAGGAGTCCCGTTTCATCGACTCTAACAACCTCCGGCACGCCCCCCACTCGACTACTGATTACGCAGAGCCCGGCCATTGCCGCTTCAAGAATAGACATTGGCATCGCTTCACTCTTTGAACTCAGGATAAAGCCATCCGAGGCTGCAAGCAGCTCCTGAACATCGTCTCTGAAGCCGAGAAAGCAGGTCGCATCCTGTATGCCGAGCTCTTTTGATGTGGCCTCAAGCTCAGCTCTCAGATCCCCGTCACCGACGAGTACGAGGCGCTGTCCCCGTGCTCCGCTATGCTCCCGTGCTCCTCTCTTCAAGGAGTGAGCAAAACCGCGCAGAAGCGTCTGCTGATCTTTTACGGCACGAAAGTTTGCTACGTGAATCCAAATCCAGGTGTCCGGGCTGAGCTCCTCGCTAAAAAAAGAACTGCGCAGCTCCGCTCGCCGGGCTGGCTCCAGCCTTGCCGCCGGAGCAATCGGATTGCCGACCACGGTGACCAGTGATTCGGGATACCCCAGATCGACAAGCCGCTTTCGACTAAAGTCTGAGACTGCGGAGAGTCTTGCTCGAAGAAGCTTCATTATCAGCAGCTTGGCGCTTACAAAACGCTTGCTCGCGATGTGGTGAATATCACCGTGCTCAGTCCCCAGCTGAGCTATACCGGCAATTCTGCCAGCGATAGCGCCATAGAAATTCGAATCGAGTAAATGAGAGTGAAGCACCGTACAGCCTCGTTTTCTGGCAATGCGAGCAAGCCTCCAGGGAAGCCCGATGTCCAAACGCGTGTTGCTCTCTACATGTATGTGCTCAATGTCTGCTGCCTTGAGGCTTTCAGTGAGCCAGCCCGTTCGCAGGGTAGCGACCGCCACGGGAATGCCCTTCTGCTTGAGGCGCTTTGCCAGGGAAAGAACCACTTGTTCCGCACCACCCGGTCCGCCCGACTCAATAAAAATTAAAATGTTCATCTCTTCTGACAAGTCCAGGGTTCCTTCTCAGGCGATTTTCAGTATCTGCAGCACATACTGCTTGAGCTCAACAAGGAAGGGACGAGGATCCTCCATTCGCAGC
>JAUIMJ010000030.1 GCA_030433295.1 bacterium | reverse complement strand
GCCTACATGGTCGCCGCAGGTCTCCCCATCCCGATTGAACACCACGCCTCGGCGATGTGCGATTTCGCTCTCGAAATGCTGGAGCTTACAAAAACGCTGCATCCCAAACTGATTGAACCCTTCGAGGTTCGCATCGGCATTAGCTCAGGACCGGTGGTAGCGGGAGTCATTGGTCGCTCAAAGTTCTGTTACGATCTCTGGGGAGATACGGTAAACACGGCGAGCAGAATGTCATCGGTTGGCAAGGAGCCGCACATTCGTATTTCCGACGAAACCTTTCGTAGATTGGGAACGGAGTACCAAACCAGTGATGGCGAGACTATTGAGATAAAGGGCAAGGGGCAGATGAAAACCTACGTTCTTTACAGCAAGAAATAGCCACAGAGTTTATTGCAGCTGCTTTTGAGAATTGCTAAGACGATCATACAAGCAAGGCATCTTTCTTGAGAGTAGAGAAATGCGTGAGAGCACGGGCGTCGGCCTGTGGAAAGAAGAAAAACAACAGAAGGAATGTCATGGCGAAGATTCTACTGGTTGAAGACAATGAAATGAACCGTGACATGCTCTCTCGCCGACTCCTCAAGCGTGGCTTTGAAATAGTCATGGCGGTTGATGGCCAGGAAGGAGTGGACAAAGCCAGCGGCGAGATGCCCGATTTGATTTTGATGGATATGAGCCTTCCGCTTATTGACGGCTGGGAGGCAACTCGTCGAATCAAAGCGAGTGAAGACACCGCGCAGATTCCTATCATCGCGCTGACGGCTCATGCGATGAAGGGCGAGCGCGAAAAAGCGCTCGAGGCCGGCTGTGACGACTTTGACACCAAACCCGTCGAACTAAAACGACTCCTGGAAAAGATTCACGCCCTGCTTCCTGAAGCCGGATAAGATGCAATCATTTCAGGCATGAAGTACGATGTCTTTGTCGCATCGGCTTCGACGACTGCCTTCAGGTTTCGTAGTCCCTGCCGAAACATAACACCAGCAAGTCGGTTCATGTAGAGCGCAAAATAGCCTCCGACCACAGGAGTGTTAATCCTACCCTGCATACTCCACACCACCTCGGTTCCTGTCGACAGCGGGTGCATTTCAATTCTTGCGCGTGCCTGCTCCCTGGATTCCGCAGTATCCTCAGCACCAAAGCGCAGTTCATATTCTAAGAACTCATCAGCTTTTGAGGCGACAACCTCCAGACTCCCTGCCCCGTCCTTAGCAACCCAGCGCTGCGTGGCACCCACGCCCTGAGTTATCGCACCCTGCGTAATACTCAGCCCCTGACTCTGCTCGCTCCACGGCATCCAGTTCGTCCAGTTACGCAAATCATGAACCTGCGCAAAAACGGCCGCTGGTGTTGAAGCTATCGTGATCTTCTGGGTAACCGAATACTGTCGCGGGAGAAACAGACCAACGACGGCAAGCAGAGTGAGGAAGCCAAAAAGTATTGCCAGGGTAACTTTCATGAGAACCGCATGTCAGGAAGACAAAAGAAAGACTGCTAGGTCAGATCACATACTTGTCTTTTAACATTGAAACTATTTTTTCCAGATGGGTTTTATCGAGATCCGAGAAATCCGCCTCAACCTCACTGTCCACATCGAGCACGTACTTAACCTCACGATCGTGAACCAGAGGGATCACTATTTCGGACTTCGATTTGGAACTGCAGGCAATATGACCGGGGAAATCCTCTACTCGCGGAACGATGATGGTCTTGCGTTCTCGCACCGCAGCACCACAAACACCCTGGGTGATTGGAATCCTGCTACAGGCGAGCGGTCCCTGAAAAGGCCCCAGTATCAGCTCGCCGTCCACACGACGGTAAAAGCCCACCCAAAAAAAATCCAGGCACTGCTTTAAAATCGCAGCCACGTTTGCGAGATTGGCAATCACGTCCATCTCACCCTTGAGAACGGCTTCCACCTGCTGTTCGGCCAGCGCGTAGCGCTCTTCTCGCGAGGCACCTTCCGGCACCGAAAATTCTTCACCCACAACGGCCCCCTATACTCTGTGCCCTACAAATCACTTCCTAAGCCCCCAAAACTACTACAAGCACTACACACTTAGAAACAGACATGAATCCACTGCGTAAATACGCTCATCTAAACTTGACAAAATTAGCCCTGGAATATATACCCCTAACACGCTCTCAGGTATTCCGGAGTCTGATGCCTTTTCAGCTTTAAATGTCGCCAGAGTCCACGTATTTTGGAGTCAAATCCACTTGAGAAGTCCGACGGCATTTCAAACCCGAACGCATAGCGGAAGAAGTACTCATGAAGTTTGAACATTTCCCATCCTCCAATACGCAAAGTCCCTTCGCCAGACGACAGGGCCAAAGAGCACTATCTCTTAGCACGAGATACCCACGCTGCGGAACGCTTCTTCTCTGGGGATGTATTGTAGTACTCCTCACCTCCTGCAGCTTTGGGTCTGCCCGACCAGGCAGCGGTCAGGCATCCGACAGTCAGATAGATACCAGGAGTGAGAGTAAGGAAAAAGATTCTGACAACTCTCTTTCCTCGGAAGACTTCAGCTATTTCATTTCCCCGCCTTTTCAACGCATGGCTCTCGACCAGAGTTTTGTCGCTGAGCAGCTATCTGAGTCAGTTCTGGCAAGTGACGAGAGAAGTCAGCTAGCGCAAAGCGATGCCTCGGCTGCCGCCCTGTTACTCGCCCAATCTCAGAAAAGCGCAGAACGAAAAAGAGTCGCTCCACCGAAGAATCTTGAGAAAAGAAAGCCCAAAGCAATTCGAAAGCTGAAGCGTAAGTCTGAAAAGACCAAAGGCAAAACCGGAGATGACGGCAAGTCCGGGGAAGAAAAGGAAATTGAGGTAGAGGACGACTCGGAGCTGTTCACCTTTTTTGTAAAGGCCGAAAAACCTGAGAAGGATAAGAAAAACCTTCTCGTTCAATCGCCACTGTCCGCAGACGCTAAGAACACGAGGGCGATGCTCGCTCTCCCCAAAGCAGACAAGCTCGCCTCGTATTCGCAAAGCCTGTTCTGGAATCTCAAGCGACATTCTTTCATCGCAGAGCTTACCATGCTGGCGGTAGTCTTTTTCGGGTTTATGGTGATTTTATGGGTGCGCCTGCAGTACGAGGTAGCCCGGCCATTTTCCGCAAAGGTGCGACTCGACAAGAGTCAGTAGCCTCCCCGTAGCATTACGTCTCCGAGTGTAAAAGACGCCTTACAGCAGCTCGCCAGTACAGCTGGAGCCAGCCCCCGCAGTGCAGCCAAAACAGTGGTTGCCCGTCGCCACAAAGTTGCCGGTAATATTCGCTATCGCCTCTGAGTCGCAGATATGGACCGGTTTTGCTCCGGCACGCGTGGGAAGCTCAAGCATCTGATTGAAATCACAATCATACACCCATCCATCCCAGGAGACATTAAGCGTGTTACGACACATGAGGTGCTCGACGGTCGCGACGTTAAAACTGCTTTGTAATAATTCGTCGTAGGCATCTGCAGTTCCGGCCTTCTTGAGGTCCGAGTAGAAACGCCCTATCGGCAAATTCGTAATGCAATACAGCGTATTGAACTCAATTCCGAAATCCTGGCCGAGTTGTTCCTTATACGCCTGCTGTAGCCCTGCCTGCGGGCCTGGAAGACTCGCTCCACCAGGATTGTACACAAGGTCCAGTAAAAGGCCGCTGCCCTCCTGGCCATAGCCAACAGAGTTGAGTTTCTTCAGCGCGCTGATGCTGTCTTCAAAAACACCATCACCTCGCTGCTTGTCTACGTTTTCCCGGGAATAACAGGGTAGACTCGCAACGACGTGGATTGCATTCTCGCGGAAAAAATCAACAAAGTCCTCATAGCCCTCGGCTACGAGGATAGTAAGGTTCGACCTCACCATAACCCTGCAACCAATGGCACGGAACTTTCGCACGTATTCTTTGAAGCCGGTGCACATCTCCGGTGCGCCTCCGGTCAAATCGACCGTCGTAACACCGAGGCGCTCTGCGGAATCCACCAACATATCCACCAGTTCAGGAGTGATCATTTCAGTGCGATCCGGACCGGCTTCTACGTGACAATGATGACACGTTAGGTTGCACATCTTCCCGACGTTAATCTGCAGGGTATCTATCTTGGTTTTACGCAGTTGTAGCCCGTGCTCTTTCAGAACCTCTTTGAACTTATTATCCGGGACCTGCGTTTCTCCGACGACTACAAGACGTTTATGCGCGTGGTTAGCCGCCCGCTTGGCACGGCTCCCTCTGTTAAACTCTCGAGATTCAGCGTGCTCACCATCAGCTCCCTCGAATTCGCCCGTACTGCTAACCCGACTGCTAAGTGCTTCAACTTGCTCTAACTGGTCGCGCGACACACGCACCTCCCTTCTGTAAACATCCCTCGGCCACAATACGTACTGCGAAACATGTGCGGTTCATACATGAGGTTTATCACTACATACATGCGCATTTATCCAAAGCTTTCCACCTGCGGCGCACCTAAATAACTGAGATAACTTTCCCCACCACTATGCGTCAAGACGGCGTACTTAGGCAATTCCGCAAAGGCACGGCGAGATTTGCTATGGGCGCATTTCCCACACAGACAAAGAAGAGAGCCCGGCTTTCCGGCTAACACACTATTTCCATGGCAGATTAGCAGTCAGGCATGAGACGCCCGGTAGTCATCCGCTTTGGCAAAGTGCTATCGTCCTGAGAGATCAATATGGGGATCAGCGTGGGTTGACCCGAGGAGCTCAGGAATGAACCAGTCGAATGCAATCGTCGGTGTTGTCGCAAAGCCCGGCAACGACCTTTCGAAGCCCCTGGTAAGCAAGTTAATCAACAAACTGCGCAAGGACGGGGTTTCATTCAGGATAGATGCGACGACAGCAGAGCATCTTGAACTGGATGATGTCGCGGAATCTGATTTTCTCCGTAGAGAAGAGCTGACCTCCGGCTGTTCGCACATTGTCGTGCTCGGCGGAGACGGAACACTGATCAGCGTTTGCAGACACCCCACAAAACGCCCACCGGTAATAATAGGCACTAATCTGGGAACCCTGGGCTTTCTCACCGAGATAACGGTTAACGAGCTTTTTACGGTGCTAGACTCCTGCCTCGCGGGCAAGGCCCGTCTCGAGCGTCGATATCTCATGAAAGTCTCATTGGAGCGGGAAGGCGAAAAGCCACGAACCTTCGCCGCATTGAATGACGTGGTGATTTCGAAAGACTCCCTGGCGAGGATTTTTCCGACCGAATTATCCGTCGATGGGGAGTTTGCCGCACTGCTCAGGGGCGACGGTGTAATAATTGCCACCCCGGGAGGCTCAACGGCCTACTCCCTTGCCGCGGGCGGTTCCATCGTCCATCCTCAGGTGGATGCCATTCTGGTCACTCCCATTTGCCCGCACTCCCTTACCAGCAGACCGCTGGTTTTACCCGGCTCCTCGCGGATTTCGATGAAACTTTGTGACAGCAGTGCTGAGCCCAATGTTTCAATCACTCTGGACGGCCAGGAAGGCCTGACTCTGGGCCGCTCCGACAAAGTCAGCGTAACTACGAGCCGCTGCAGCCTCTTGTTTGCCAAGTCCCCGACAAATGGCTACTTCGATATCCTCGGGAAAAAGCTTAAATGGGCGGTGCGCTAAGGCCCGGCCCGCAAGCGACAGGTTTCCTAGCCAATTTCGTTAACTATTTTAGAGGAGTAGCCCACAGAGTAACCCGCTGGGGATTCCAGGGTTCATCCTTTTTCTGTTCCTTAGGCATTGCTAGGCCCCCTCCCCCGTGGCAATCTTGGATTCAATAGTCAAAGGGGACGACCTACCTCAAAGCCGCCGGAGTTGTCGTAAATGCTCGCTGTTCTAAGAATTGAAAACCTCGCCATAATTGATGAAACCGAAATAGAATTCACCCGGGGACTCAATGCGCTCACGGGGGAAACCGGTGCGGGTAAATCGATTATTTTTAAATCTATAGAGTTACTGAGCGGAAAACGCGCGTCATCTGACATCATACGCGCCGGTGCAGAGCGCTGTATCGTTGAAGGACTTTTCATCCTCAATGAAGAGATGCGTCAGAACCTCGCAGCGCACTCGGAGCAGCTCGAGGAATTCGCAGCAGAAGATGAACTGCTCATTCGCCGCGTGATAGATCGCTCCGGCAGAAGCAAGATTTACTTAAACGGCAATCTATCGACCGCCACTATTCTACAGCAGGTCTCTCCCTGCCTCATAGATGTTACCGGTCAGCATCAACAGCAAAGGCTGCTTGAGACCTCTTCACACCGTTCTTTGCTCGATGAGTTCGGCGTATCTAAGGCCACACTGGAAGAGGTTGCCGGACTCTATGAGTGCTTTGCGACCGCTGAGCGTGAGTTGCAGGGCTTCCGGGAAAATAGCAAAGAACAACGAGCATATTACGAAAGGATTCGTATAGAGCACGAAGAACTCGAAGCGGCAGCTCTGCAGGAAGGCGAACGAGCCCAGGCCGAGGAGGAATTGGATCGACTCGCAAACTTCGAGGGACTTTCTGCGAAGCTCTCTGAGTGCCTCGACCTTCTCGAGGGCGACCAGGGTAGCATCGAATCTCCCCTTCGTGATTGTCTGCATCTTCTGCAATCCTGCGCAAAAATCGATCCTGCCCTGCAGGAAGCCACTGCCCTCGTCGAAAGCTCAGTCGTGCAGCTCGAGGAATCGAGACTGGCCGTGAACGAATACATGGCCCGACTTGAATCAGATCCTGGAAGGCTCGAAGAACTGCGAGAGCGGATCGCAGAAATCGCCAAGCTGGAGCGGCGCTACCAATGTGATCTCGCAGGCCTCATCAGGTATCGAGACAGCATCTCCGAAGAAATCGCTAATTTTGAAGCTGGTGGTCTCGATGAGCAGAAGCTCAGCGCTCGACGGGACGCGGCAAAGAAAGAGCTTCTTGCCGCCGAAGTTGCTCTTACAAAAGAGCGTACGGCTGCCGGTGAGCGTTTATCAAAACTGGTAGTCAGGGAACTCGCTGCGCTAAACATGAAACGGGCTCGCTTCTCGGTTGACATATCGGAGGCACAATCTGGCCCCCATGGCGCTGATCGGGTTGAGTTCACCCTGGCGGCAAACCCGGGCGAGCCTTTCCGGCCACTGACCAGGGTTGCCTCCGGCGGGGAACTCTCACGAATCTTGCTGGTCCTCAAAACATTACTCAACGAAAGCAAAAGTGCGGCGACACAGATTTTCGACGAAATTGACTCCGGCATTGGCGGAGCAGTAGCCCAGGTGGTAGGTGAACGACTGCTGGAACTCGCTCAACACCGTCAGGTCTTTCTGATAACCCATGCACCGCAAATTGCGGCACTGGCTGATACGCAATTTGAGATTCAAAAGTCTACGAACTCCTCGCGAACCAGTAGTACGATAAAGAAGCTGAAGCAGGATGAGCGAGTTGAGCACATCGCGCGGATGCTCGCGGGCAAAAACGTGTCGGCGCAGTTTGAAGATTCTGCCCGTGCACTGCTGGAGATACGTGGCGCAAATGAGTCCGCTGGCAGGTCCGGATCGGCAACAAAAGGCGGAAAAAAAGCGAATACCAGGAAAGAGAAGAAAGAGGCATCGAAGCCGGCTGATGCCTGAGGCTTCCCTGCCGGAAGAGAAGAATCAGGCTCCAGGAGCTTTGGAAGCTAGAGCTGCGTGAATCTTGCGTTTTTAGGCAGTAGTTGCTACTTACATGCCTTCGTTAATGACGAATTTCCTCTCTTATTCCTGAGGGAATTCCGGGGCGCAAGCAGACTAGAATTGGATCTTTGCTTTAACTAATGGCAATTACACGAAAAAATACCCGAGGCCTTTCACCTCGAGCAGGGCGCTCAAAGAGTTCCACCGCGGCGCGAAAGTCTGGCGGCCCCCTTTTCGTCATTCTGCCTCAGCGCTCAAGCGATCGCCGACCCAGGGTGTTTACCCGAGCTCAGGGCCTGGGCGTTCTCGCAGTCATCTCTTGCCTGGTCGCGACCGGGATGCTCGGGGCCTATGCCCTTGGCCAGAAACATCGTGTTTCTTCTCTGGAAATGAGTCAGATCGATGAGCAGTCACTTGCAGCTCTGAAGCAGTATGTGGATGCCAAAGTCTCCCATGCCGAGCTCGAAGCCGAAATCTCAAAACAGTCGCAAGATGACATTCAGCGCATCAAGCAAGGTGCCGAGAAACAGATAGATGCCAAGATACGGCTTCTGGCTGACGAGTTTCTTCGAATCAGAACCTACGAAAAGCAGCTCGAATCGCGAGCAAGTTTCCTTCAAACCATTTTGGAGAGTGCGCTGGAACTTGATTTCATCGAACCCACGCAGGAAAGCGCATCCCTCGGTGTTGAACCGGAGTTAGGCGTTGACGGGCTTGGAATTGGTGGTGGCTATGAAAGCGACGCGCCCCTGTTTAACCTCTATCTTGGGAGCAAAAGCCATAGTCTGATAGAGCAACTGGACGCTCACATCACCGCGGTGCAGAATATTCCTATCGGAATCCCCATCCGAGGTCGCATCAGTTCCGGATACGGCACACGTCGTTCTCCGTTTAGCGGCAGGCGTCATCTTCATCGGGGCATTGATGTTGCGGTCGCTCGACGTTCGCGAGTATCTGCGACTGCTGACGGCTACGTCGTGTTCGCCGGCTATAAAGGCGGATACGGAAGAACAGTAATCATAGATCACGGCAATGGCATTGAGACTCTGTATGGCCACCTCCAAAAGCTCACCGTCAAGAATGGCGAACGAGTGTGCAGAGGTGAGAAAATCGGACTCGTCGGTTCCAGCGGAAGAAGCACCGGCCCACACCTGCACTACGAGGTGCGAGTCGATGGTAAGGCGAAGGATCCCAAACCCTTCATCGATCTCGCCAGCAGCCTTCGCTACGCAGGACTGTAGTCAGCAAGTTTTTTGAATGTAAGAACGAACGCAGGCACTTTGCGGCTGGAAATACCCCTCGCTTAGTGCTATCTACAAAACGTTTCTCGGGCTTCTCATATCATCGAGAGACTTCATACGGGGCTATAGCTCAGCTGGGAGAGCGCATGACTGGCAGTCATGAGGTCGGCGGTTCGATCCCGCCTAGCTCCACATCGTTTTAAACCCTCTGCCCGTTCGGGGCCGTAGCCTTTTAAACCCTCTGCCCGTTCGGGGGCGCTCAAACGCCGCGCGGGCTTTCCGCTAATTCCCGAGTATTGCTGAAATCGGTAGAATTGTGATGGGGCGATAGCTCAGCTGGGAGAGCGCGTGACTGGCAGAATTTGGTGGACGCAGCCGCTTGGGAGCGATGCTGGGGAAAGTCAGTAATATCTCGAACGCGCCCTTGCTTGCATTCACTACCAAATGACCGTAGAATCCAGGCTTCTCGGTTGAGCTTTGCGGTTCAGTCGAGAAAGTAGTGTTACTAAGGATTTATTGGTTTTTGCATCGGTAGGCCTTCAACTTTGTTGAGTTTGGAACGCATCCTTTAGCCGTACGTACATCTTTTGTCTAAAGGACGCGTTTCAATTCCCTACTCTGAAAACTTACCATGCTTACTTATGTTGTTATTGCTTTGTTCTGTTTCGCCGTGACCGGAGCCTTTTGTTACATGGCAAGGCGAATGGCACCGGACGTGTCGGCTGATCGAAGCTGGGAAGGCACCGCACTAAATGTAACGTTCGGATTCGCCATTCTCTTGATTCTCGGCCTTGGGATCAGCAGTTGTTACGAGGCGTACCTTCGCGCAACCACTGCTTCAGTGGTTGAGGAAATTCACCTAACATCTGTTGTGACAGAAAAGAAGTCGACTCCGATTACGAACAAGGTAGGAAGCTCGGTCATCGTAACATACGTGCCGAGCTGGCATACTGACGTTACGTGTGAGGAGTATCCTGCGGACGAATTTCGAGCATCGGGGAAACAAAGCTGGCAGACTGGTAGCGTCGTTTCAATTCGTTTCTACCTGCGAAACGGGGAACGCATACGCTACGACCTTCCAGCGAACTAGTCCCGGATGCGCTCGGACAAAGTACCCGAAACAGCGGAGGAAATAGCATAACACTACTTTCTCCCTCTCATTGATATCCCTATCATAAGTACATATTTCTTTAGGGAAACAAAAACGCATCTCATCGGTCGCCTCAACATTGCATTCGAAAGAATGTCAGATGGTGCATTTTCCGATTCGCCTGCGACTCGTTTACCTCGGAGAACGAGCGACGCTGATCCGATTCGCTTTCTTTGGGCTAACGGCAAATTTGAATCCAGGTAAGCTGAACGAAAACTTCAACTCGTCACTTCGAACGCCGTTTTCTAATCAGAACGAGCCCCGATGAGAGAAGTAGTAGGCTTGCAGGCTCGGGAACAGAAGCGAGACGGGCATCGAGTGTGAAATAGCCCTCTCCCTCGTAAAAGAATGGGCTGTTAACGTCTTGGTCGTAGTAAAGATACATCGTAAGCACGAAAGAACCATCGGCTTGCCGGAGCATCGAAAGCACTGGCGTCCTAGGGTCAGCAAACAATCTCGGCATCGCCTTCCATTGCTCTATCGAAGAGGATGAGCTCAGGATGTCGAGACTTGAAACCTTTAGCTCAAGATCATTCGTCACTGAATCGTAATCAACCAGGCCAAAAGACAGGTAGCGGGAAAAATCCTGCTGTAGGCTCATCGTACCCGTCATCCCCGCGTCGAGGTAATCGAGGTCAATTGTCATTCCCTGAGGGTCGAGGACAGGTTGCGAGTTTTGGTAGTTACTGGACGTAGTGGCTCCACCAAGCAACGTGTAATCAAGATTGATCTCGACAATATTGGTATTCGTATCAAAGTCGACGCTACCCGAGGTTATCTCAAGGCCGAAGCTACTATTAAAAAAGCCTTCTATCACCCCATACGGAGGTCCGAAGTCTTTGTTCATTCTTTGCAGGCCAAATCCAGCACTGCGCTGCCCGACGATATCCCAATGCACCTTGGTCGCTGATGCAAGTGATGGGGAGAAAAGCAAGGCAATTAAAATGACAAGGCGTCTCATGACATCTTAAAGGTGTTCTTAGCCAAGATTCATTTCTTAACCAACTGTGACTACACTATAGCGATTGACCGGACATTACAAAGAAAAGGGCCACGCCCATCTCGATAGGAGCGTTTAAAGAGGAATCTTAGGCGTTTAAGGTATCGAAAAGGCCCCCTATCATTGGTATCCCCCCTATCATTGGTATCAGCATATTTCCTAAAACTGGGGCAGCCTTCAGCCGCAAGCCGTCCATCCCTCGCGACGGCGACTGTTTTTCTCGATACGCCTGCGCAACAACATCCAGAATCCGGACGACTAGCCGGCAATTGGCGTTGATTTCGCCCCCAAGGCTCGAGGTGCATTCGGAATTCAGCAGAGAGTAGTCCCCCGAAATCTGAGAAAAACCGGAGCCAGCTCGCGGACTTAGCTCAGATACTTCCTGACGACGAACATAGGGACCTCGCATTCTTGACTATTCTGCTGGCAATTGATACCTCTTCCCGGGTCAATGTTTCTTTCACACGTTTTCAGGGTAGCTACGTCTGACTGCCACCTCACTTAGCGTTTGAGTCGAGGTTAGTGCAGGCGACAAAGAGTCCGGAGGTTTTTGCGTATGAACATGCTTTTGAGTTGGTATTTGTGGTTGGTCATCACGTGTTTTGGCCTACAATTTTGCGTCCTGGCGGATCTTCATCACGGACGTGATTCGGGAAGTAAGAAGGGTTCGACAGCTCTTAAGTTTCTGCAACGCTTTCGTGCCTGGCTACGTCTACAGGCGCACGAATTTGTTCTGGACCTGGGCGATCGCATTAATGATCTTGATAGAGAAAATGATCTCAGCCTGATGCAGACCATCGGCGCGGAGCTCAGGCGGATCCGAATTCCGCGACACCACCTTCTCGGCAATCACGATGTTGAGTTTCTCAGTGTTGCAGAAAACGAGGAGGCGCTTGACAGCTTTTGTCGATCGCATAGTCGCGATTACGAAGGTTTCCATTTCATTTTCTGGAATGCGGGTGCACATCTCGCTCGCGGTGAGGGAATGCTGATGGAGGAATCATCAATCGAATGGTTGCGAAGCGATCTGGAAAAGACGGACCTTCCCACCGTGGTTTGTACCCATGCACCTCTCGTCAATGGATGCATGCATGGGAACTACTACTTCGAACGCACTCCCCAAAATGCACATTATTTGCCGAGCGAAAGTGCAAAGGCACGAGCGGTGATCGAAGAAAGTGGAAAGGTCATCTTGGCGCTTAGTGGTCATGTCCACTGGTTTAGTCACCATGCGGCTGACAACGTTCACTACATCTCTCTTCCCTCTGCCACCGATAGCTTCATGTGCCCGCCTTCGCCATTGGGCGCCTGGGCCAGCGTGCGAATCGAAGATGAGATCTCAATCGAAGTTCATGGGAAACAAAAGATAGGCATTCAATTGCCAATCCGAGAACTGGGCTCACACTGGTTACCCTGCCTGGCAGAGTAAGACCACTGCACAGTCGGACTGCGTTCCCGTAAGGTTGAATGGCGGACAGATTGCTGTCCGCCGCCCCTCCAAAAAAGTATCAGCTTGTTTCAGCAAGGCCCTCTACCCGGAGACTTGTTCACCCACACGAGCACTGCATTTTATTTTCTGTCGTGTTTTCAAAGACATAGGGCAAAAGACTTGCAATTACCGGTGTTTTTGGTCAATAATACCCGCTTTGCTCTCTCTCCTCCTCTGTTCGGTAAGAAGTTTCCTCTTCGAATTCGCACTTCTTAGATCATTTCGTTTTCCACGGTTCTTATTTCCCCCATCCACCCCATGCGGAGTATCCCATGAAATATGGCTACCTGTTTGTTCTGCTCGCTGCCGTACTGTACGGCCTTGGCGGCATCCTTATTCGTCCGGTAACCGGCTCACCCCAGGAACTTGGCGAAGTATCCAGTCTGGCAGTTGGAGCGATTCGTTCCATCATCGCCCTGTCGTTTTTCCTTCTGGTGCTCAATCCGATTGATGGCCTGATTCAGCGACGCTCGCTGTTCAAGGTCAGCATCAATGTTCGATCGCAGTGGGTGTGGTACTCAGCGGTATCGCGTGCCGTAAACACTTTGTCGTTTGCTACCGCGATCGTCTTCTGTTCCATCGCTACGGGTTACCTTCTCTGCAACATGACCATCGTAGGCATGTTGCTCTGGAGCTATCTGATTGATGGAAAGCGGCCGAAAGGATGGCAGCTAAGCACGGCGTTTGTGGTGATTGCTTCCTGCCTTGCTCACTTTTACGGCGACCCGCACCACGTCACCGTGGTCGGCGGTCTCGCGGGTGTCCTCGGATTGCTTTCGTTCTCCGGCTTTTTCTTCTTCAACGCGAAGATTGCCCGCGACAACGGTCCGCAGGATATTCAGGGAGCGGTAATGCTTTCGCACATCCTTACTCCGGTGTTTGCGATTGTCGGGATTGCTGTTTGCGCAGCAGTCACGCCGATCTCGCTCGATGCTGAAAGCTGGGCTCGCCTGTGGCAACCCATTGGCACTCCGTCACTGTATGCGGTCGGTCTCCTGATTCTGCTCGGTATTTTCCAGGGCGGACTGGCGGACTGGCTGGTTGGCCACGGACAGGCGCGCAAACCCGATTTGTTGTTCATGGCCTTTGTGCCAACGCTCATCATGCTATGGGCCTCAGCCCTGGCAAAATGGACGCTTAACGAACGGATGTTTGGAGCATTCTATGGCATCCCGTTCATAGTTGTTCACGCAGCGATTCTCTATGGATCGATGCGAAACGCCCGTGAGAGCAAACAACGTCTGGCTCTTGCAAAAGCCGCCTAGACCTCGATGTTTTTCCAAACCGCCGGCACCATTTCTGGTGCTGGCGGATTTCGTTTTCGACAAACGGAAAGGTCTAAGAGCTGCGCATACATCGGATACTATCGTCTGTAAATCGACGACGACGTTTCAAACCGGAAACTTACCTCTGATACTTTCGCTGATTTTCTCAAAAAGGTCTTTTCTGTGCGAAGAGGTCCTCGACACCAGTGCAATTGAACGCCTCGGCTTTGAACCACTAAAGGGAATGAAAGAAATACTGTCCTCCCTTCCCTGAGCCGACATGCGGGGCACAAGCGTGATACCCGATCCGGCTGCCACCATACTCAGCAAAGTTTCAATACTCGTCGCAGAAAAATTAGTGTTCGGCTGGGCCTGCGCAAGGTCACAGACCTCAAGCGCCTGCTCTCGAAAGCAGTGACCGTCTTCGAGCAGCAAAAGATTTTCATCTTTAAGTTTGGCAGAGGAAACCGTTTTACGACGAGCAAATGGGTGCTCTGTAGAGACGGCCAGCAGAAACTCCTCCTCGAACAGCAGATGAGACTCCAGCCTCGGGTTGTTTATCGGAAGTGCCATGAAGGCGGCATCAATTTTCCCCTCAAGCAACTTCTCGATCAGAGAAGCCGTCTTCTCCTCGTGAAAGTACAAGGTTAACTCGGGAATGCTCTTTTTCAGAATGGGAACAAGAGGGGGAAGAAAATACGGGGCCAGCGTCGGAAATACCCCGATATGAAGATTACCCGCAAAGGGATTTGCGGCGAGCTTCCCCAGCTCAGATATTATTTTGCGATGATTCAGTATCTCTTTTGCATGCCCCAGGGCTCTCTCACCAAACTCGGTTATCCGCACCTCTTTACTGCTTCGCTCAAACAGGGGCGCCCCCAATACGTTCTCAAGTTTCTTGAGTTGCATGCTGAGGGTTGGCTGACTCACGTGCAGCTTCTTTGCGGCATTACCGAAGTGCCGAAGTTCTGCAACCGCCACAAAATACTCTAGTTCGCGGAGATTCATCTAATAGACACCATCTATCAAAAACATAATTACAATCTATTTTACGTATTCCTCCTATCATGTAAAGAAAGGCTCTCAAAGAGTGATAGCTGTGCGCCGGAGCCGTTTTCATCTATCTCGATTCTGCTCCGCAACGACCCGTCTGAGTCTCTCCATCTGGGTTTCTCCAACTGGCGTTGCGACACTTCAGGTGTCGGGGTCCCCACGGTTGAAACGGCGAGGCTCTCTTCACTCGAAAATTTTTACGTACATTCAAAATGGAGAACGCTATGGGAACTGAAGGTAAGAGCGGCGGGAAATGCCCCGTAATGCACGGTGGCCACACGTCCGCCGGAAAGTCCAATATGGACTGGTGGCCGAACGCCTTAAATCTCGACATCCTGCATCAGCACGATACCAAGACTAATCCCATGGGAGAGGAATACTCCTACCACGAAGAGCTAAAGAAGCTGGACGTTGACGGGCTAAAGAAAGACCTCCACGCCCTCATGACAGACAGTCAGGACTGGTGGCCTGCGGACTGGGGTCATTACGGTGGCCTGTTCATCCGAATGGCCTGGCATGCCGCCGGCTCGTATCGTCTCGCCGACGGCCGAGGTGGTGGTGCGACCGGCAATCAGCGTTTTGCTCCGCTTAACTCCTGGCCCGACAATGCAAACCTGGATAAGGCCCGTCGACTGCTCTGGCCGATCAAGAAAAAATACGGCAACAAAATCAGCTGGGCGGATCTCCTGATTCTCGCCGGAAACATTGCCTACGAGTCAATGGGACTTGAGACATTTGGTTTTGGTTTCGGACGTGAAGATATCTGGCACCCGGAGAAGGACACCTACTGGGGTTCTGAAAGGGAGTGGCTTGCACCAAGCGGCAGCCGCTACGACGGAGAGGACCGCAGCAGTCTTGAGAACCCGCTTGCGGCGGTTCAGATGGGACTTATCTACGTAAACCCCGAAGGTGTTGACGGGAAGCCCGATCCGCTAAAGACCGCTCAGGACGTTCGTGAGACCTTTGCCCGTATGGCTATGGATGACGAGGAAACAGTTGCCCTCACCGCTGGGGGACATACCGTAGGAAAATGTCACGGTAACGGCAGTGCTGACCTCCTCGGTCCGGACCCAGAAGCTGCAGAAGTCGAGGAGCAGGGACTTGGCTGGATGAATAAAACCAAGCGTGGCGTAGGACGCGATACGGTGACCAGTGGTCTCGAAGGCGCCTGGACCACGCATCCGACGAAATTTGACGATGGCTACTTCTACCTCCTGTTCAACTACGAGTGGGAATCGAAAAAGAGTCCGGCTGGCGCATGGCAATGGGAGCCGATAAACATCAAGGAGGAAGACAAGCCTGTCGACGCGGAAGATCCATCAATCAGGCACAACCCGATCATGACCGACGCGGACATGGCGATGATCAAGGATCCCGCCTACCGCGAGATTTCTGAGCGCTTCCACAAAGATCCGGAGTTGTTCAGAAAAACCTTTGCACGCGCCTGGTTCAAACTGACGCACCGCGACATGGGACCAAAGAGCTGTTACCTCGGACCCGACGTACCGAGCGAGGATCTCATCTGGCAAGACCCTGTACCCGCAGGATCCACTTCGTATGACGTTGATGCGGTAAAAGAAAAGATCGCAGCGAGCGGACTTTCTGTCGCTGAGATGGTGGCTACTGCATGGGACAGCGCTCGAACGTATCGTGGTTCGGACAGGCGTGGCGGCGCAAACGGTGCCCGCATTCGTCTTGCTCCCCAAAAGGATTGGGAAGGAAACGAACCGGAACGTTTGGCAAAGGTTCTCAATGCCCTGCAGACAATTGCGCAAGAGTGTGGTGCAAGTATTGCGGATGTCATCGTTCTTGCGGGCAACGTTGGTGTGGAGCAAGCGGCCAAAGCTGCCGGCTTCCCGCTCTCCGTTCCCTTCACTCCCGGCCGTGGTGATGCCACTGATGAGATGACCGACGCCGAGTCCTTCGAGCCACTCGAACCAGTGGCTGATGCCTTCCGTAACTGGCTGAAAAAGGACTATGTCGTAACACCCGAGGAGCTCATGCTGGATCGGGCCCAGTTAATGGGACTTACCGCCCATGAGATGACCACGCTCATCGGTGGCCTACGTGTTATCGGAGCAAACTACGGAGGAACTAAGCACGGTGTGTTTACAGACTCCGAAGGTGCGCTGACGAATGACTTCTTCGTCAACCTCACTGACATGAGCAACAGCTGGGAGCCTGTCGGCAACAATCTCTATGAGATCCGCGACAGAAAGACGGGAGAGAAAAAGTGGACTGCGACCAGGGCAGATCTGGTGTTTGGTTCAAACTCAATCCTCCGTGCGTATGCGGAAGTTTATGCGCAAGACGACAATAAAGAGCGATTCGTAAATGACTTCGTATCCGCATGGAAGAAAGTCATGAACGCAGACCGATTCGACCTCAACTAACAACAAACGCGCAGCACAAAAGGTCCTTTTTTGTGCTGCGTAGTCTTAAAGCTCGGACGCAGGTACGGGCGGGGGAAGCGAAACTAGAGCAGTCATAGGATAGAGCCGCAAAGGTTGATCCGAAGACTGCTCTAGTCCCATGCTTTTAATCCCATCCATTCGAGGCCGTTCAAACGGCACGGGGGCATTTCAATCCCATCCATTTGAGGCCGTTCAAACGGCACGGGGCCTTACTAGAGAGCCTCCCCCAATAAAGAGCCCCCTGCAAACGCCACATCGAGCACGGTCAGTCGGCGACGGTGAAGTCCGGCGTGTAAAAATCCGAAGCCAGGACCGTAAGCAGTACCATCCGCGCACTCCACAAAAATGTGCGGACCCAGTTCGTTAGCAGGAGCCGCTGATGAGCGGAGACGTCAAAGGAGTGAGAAAGTCGATTGTGCGCCGGCACCTGAAGGAAAAAAGTCGAAGCCCATATCAGAGCCAAAAGACACAGGTTAACGACGAGTAATACCTGCTGAGCGGAAGTCAGCAAAAACACAAGCGCGATGGCCGAAGATAATTCGAGCAGCATTGCCGGGATGACGACTACTCCGGTGCGCGCACAATGAGCTCTCTCATAGGCAACGAATGACTGCTCTCCGACAAGCGCAAAAAGCGGATAATGCACAAGCTGAACAAACCATATCACCCCGACCATAAAAAGGGTGGAGAGCAAATGGACGAGGAAAACAAGTGATTCAAACATACACTATAAACCTCCACCCGGCGTTTCCCGTCGCAGCCCGGGGAACATGTCTCGAAACTTTACGCTGGCGATGGGACGACGCTCGACAGACCGCCATCGACGGCAATCACCTGTGCTGTTACCCATGACTGCGTATCATCGAGTAACCAGCAAATCGCAGAGGCCACCTCTTCAGGTTTCCCGATGCGGCCAAGCGCGTGCATTGCCGTTGAGTACTGCAGCGAGCGCTCATTCGACACGATCCGCTCAGTCATCGGAGTGTGAGTAAGACCCGGAGCAACCGCGTTTACTCGAAGACCCTTTCGAGCGTAGGTCGCAGCAGCAGAGCGAACCAGGGCCTCTACTCCTCCCTTGGCCGCGGCAATTGCTTCGTGGTTTTGCAGGCCGACGCGCACCGCAGCAGTTGAACAAAGAACCACCGCCCCGTCCCGAATGTATTTTCCTGCAATACGTATCGCCGAAAATGAAGTCGTAAGGTTGCGTTGGATAGTATCCGCAAATTCATCCTGATTCGTCAGATGCGCTGGCTTAAGAAGGACCGAACCTGCACAGTTAACAACGGCTTCTATGCTCCCTGGGTTCTCAGCGAGGGGCTCCACTGCGGCCTCAAGCTCATCGAAACGGGAAGCATCAAGTGCCTGATAGGTCGCCCCTACCTCCTCAGCAAGTAAACGAAGGGGCTCCTCACGTCGGGCAATCAGATGCAGGCGACGCCCGGAGCCAGCCAGTGTTCGAACCACTGCTGAGCCTATTCCCCCACTTGCTCCGATAATCACGCTTGTTCGCTCGCTCATTCTTCGCCTCCATCGTTCACGAAACCCAAATACACGGCACTATGTTGACTTTCTCCGACATTTTATCATATAATGTTTTCCCACAGCAACACACTGCCGGGTTTCGCTGCCTGGCAGTGAGAAAAAAGGAGCTACGTGGAGTCATTACAGGAACTTAGCGAGAGCTATTTACAGGCCTCGATATCAGGTGAGAGGCAGGAATCACGAGAGGTGATTGCGGCTGCTTTGGCGCGGGGTTGCTCTGTATTTGCGATATATCAGGAGTTGATTTCCCCAGCACTGGCCGGAGTAGGAAGTCTTTGGGAGCGTGGAAAAATAACGGTTTGCCAGGAGCATCTCGCAACACAGATTACACTTGAACAGATGGTACTTCTGCGAGAGCGGATCACCCCCAAACCCTCACTTGGCAAAACTGTTCTCGCCACGACTCTCCCTGATGACCTTCACGTAGTAGGGGTTCGTATGGTCGCAGACTACTTCTACGCGGACGGTTGGAATATTGAATACCTGGGCTCCAACACACCTGTCCATGAGATAGTCGAACACTCAAAAAACAAACGTGTAGATGTCGTTCTTGTTTCTCTTTCCACCCCGGAGTTAGTTCCTATCTGCAACGCTCTCGCGAATGAACTCAGGGGTCTTTCTCCATCGCCCTTCCTGATCGTGGGCGGTCGGGGAATTTCGAATCCTGATGCACGTTCGACCCTGAGCGACATAGACATTTTTGGTTCGGACCCGGCTGAAGCCGTCAAAGAAGCCCGGCGAATCACCGGAATCAGTGGGAGTGAGGCTTCACTTGAGCAGGTTCTAATCCACATCGGACAGACAATTCGAAAGCACAGAACTGAGAAAGGGTTAAACCAGAAATCCCTCTCCGAAATGGCAGATCTCGACCGCGCCTACCTCAGCTCCATTGAGAATGGAAAGAAGAACGTCACTGTTTCGGCAATGCTTCGCCTCTCAGAAGCATTGGGAATATCGCTTGAAGAACTCGTTCGAGGCTAATCTTGAAGAAAAAGTTAATCGTCTGGTTTCGGAGGGACCTTCGTCTCGCCGATAATCCTGCTCTACGCGCCGCCATGGAAGACGCCGAGCAGGTCATCCCCCTGTATATATGGTCGCCTGATGAAGAATCCCCCTGGGAGCCGGGAGGTGCATCGCGCTGGTGGCTCCACCACTCGTTGAAACAACTCGCAAGCGATATGGAGCAGCGAGACAACCGGCTCATCATACGATCAGGTCCCTGCCAAAAAACACTGGAATCGCTGCTGTCAGAATCTGAAAGCAGCGGAGTGTACTGGAACCGGCTCTACGATCCCAAACTCGTAGAGCGGGACAAATCGATAAAAAAATATCTCAAAGAGGCTGAGTTCGAGGTGAAAACATTTCCTGGGGCAATACTCAAAGAACCCTGGGAAGTCGTGAACGGCTCCGGAAAACCCTATCAGGTATTTACGCCGTTCTGGAAGAAGCTGAGAGCCGAGTACCAGCACTCAAGCCCCTTGCCAAAACCAAGGGAGATCCCCTCCCCCAGGAAGCACTACGACAGCCTTGCCTTAGACGAGCTGAAGCTCCTGCCAGAAACTTCCTGGGATAAGGACTTTTATAGCACCTGGCAACCCGGTGAACAGGGCGCAAAGGAAGCACTCGCAGACTTCATCAGCAACAAAATAGCTGAGTACCAGCAGCAACGTGACAAACCTGCAGAGGAAGGCACCTCACTGCTTGCTGCACATTTACATTTCGGCGAACTCACCCCCAGGCAGGTCTGGGAGCAGGTGGATCGGGACATAGAAAAGGGTGATCTCAGCGCACAGGATGCAGAACCCTACCTCAGACAGCTGGGCTGGCGCGACTTCTCCCACCAGTTACTCTTTAATTTTCCCGAGACCGACACCCGTCCTCTGCGGCGGGAATTCGAATCATTCCCCTGGAAAATGAACGCCTCCCAGCTCAAGGCCTGGCAGAAGGGCCTAACCGGCTACCCGGTAGTAGATGCAGGGATGAGACAGTTGTGGAAAACGGGAACCATGCACAACAGAGTGCGCATGATAGTAGCCTCTCTCCTCGTCAAACACCTCCTGATCCCCTGGCAGGAAGGAGCGAAGTGGTTCTGGGATACCCTCGTCGACGCGGATCTCGCCAACAACACCATGGGGTGGCAGTGGACGGCTGGATGCGGCGCTGACGCGGCACCGTACTTTCGGGTGTTCAATCCGATACTGCAGGGCGAAAAATTTGACCCCGAAGGAGACTACGTACGTCTGTGGGTACCGGAACTCGGTGAGCTTCCAAAGAAGTGGATTCATCGCCCCTGGGAGGCCTCCGAGAAAGCTCTGAAAGAAGCGGGAATTGAGCTGGGGGACACATACCCCCGACCGATAATCGAACATCAGGAAGGAAGGGAGCAGGCGCTCGAAGCCTACGACGAGCTGAAGGAAGAAACGAAAGGCAAATAGAAGTGACAGGAACGAGCAATCAAAGGTAGAACGCTTGTTAGCGTACTATTGGTTGGGACAATAGTTTTTTTGGGGACTGTTCTATGAAAGCAATTGAGAAGTTTTTGAGATTGGAAGTATTGGCCAGCATGGCACTTGTTGCGGCTACGATTATAGCCCTCATCTTCGCGAATTCAGGTCTGGCTGACTCCTACCAGAACTTCCTGAACCTCTCCTTCGAAATACGTCTCGGCACTGCGAGTCTGGAAAAACCGCTCATTCTCTGGATTAACGACGGTCTAATGGCTATCTTTTTTCTGCTCGTTGCGCTCGAGCTGAAACGAGAGGTTATAGAGGGAGAGCTTTCGTCAATATCTCAGGTAGTACTCCCCCTTGTCGGCGCTATCGGTGGAATCGTGCTTCCAGCAATAATCTATATGATTTGTATCGGGGGTGATGCGTCACTCACTCCCGGATGGGCAATTCCCATCGCCACCGATATTGCATTCGCCCTCGGGGTCCTTGCACTTTTCGGTCCCGGGGTTCCTAAAGCGCTCAAAACATTTTTGCTCACCCTCGCCGTATTCGACGATTTAGGAGCCATTCTGGTAATTGCCTTTGTCTACACGGGAAACATTTCCTGGGTAGCGAAAGGTCTCGCGCTGCTGTGCTTCCTCGTCCTTGTGGCTTTCAACAAACTCAAAGTCACGAGACTCGCTCCCTACTGCGTCGTAGGTGCGCTTATGTGGCTTTGTGTACTGAAGTCCGGAGTTCACGCAACACTTGCAGGAGTACTGCTTGGATTCACCATTCCACTTCGCTTGAAAGATTCCTCCGGACACGCGCCTCTGCATACCCTGGAGCACGGCATTCATCCCTGGGTAGCCTTTCTAATCTTACCGATATTTGCCTTTGGAAATGCGGGGGTCAGCTTCCAGGGAATAAGCCTGAGTGCTCTCGCGGAGCCGCTTACGCTTGGAATTATTCTCGGACTCACGCTGGGAAAGAGTATCGGGGTCTTTGGGTTCTCCTACCTGATAATAAAAACGGGCAAGGCAAAGCTACCCGAAGGAGCGAATCTGCTTTCCTTTTTCGGAGTAGCCGTAATTTCCGGTATCGGATTTACGATGAGTCTCTTTATCGGAAGCCTGGCATTTGAAACGAACTGGCCACAGATGGGACCTCAGGTGCGACTCGGAGTACTTGGCGCATCGCTTCTTGCGGCATGCATAGGATCGCTCGTTCTAAAAGCAGGTCTTTCAAGGGCAGAAAAAGTACCTGTGTAGATCGGGAGGGGGTACACTACGATAGCATTCTGTTCGAAATGAGGCTCGCAATGGTGAGGAAAACTCAGCTGATGCACACGGACCGGGAGACTGGCGATATGGCTTGAGCAGGACTGAGATTACACGTATAAGCGTAGTAAGACACACCTGAATTTTCGGAGAAGACTGATGCGCGACATTCGATTCTGTATACTCCTGTCACTGTTGCTGCCTTTTTGCGTTTCCTGCTCGGTAACTACCGGGGCTACAGACGGCACCTCCGACTCATTCGAGCACACGGCAGGAGCATCGACGGATCTCACTGAAGCTTCTACTGAGGTTACGTCGAGCACGAGCCCGCATGGAGACTCAAAAGACGATGACGCCGACGAATCCAAGGATGCCGAGAGTAAAAAGAAAGAAGAAGCTAAGGCCTTTGCCGAAAGAAACCTCGCTAAGCTGGAACGCGATATGGCCCGCGGGGGTGGTGAATATCTCGTAGCGGTTGCCGAAATACTTGAAGTCGAAAGAGAGAAACAGGCTGGTTTCTTCGAGTTGGTAAAAACTTCTTACTCCCAGATCGCTAAGAGGCCGACCTCTGCGAACGAAGTGATTAACATCCTCTACCATCTAAGCAAGTCAGTCCCCGGCTAGCGCGGACCGAGCGTGCGTCCTTCGCCCTGCATCATCCTCGCCGCGGTTTTAGGGGTCGCCACGGTACTCGTAATCCCCGTGTCTGCAGAGCCGGTTTCGAACGAGAAGACGCAAAACACCACAGCGGCCGAAATACCCCTTACTCCGGAGCTCTCAAGTCACCCGGCGTGGAATGCTCTTGGCCATTACCGCCCTCATGCCTTTTCATCGCAGAAAACGAGTCTCATAGACGATAGTTCTTTCTTCCTGCACCCCAACGGGAAAAATGATCCCTTCGCTGAACTCCGGGCGTCTGTAGATGGCCTCTTCGGTACCGACACCACGCGAGCGCTACACCTCAGATGTCGCTATCCGGCGCGATATGCATGGCTGAGCGAAGTGCTTGAGCGCCCCTTTTCCTTCGAAGACTTCTCTCCATGCGAAGACCTGGTGCTCTGGTTGAAAAAGTTTGAAGGGGCCTCATTTTCGCTCATCTACGCGAGTGCCTTTCTGGACAATGCCGCTTCAATGTTCGGACACACGTTCCTGAGAATCAGCCGTCCGGGAATAGAAGAGCGTGCCCCATTACTGGCTACGACTATCAGCTACAGTGCCAGAACGAACGAAACAAAAGGGCCTATCTTTGCGTTTAAAGGCTTGTTTGGTTTTTATAAAGGTCGCTTCGGTATTCTACCCTACGACGTTCACGTCACCAGATACGGTGATATAGATGATCGGGACATATGGGAGTACGATCTCGCGCTGAGCGATGCTGAAACGAATCGTATTGTCTTACATCTCTGGGAACTAAAACAGGCCTACTTCGATTACTATTTCATCGATGAAAACTGCTCATACCATCTCCTGGCGCTCATTCAGGCAGGCAAGCCGGAGATTGATCTGACGAACCCGTTCCGCAGGTATGCGATCCCGATTGATACTGTACGAGAAGTGATCCACAACAAGGGTATTCTGGAGAACGTCAGGCTGAGACCTTCCCGCAGCCGCATCATACATGCGCGCAAAGCCGAACTTGGCTCAAAAGAGCTCAGCCTTGCCGAACAGCTTTTCAAAAAAGACATTTCACTGGAGCAATTCAGCACAGTATCAGTTTCCCCGCGGGACCGGCGTGCGATTCTCGATCTCACCTATGAAGCTCAGATCCATGCCGAGCAGCATGGCGAAAAAATCGTCATGCCCCTTTCAGAATTTGCACGTTCGTTACTTCGCGAAAGGAATCAGGTTCCTGGGCAGTCCCAGCCACCTGAGCTGGACACGGCCCTGCATCGCCCGGACCGAGGACATAAAACCAGAAGGGCACAGGTCAGCTTCGGACAGGAATTGGCAAGACGCTACCTGGAGGCTGATTTTCGACTGGCGTATCACGACTCCCTGGATCCGCAGACAGGCTTTCTCAGGCAATCCTCACTTGAGTTCTTTAAAGGTGCACTGCGCTACTATCCGGAACAGGAACATGTAGCGATCGAAGAACTACTCGCAGTTTCCATGCTCTCAACCCCATCACGGAATGAGTTCCTGTCTCCCTACTCCTGGGGACTCGAGGTGAAGTCAAAGCGCCGCAGTTTTTCCAGGCAGAATCGCTCTATGGTGACAGAGTCGGACCTTAGCGCAGGAGTCAGTTACGACCTCGACACCAATGTTTCACTGAGTCTTCTCGGCAGGGTTTCACTAAAATTCAACCCGAATTTTGTGAACTCAAGCGCACTCGAATTCGGCACCCATTCAGTCCTGGCATGGTATGGGGGGAAAAAATGGCATTTGCTTTTGGAAGCGCAGGGTGGTGTGCACGAATTTGGAACACATGAAACGAACTATAGCTTCAGTCTCTCACACTCTCTCGACCTTGGAAGCGATCTCGCCCTGGTATCAAGTCTCAGAAGGGCTCAGGAATTCGGACCTGGCTTCTCCTCCATTAGCCTCGGTATTCGTTGGTATCACTAGAGCAGTCTCTTTTTCCCGCAGGGACTGGCGTCCGCGCTCTTAAGTATTTTTCGCTGCGCGCTTTGAAAAATGCTGGAAGCAGTCTTCGGAAAACATAGTACGATTTTATCCCACGACTGCTCTAGTTTCTCTACAACAGAGTTACTCAATAATTGAAAATGAATGGGTGATATGATAGGGATCCTGAGATACCAACCAGCCATAAAGCGCACGAGAAATGAAACAGCTCACGTACAAATATCTGCGGAACGATTCCCGGCGAACGCTAACTCCATCACTTCAGCGACTCGGCACCCTTTTTCTCGTCGTGGCAGCGCTGAGTCTTTCCGCATGCTCAGGTTCATCGGTCAAGAGCCCCGACGTCTTCGTCACGAGTTT
>JAUIMJ010000029.1 GCA_030433295.1 bacterium | reverse complement strand
CGCTTCTCACGAAATGAATTGTTTCAATGTGGGGTGGAGCAAATGGAGTTGCGGGCTGCAGAAATGAAGCGCTGAGTACTAAACTCCGGGTTCAGAGAAATGGTGAGAAGGGTGACTACTGTCGTGTCAACTTCTACCCGTACAGCAATGGGGAAGAGCGTGATATGTTTTCCTCCTCCACATCCTGAGCTCCCGCGAAGCGAGCAAAGGCGTGAAGGAGGAAGGCGTGCGACCTAGAATGGAATGTCGTCGTCGTCGAAGGATACGGGCTCACCCATGGATGGCATTGCCGCAGCCGCAGCTCCGCCACCGGCCTGGGCACCACGAGAAAAACCGGAACCAGAGCGCTCAACTTCGATTCCGTCACCTTTTCCGCCGATGAATTGAACCGTGGAGGCGACGATTTCTGTGGAGTAGCGATCTTTACCGTCCTGATCCTGCCACTTGTTTGTCCTGATCCGTCCTTCGACAAATACCTGCCGTCCTTTGGAAAGGAAATTGTTACAGTTCTCTGCGGTTTTTCCGAAGGTCACGACGCGGTGCCACTCGGTTGTTTCCGTCCATTCTCCTTCGGGGGTGCGTCTTCTCTCGTTTGTAGCCAGACGCAGATTACAAATGGCGGTTTGGTTGGCGGTGTACCGCAGCTCGGGATCTGCTCCCAATCGCCCCAAGAGAATTACTTTATTTACACTCATTTACGTGCCTCGAAGGTGTCATTACGAAAAATATTAATGTCCGAAATCTGTCTCAGCGACCTGCGTGAGCAGCAGAGTTCAAACCTTGGATATGCCTTTCTTCTTCCGTGAGCAGCGTCACTGGACTCGTCCGTGTTTTGTGCCCCGCTTGAGCTGCTGCTCCTTATACCTATCAGGTTGGGCTCAGTCTTCAAGACCTTGCCCCCGATACCCGCCTAAGAAATCGCAGAAATGAGCTGATTTGTTCACTCGAACCTTGTAATATGATGAAAACACTATAGATTGCTGACCTGAGGGAGGGCAGCATTACATGTGGATAACCCCGTTCTTGCATCGGAAATTTAGAGTGCTGACATTGTTGCACGCAATACAGGCTGCAATTTGAGCCGACTCGCTTGTCATACTGCCTCAGATACACTATAAGCCGTGGTTCCCATTGGGGAATAGCCTGGCTTAGCAGCGACGGCGTCCCCTTTGCTGGTTTACTAATTGCTGGCGTACCGCTCCAGAGATTAGTTTTCCAGAAGGCGCGCTTGTACTTCGGCGAGGCTTTTGCTCTGCCTGGGGAGTAAGAAGTGCAATCAAATTTTCCGTGTACTGCTGTCACTCTGGAAACATAGTGGCAGCCGGAGGATGGCGGTCGTAACGCACACCGCACTTATGTATTTCAAGTAAATCCTAAATCTAAGAAGGAGCTTTAGGGAAACATGCAGGTTCCAAAGAAAAAGACCTCCAAGTCTAAAAGAAATATGCGGCGTTCTCACCACGCTCTGACGCCCGGTCAATTGTCCACGTGCCCAAACTGTGGAGAGTCGGTTGCCTCTCATACTGTCTGCACCTCCTGTGGTCAGTATCGCGGTCGCCAGATTCTTAAGGCTCAAGCAGCTGCCGAGTAGTTGTTAGAGCAGCTTGTTAGCTGTCCAAAAACCGTGAGATTTTTTGCATGCTTCGTGCTGCAATAGAGGGTATACAACTCAAGCCAGCAATGGCCCGGGTTTGTTCGCAATGCCCGCCCGATCCTCGTCATGAGGGGGTTTTGTTGCGCCCTGATACGACGTTTTGCCGGGAAAGGAGGGAATCCCTGACGCCATGATCATTCGAACGAATACTTCGAAGTCCGATATTCCGCCGATCGCCGTTGATACCATGGGCGGTGACCATGGTTTCGAGGTTCAGGTAGAAGGGGCGGTTGAAGCCTATGAGGAAGTAGGCGCTCGTTCGGTGTTGGTCGGCCCCAAAGATGATCTCCTGGCAAAACTTCGATCCCTTGGTGCGGGTGACAAGCCAATTTCAATTGAGCATGCTCCCGATGTTATCTCCATGGATGCCTCTCCGGCTCGGGCGGTTCGTCGAAAGCCCGACTCCTCCCTCTGTGTAGCCTATCGACTGGTAAATGACGGTAAAGCATCTGCGGTGCTTTCCGCGGGAAACTCCGGCGCGATGATGGTTGCCGGTAGCATGCTTTGTGGTCTGTTACCGGGTATCGAGCGGCCCGCTATCGCGACGCTCTTACCCGTCGCTGGCAGCGACCAGCCAAATGTAATTCTTGATTCCGGAGCTAACGTCGACTGTCATGCACAGAATCTCGTTCAGTTTGCCGTGATGGGCAGTATCTATCACTCGTCTCTGTTTGATTCCCAGTCGCCGCGGGTTGCTCTGCTTTCGAACGGCAGTGAGGCTTCCAAAGGAACGGATGTAATACGTGCGGCCTCCATGGCTCTTGGTGAGCTCGAATCCATCAACTACGTCGGTTACGTCGAAGGTCGCGATTGCACCACGGATGCTGCTGATGTGATCGTCTGTGATGGCTTTGTCGGGAACGTGTTGCTCAAAGCGAGTGAGGGATGTGCGCGCCTGGTGGCGGAGCAGATAAAGCACGAAGCCAAGAAACGATTCTTCAGCCGCATCGGTCTGCGATTGTCCCGTGCTGTCCTTCGAGAAGTATTCATCAATAAATTCGATTATACCGCCTACGGTGGTGCTCCTCTGCTGGGCCTGAAGCAGTTGGCAATTGTGCTGCATGGTTCATCGGACGCGCGTGCCGTGAAGAACGCCATAAAGCTTGCTGACTCATTTGCGCAGCAGGGGATGACACAAAACATTTCGGCTGCAATTTCCCGGCTTGAAGAAGAACGCTCTTCGGTGATCGATCGAGATATCCTCAGCGGGGTATTTAACAAAAGCTCATCAAATGGTGCCTCGGCAACTGAAAAGGCAGGCACCGTGAGTGAAGAGGAAGCCAAAAAGAGCTCAGGAGAGTGACAGGCGTCGCCGAAGCCTGCCCTGATTTTCCGGCCGGGGAGTTCGTGGTCAGGGCTCTTTGCTACCTGAGCTACATTTAGTCTGCATACGATATAAAGGATACAACCATGTCTTCATCTCCAGCTACAGGCACTATTCTTTCCGGGCAGGTGGCCCTTGTCACCGGCGGCTCTCGCGGTATTGGTGCGGCCATTTCAAAAGCTCTGGCAGAGCAGGGTGCGAAGGTAGCAGTGAACTTTGCCAGCAATGCCGAGAAGGCCAAAGAGGTGGTTGATGCCATTCGCTCAGGCGATCGCGAGGCTGAAGCCTATGGCTTTGATGTCTCCGATGAGGCGCAGGTCGCTGAAGGCATCAAGAAAATTACCCAGGAACTCGGCGCCCCGAGCATCCTCGTTAATAATGCTGGGATCGCCGATGATGGTTTGCTGGTGCGCACGAGCGCCGATGCCTGGCAAAAGACGATCGACGTTAATCTCTCGAGCTGCTTTTACTGCAGTAAGGCTGTGGCGAAGGGAATGATGAAGGCTCGTGCCGGTCGGATAATCAATATGAGCTCGGTTATCGGTGAGACCGGAAACGGAGGACAGGCGGCGTATGCGGCATCCAAGGCTGGTATCTTTGGACTCACCAAGAGTCTGGCCAAGGAACTCGGCAGCCGTGGCATTACCGTAAACGCGGTCACACCCGGCTACATTGATACCGAGATGACGGCTTACTTTAACGATGAGCAGCGGGCAGCCATGCTCGGGCAAATCCCCCTTGGTCGCCTTGGCGCGGTTGAAGATATCGCTCAGACCGTCGTTTTTCTTTCCTCCCCCGGAGCTTCCTACATTACCGGTCAGGTATTAGGGGTTAATGGCGGTATGTACATGTAGTTCTTACTTCTAATTGCCCTTATTCGAGACCCGGATTGCGGGTAATTCGGGCAGGTTTCTTGGGGGTTTTGTCGCTTTTGGCGAGAAATCGGGCTTTGCGTTTGACTCGGGGAGATGCGTAAAAAATCGGCCTTGATTTTCTCTAAGAAGTAGATACTATTTACCGTCATTCCGTACCTAAGAAATGCGTAATAGCGGCGACAGTAAACATGGCGCACGGCGTTCTGCTGGTAGGGGCGAGAGGCTTGGATGTTGCGTTTGTTCCCGAAAAAGCCTACATGAGTTTTCGTTGATGAGAGTTCTTCCTTCGGGTAGGCCCTTATTTTTGTTTACATACTAGTTAGTTTCCACGATCCGGAGGATTAGAGACACCATGTCTTCTGAGACAGCAGATAAAGTTAAAAGCATAATTGTAGAGCAGCTTGGTGTACCAGCTGAGGATGTTAACGAAGGTGCCTCGTTTATTGAGGACCTGGGTGCCGACTCACTTGATATCGTTGAGCTCGTGATGGCTCTCGAAGAAGAGTACGACATCGAAATTTCTGACGAGGATGCCGAAAAGATCCTTACTGTCGGAGATGCCGTTAGCTACATCACTGAACATACTTCATAAGCGCTGATATCCTTTCCCTTGTCCTCCTTGAACGGGGGTATCTGTGAAGGGATGGCTTGTGAGGATGAAGCGTAAACCAGGCTGAGCCGTATTCGTTCCGCTTACCAGAGGTAAAGCGCGCTCGATGCGTCTCAGTGTTTTGGTTTACGACAAGAGGCTTGCCTGTGGCAGGCCTTTTTTTTTGTGGCGGAAAGAGCCCGTACCTTCTTCCCCTGTCCCTTCTCCCCTAATACCTTCTTTGGGGCCATGTGCCGTCCATAGTCCTCGGGGCTGTCAGTACTCTCTTGATTTTCTAGAGGTGCTGTTCTTTGTTATACTCGTCGCCCGCCCGATTTGCCTTGTTCCTGCGCTCTGAGATTTTGCACTCAGAGTCCTTTGCTCATAGGGAACGTTGCATTATCGGGGCCTTTGCGTTTTTTTTGGCATTACGCGTGACGTATCACGAAACGGAGCAAGCAGATGGCACATCCAGCAATAGAAGAATACCTGAAAAATACTGCAGCTGAAGACATTGACGCTGGCTTTCTTGGTTACATCAGCAGCCTTGCTCTGGTTTCTCAGGGTTCTCCTGAAATTGCCCGCTCCATTGTTAAGGAGTTTCTCGACCAGCGTGGGAATCTAAAACTTATCGCCAGTGAGAACTATTGCTCGCTCGCTACCCAGTTGGCGATGGGCAACCTGCTGACAGATAAGTATGCCGAAGGCTTCCCGAGCCATCGCTTTTACGCTGGATGCGACAATGTGGATGACATTGAGGCTCAGGCCTGCGCCGAGGCAAAAAAGCTGTTTGGTGCGGAGCACGCCTACGTGCAACCGCACAGTGGGGCAGACGCGAATATGATTGCGTTCTGGGCGATTCTTCACACCCGCGTGGGTTCGAAGTTTCTTGAAAAGTTCCAGGGAAAGAAGCTGCCCGATCTGGGGCGAGAAGATTGGGAAGCTTTCCGGTCGGAGATGGGCAGTCAGCGCTTGCTCGCCCTCGACTACTACTCGGGTGGTCATCTCACGCACGGATATCGCTTTAACGTCTCCGCGCAGATGTTTGACTGCTACTCTTACTCGGTGAGCAAGGCAAACGGCCTCTTGGACTACGACGAAATTGAGAAACAGGCGGAGGAGATTAAACCGCTGATACTCCTGGCTGGGTACAGTGCCTACCCCCGGACCATTAATTTTCGCCGTATGCGTGCCATCGCGGACAAGGTCGGTGCTGTTCTTATGGTCGATATGGCCCACTTTTGCGGACTCGTAGCCGGTGAAGTGTTTATCGGGGACAATAATCCGGTGGAATTTGCCCATGTCCTTACCACGACGACCCACAAAACTTTGCGAGGACCTCGTGGTGGGATGATCCTTTGTAAGGAGGAGTTTGCGGAGCAGGTCGATAAGGGTTGCCCTCTGATTATTGGTGGTCCGCTGGCTCATGTGATGGCTGCCAAGGCTGTTGCTTTCAAAGAGGCGCTCAGTGACGACTACAAGTCCTATGCGGCTAAGATTGTCGAGAACTCCCGAGCCCTTGCACAGGCCTGTGTTGATGAGGGAATGAACGTGCTCACGGGCGGGACCGATAATCACCTCTTACTGATAGATGTCAGTGAATTCGGAATCACAGGCCGACAGGCCGAAGGGGCGGTGAGAGAGTGCGGAATCACCCTGAACAGAAACTCAATTCCCTTTGACCCGAACGGTGCATGGTTCACCAGTGGTCTGAGGATCGGGACGCCTGCCATCACCTCACTTGGTATGGGTGTAGAGGAGATGAAAGAGATAGCGGCGGTCCTTAAGGTTATTCTGTCTGCAACCACTGCGGCAGAGATAACCAAAGGTGCGAATGCGGGCTCTATGAGCAAGGGAAAGTTTGTTATTGATGATGCTGCGAAAAAGGAAGGGGCAAAGCGGATAGCTGCCTTGCTTGAGCGCTTTCCGGTTTATCCGGAGATCGATGCCGATTTCCTCAGCAAGCACTTTGCGGGCTAAGTGATTAACCCTGGTTGAGTCCTGCGGGGCCTGATGTGCGGTATCGATATATTCTGCACATCTGAATAACGCGAGCAGTAAGATGAAGTGTCAACGTTGCGATTCAAAGAAAACCCGAGTAGTCGATTCTCGAGAGGGCGTTGACGGCCGCTCTGTGCGTCGCCGCCGCGAATGCGAATCATGCAGCTTTCGTTTTACGACATTTGAGCGGGTTGAAGAGAGTCTGCCCATGGTCGTAAAGAAAGGCGGGCAGAGGGAGTCCTTTGATCGTTACAAGGTGTTGACCGGCATGAAGCATGCCTGTGAGAAGCGCCCGGTAAGCGTTCTCGATATGGAGGATGCGGTCAAGAAGATTGAGACCGCATTGCTCGAGTCTGGTGATAAAGAAGTGTCCAGCGAAGACATTGGAGAGATGGTGATTGAGGTACTGCGCGAGCTCGACCAGGTCGCCTACGTTCGTTTCGCCTCTGTATACCGGGAGTTTTCCGACATCAGTGAGTTTATGGATACGCTGAGACAACTTGCGGCAAACCCCTCCAAGGTGCGCAGCGTGGCCAAGGTCTTTCCCATTGAAAAGGCGGGACGATTGTCCGGCGCCAAGGCAAAACGCGGAACCGCCAAGACCTCGGCTGACAAAAGGGCTGCTCAAAAGCAGCAGGAGCTGTATTTCAGCGAAGATGAAGACTAGACGGAGCGCATCGGTTCCGAAGCAGGGCTCCATCTGATGAGCGCCAACACAAACAAACATTCACACGAGTATTACATGGCCAGATGTCTGGCACTCGCGAGACGTGGTCGGGGTGCGACCTCTCCGAATCCGATGGTCGGCGCTATCCTGGTGAAGGACGGCAGGATTGTCGGGAGGGGATGGCATCAGCGGGCCGGTGCTGCGCACGCTGAGGTTGAGGCAATCCGTGACGCAGGTCCGGATGCAGCGGGTAGTACTCTCTACGTTTCTCTTGAGCCCTGTAATCACCACGGGCGCACCGGGCCATGCACGGAAGCTGTGCTGTCTGCCGGTATTCGGGAGGTCGTTGTGGCTATGGGGGATCCCAACACGGATGTGAGTGGGGGAGGTAATCGGGCGCTTGAGAAAGCGGGTGTTCGTCTGACGTCGGGCGTGCTGGAGGATCGAGCACGCAGGCTGAACGCTTCATGGTTGTCATGTCTTGAGAGTGGAAGGTCCTCCCTGACTCTGTCACTTGATCTCAGTGTCGGAGGTCTGGTCTTGCCATCTGCGTCCCTGGAGCAGGAGAGTGCAGCTTCAGTTCTGCGATCAAAGAAGAAGCGGAATCGAGAGGCATGCGATGCTCTGCTTGTTGATGGAGAAACCTTTGCACATGTGAGTGGGCTGCAAAGAGAGGGAGAATCAAGACCGCTGGTCCTTCTAGATCCGACATTGGATTGGGCGCGACAGCTGCGCAGCCTCAAGAGCGGCAATGAGACTTCTTCGCTGAGTCTCATCGTTTCTGCCGTTGAGGCGGAATCTGAACTGAGAGAGCACTTGTATCAGCAGGGTGTGGGCCTTCTGCATACCCCGGACCGTGGCGACAGGCTCAATATTGATTCCCTGCGCTCGGGCTTGCATCAACAGGGATACACCTCAGTGCTCTGTGAGGTTTCAGCTCAGATGAGCAATTATCTGCTTGCGTGTCGGGCACTCGACTACCTCCTGGTTTTTCGGCATGCACTCCACGGTTCTGTATATCCCGAAGCTGTTGCTCTGTCGGGTATAGAGGTCGCAGAAGCAAAACTTTCGCTTTTTCACACACAGCGTTTAGGCAATAGCTGTTTTTCAGTGTATGATGTGGCGCGGTGTTTGGAGGATTGATAGCAGCACCTCGTTTCAAAGCCGATAGCAGGGATAGGGATGTTTTCCGGAATAGTTTCAGAGATTGCTCAGGTGATTGCCGTCGATGTGGACGAGACGTCACGACGTGCCCGGATCCAGATTGAGGCGGATATGTTTGGCCGAAAGGAGCCTGCCGTGCGCTGCGGAGATTCGATAGCGGTCTCCGGGGTCTGTCTTACCGTTACTGCACTGGAAAAGAATACCGCTTCATTTGATCTAGCAACCGAGACGCGTGAGCAGAGCACGCTCAATGCTCTCGAAGTTGGCGCCCGGGTCAATCTTGAGGAGAGCCTGCGACTGGGGGATCGCCTGGACGGGCATATGGTTCAGGGACATGTTGACGCGACTTCTTCGCTTATATCTTTGAAGCAGGAGGATAACACCTGGCGTTGTGCGTTCTCTATGAGCGAGGATATCCGACCGCTTGTTGCCCATAAGGGTTCGATTACTATTGATGGCGTCAGTCTCACCGTTGCCGAAGTGAGCCAGACTGAGTTTGTCGTCTGCGTGATTCCCTACACCTGGGACAATACCCTGTTTTCAGAGTACTCTGTCGGGCAGGTGGTAAACATTGAAACCGATTGCGTAGCCCGATACCTTTCACAACTGGCGGCACCGTATCTTGCCGCTAGCATTACTCAGAGCGTGGCATCTCCTGCGCCCAGTCATCAGGACCCCGGACATGATTAAAATGGACTCCTTTGAAGACATTCTAGAAGATGTCCGCGCCGGAATACCGATCGTTTTGATCGATGACAGCGATCGCGAGGACGAAGGGGATATCGTCGTTGCGGCAGAGTTGGTCACCGCGGAATCTGTAAATTTCATGATCACTGAGGCGCGTGGTCTGGTTTGTGCCTCGGTTACCGAGGAGCGTTTACGAGAACTCGATATCCCTATGCAGGTGCAGGAGAACACTTCACTGTTTGGGACGAATTTCGGCGTGAGTTTTGATTTTCGCCTCGTGCGCGAGGAAGGAGTCTCTGCCGAGGGCCGAGCAGAAACAATCAGACGCCTCGCCGATCCCGATGTACGGCCGGAGGATTTTAGTATGCCCGGCTATGTGTATCCCGTGGGGGCAAGGGCTGGCGGTGTCTTTCGTCGGCGGGGACAAACAGAGGGTTCCGTCGATTTGTGCAGGATTGCCGGTTTGCGGCCCGCTGCGGTGATTTGTGAAATCATGGATAGCGAGGGGGAGATGTTACGCGGGCAGCGTCTGGCTGAATACTGCAAAGAACATCAACTCAAGATCACCAGTGTTCAGGAAATAGTTGATTACAGACTAGCAAACGAAGTTTCTGTTCGCAGGGTGGCGGATGTCACTCTTTCGGAGAATTCCGCGCTCAGCAGGGCGCTCTCTTTTTTGGCGCCGGAATCCTCCGGCGATGAGTTACGTTTGCTGGTATTCGAGGATGATGTCGATGGCAAGGAGCATTTCGCCATTGTCTGCGGACAGCCCGGGGCGGGTGCGCTTGCCCGTATCCATTCGGCGTGTCTCACCGGGGATATCTTTGATAGTGCGCGTTGTGATTGCGGTGGGCAGTTCGACAGTGCGCTAAAAAATATCCTGGAGGAGGGCGAGGGCGTATTGGTTTATCTCCAGCAGGAGGGTCGCGGCATCGGCCTTGGCAATAAGCTTCGGGCCTATGAGCTTCAGGATGAAGGTCTTGATACCGTCCAGGCGAACCTTAAGCTGGGCTTTGCTCCCGATGAGCGAGATTATCGGGCGGGAGCGCAAATGCTGAGCGACCTGGGGATTACCTCGGTGCGGCTGATAACGAATAATCCGAAGAAGATCGAATCTCTGGAGCTGCACGGGGTGCAGGTGCTTGAGCGGGTAGCCCTGCCGGTTACGAGCTGCGCTCATAACGCTGCCTATCTCGATACCAAGCGAACCCGTATGGGGCACCTTTTGCCGGATCCTGAAGCCGGATAATCAGGTATTCCCCTCAAGATCGTCCCGCGGCTTTGGAGGCGGTACGCCCGAGTTTTTCGTGACTTGCCTGTGGATATCTCATGTAACTAATTGGGGACTCATGCTTTTTCCCTAGATCAGGGCGAATTTCCGGAGTCCGAAATCCGGACTCTTGAACCCTGTAAATTTCCTGAATTCGGTTAGATTTGGAAAATTTTCCTATTTGTTCTAGAAAATTAGGAGGTAGCGAGGGCCGATATTCGGACTGAACCCTCTTTGGCTGGTGTTTTCTTTTATTTGCGGCGTATCTTCCGGTGATTCAGCGTTTTTTGCCGATTGTGCTCTTCAAATCGATGATTCTCTCAGGCTACTTGAATAAGCATGTTACAGCGTGCCTATAATTAGGCATAACCTTAAAGCGGAATTAATAAATACCGTAAAGTAGTAGGAAAAGGCGGGCAGCCGATTTCAGCGCAGCGGTACTTATTTTGGACAGCTTTAGGATTCCGTTCTTTACTTTTAGAGATTCTGTTTCTTCAAGGATGAACGGGCTATTGGGATAGTGAGTGGGCGTAGTCCTCTTGCTTCCACAGGATAGATTCTTTGAAAGCGGGTTCATAGATTTTCGTACACGAGAGTCGTAAACAAGAGCCGGGGAGAGATACAGATGGGTGTTCGACGTCAAGCAAGAGAAGCTGCTTTGCAAGCTCTGTTTCAGTGCGACTTTATGGGGCGCTGGGATGTTGATGCGGTGACATTTTGCTTCGAGCATTTTTCCGTTCCCGATGGCTGTAGAGAATTCGCTATCCGTCTCAGTGAGGGTGTCATCACCCGCATCGCCAAAATCGATTCAATGCTTACCTGTGCCAGTGAGAACTGGAGCCTCTCCCGTATGGGTCGGGTCGATCGCGCCATCCTTCGCCTGGCAACATACGAAATTTCTTTTCTCGACGACGTGCCGATTAACGTCTCGATAAATGAGGCAATTGAGATCGCGAAGCGCTTTGGTGCAGAAGAGTCACCGACCTTCGTAAACGGGGTTCTCGATAAAGTCGCATCCACGCACAGACGTGCTCTGGAAGTTGAGGTGATCTCCACCAAGGAAGAGGCCGAAGAAGAAGCGCTCGATTCAGTGCTGCTTGGCACTTCCGGCGATGAGGAGCTGGTCCTCGAATAGAGGGGAATAAAGGGGAGTAGAAGGCAATAACAGACCGAATACGCGTCCTGAGTCTGCCCCAGTCAATCCACCCACATTAATATCGGAAAACTCGCGTCGGGATGTCCGAAGACTCGCGTCGGGCGGTAGCCCCTGCGAGCGCTTTCTTGCGCCCGTTCCGGACACGACTGTTCCGAACATGAAGTTAGAGGCGGCTAATCGATTTGGATTGTGCTGTTGGTGTAACGGAACTCTCTTGGACCGGTCTCCCAGCCATCAAGCAGACCATCCCCGTCAGAATCGGGATTGCGCGGATCCATCTTGCGCAGGAACTCCAGGTCGTCGCGCAGGGAGTCTCTGTCGCTGTCCTGGTTTGCCGGGTTTGAGCCCAGGTCATTCTCGGTGAAATCATCCAGTCCATCGCCATCGGAGTCAGAAATTTCTCCGTCGCTGGGGTCGCTGGGGTCCAGTCCATTCAGTATTTCCGCTCCGTCCAGCACGCCGTCGTCATCCGAGTCCTCGAGAGTGCTATCCGTGCCGATTTCGTTTTCATACACGTCGGGCAGGCCGTCTTCATCAGTGTCGGCTAAACCGATGGTGATAGCGTTGTTTCCCAGTTCAGGTCGACTGCCCGGGTCCAGGGGATTAAAGCCCTGCTCCACTTCGTATCCGTCGAGGAAACCATCAGAGTCAGAATCAGGCATCAGAGGGTTGGTGCCAATTTCCTGTTCTGCAGAAAGTCCCAGGCCGTCACGATCCGCGTCTTCCTCCTCTTCGGTGTCAGAAGCCGCAGTGCTGTCACTGTTAAGCTCATCATCTCTGAAGAAGATTACCCCCGAGCTTGTGCTGCTCGTGCTGGAGCTACTGGAAGTGCTGCTCGTGCTTGAGCTACTGGTGCTGGAAGAGCTGCTCGAAGAACTGCTGGAGCTGGAGCTCGAGCTGGAACTCGAAGAGGAAGAAGAGCTGCTAGAGCTACTGGTGCTTGAAGAAGTACTGGTCGAAGAGCTGGTAGAGGTACTCGTGCTGGTAGAGGTGCTGGTACTCGTTGAAGAGCTCGCACGGGATGCCGGGTCGAGATTGATGTCCTCATCGCATGAGCTACTGCCCATGAGCAGCAGGACAATCGCAAGGCCGGGCAATCCGAACAGGGACCGTCGAGGAGCAATGCCTCCGGCTCTTCTGCGTAATGAAGGGTTCCTGCTAAGATTTTTTATCATCTCGTGCTCGTTTTATGGCATTCGGCAAACGTCTGACGGTCCTGAGACCATTTAAATTCTTTTCCGGCTCCTGACGTCTATTTTATCGGAGCAGTCTTTGGATACAGAAAGCAGGATACTGTCCTGCAATGCGCTACATCACTCCTGAGATACTCCTGTGCTAATCCTGTTAGGGGCCGAGTCCGCACCCATAAGCAATTTTGCTACTCTTTTATGCAAAATGCTTTAGCACATTTTAGCGTCAAGGAGTGTATAAATTATCCCCGTAGTGGACCTGAATCTAGGATGAGGCCCAAAGGTGATTAGCACATCCAGAGTGCCATGTGAGTTATTGAGTCGCAATGGGGGTAATTTGCTTTGCCTGCGTCTCCGGGGGTTCAATAGGCCTGGTGCCTTCGGTATTTGCCGGATCAGCTTCGTGGAGGCGAGGTTCTCTCGGGTTTACCTGACCATATTGTTGGGGAAAATCGTTTTGAGAACGCTGATAGTATAGTAAGTCAGCATAGTACTTCAGCACAGTAATTCAGTACAGTAATCCAATGCTGGGGGATCTGCACCATTACCACGTAGAGGTTTTTTGACGATGATTTTTTTAAGATTCTAGAGCCAGGCATTCGAGATTCGCATCTAGTACACCTGATAGGGATCCCTTAACCCCGGAGATTTGCATGAGACCCATTCGCTTGTTCCGTTTTACCCTCGCATTCTCACTCTGCCTGTTGGCCTCGGGCTTTATTAGACCGGATGCTCACGCCGAAGAGGCTGACACTACTCGTCCGCTGTCGGAGCGCAGTACAAAAGAAATACTTCATCGTCTTGCCGAGGGTGTCCAAAGAATCACTCTGTCGAACGGTCTTCGGGTTCTCTATTTTCGTCGTGCCCAGGCCCCCGTTTTTTCGGCTCAGATCTGGGTGAAGGTCGGGGGAGTTGATGAGGTGCCAGGGGTTACCGGGGTTGCTCATATGCTGGAGCACATGGCGTTCAAGGGCAGTACGACGATAGGAACGAAAGATTACGAGAAGGAGAAGAAGCTGCTGGATCAATTCGAGCGTCTACAGGTCGAATTGGAGAAAACGCAGAAAGCAGGGGAGAAGCCGGAGGCGGAGACACTTGCTAATATCAAGAGCCTTCGAGCAAAACTTGAGGAGCTGTGGATTCCCAATGAGTTTTCAAATGTGTATCAGCGGCAGGGTGGTGTCGGTCTAAACGCGGCTACCGGTAAAGACTATACCTATTACTTGATAAGTCTCCCCACTGTGGCCTTTGAACTCTGGGCGTGGATGGAGTCTGATCGCCTGCTGAACCCGGTCTTTCGACAATTCTATAAGGAGCGGGACGTCGTTCTCGAAGAGAGACGCATGCGGACTGATGACAGCCCGGGCGGTAAGCTGTATGAGGCTCTGCTCGCCTCGGCATTTTGGGCGCACCCAAATCGCCTGCCGATAATTGGTTGGCCCAGTGATCTCGCGCAGCTAAGCGTTTCTGACGTGCGGGAGTTCTATAAGGCGCACTACCGACCGGACAATATGGTTGTCAGTCTGATTGGTGATCTGGAGCCGGAGCAGGTTCGCAGCACACTGGAAAAGTATTTTGGACGTATTCCGGCGGCAACGAGCGATTTACGGGAAGTCAGCGTTAGAGAGGAAAAGCAAGAGGGTGCACGCGAGTCGACCGTGTATTTCGATGCGGAACCCCGTTTTGCCCTCGCCTATCACAAGCCGGTGTATCCTTTGCACAAGGACGATCTGCACTTTGGCGTTCTGCATGGGGTGCTCAGTGAAGGAAGGTCCTCCATCTTTTATCGAGAGCTGGTCAAAGAAAAACAACTGGCCAGTTCAGTGAGTTCCTCCGAAGCGCCGGGAGAGCGATTCCCGAATTTGTTTTTTGTCTGGGCCTCTCCGCGACACGGTGTTGGTAATGAAAAGCTTATTACTGCGGTCGATGAGATTCTCGAGCGTTTAAAAACAGAAGCCGTTCCTCAGAAGGATATCGATGCGGCAAAGAAGAGAATTCGAGTCGATATTCTCAACACCCTTGCTTCTAATAGCGGCCTGGCCAGAACGCTTGCCCATGCGGAGCTTCTCTGGGGAGACTGGGAGGTGCTTTTTGAGATGTACGATACGATGCTGTCGACGACTTCAGACGATCTGAAGAGATTAGCTCAAACGTATTTTACGCCGGCAAACAGGACGCTCGTGCGCCTTGAACGTCGCAAGAAAGCAGTGGCGAAGGAGAAGTAGCATGAGGATAACAAGAGCTTTTAAAACATCAGGTGTTGCAACTCGTATTGGGAGAAAAGGTGCTATGCAGGCCGGGGATACAATCTGTCGTCTCACAATTGCTGTGCTTTTAGGGGCGTCGATGACTGCCTGTTCTCTTGGGTCAGCCGGAATACCTTCCTCGCCCGAAAAGGTCACAGTCCCCGAGATTTCCTTTACCATACCCGCTCCAGAGCGCTGGACGATGGATAATGGGATTGAGGTCTATTACTACCACAACGATGAGTTGCCTCAGGTTCGTGGCGTAATGTACTTTCCCGGCGGCTCGCTCTCAGACTATTCGGGTATCACGGGTCTGGCCAGTGCCGTCGGTGATCAGATGAGGGAGGGGGCTACGACTGAAGTTGCACCTGATGATCTCGACCGGCGCCTTGATTCTCTTGCCGCATCGATTGAGACGGATTTTGGCAGAGAGTATGGAACCGCCGGTTTCTTCAGCCTGACGGAAGATTTTGACGAAGTGTTTGGGCTGTATGCAGACGTTATTCAGCGCCCGGGTTTTGATGTCTCCCGTCTGGAACTCTGGAAGAAGCTGGTTGCAAATTCAATTGTTCGCAGGAAAGACAGTCCTGATAAGATGGCAGGGATGGCGTTTGCTGAGCAGATATACGGCAAAGGCAGTCCGTTTGCGAGGTCGGTTGATGCTGATTCTCTGGCTCTGATAACTCCGGATCGCATGCGGCAGTTCCACCGCAGGTTTGTTCGTCCGGATGGTGCAAAGCTCGCCATCAGCGGCGCATTGAGTCGCAAGCAGATAGAAGCCGCACTTGAAAAACATTTCGGCTCCTGGCCTGAGGGGCATTACGTGCGTCCGTCCTTGCCGAAAGTCGACTATACACCGCAAGCAGGAATCTATGTGCTGGAGCGAGATTTCGATCAGGCAACAGTGCTCATCGGGCATCAGGGCCCGGCCCGGCATACTCCCGATCAATACGACATCAGTATCTACAATCGCGTCTTCGGGCATGGCGGATTCGGCAGCACCTTGTTTAAAGAAATTCGCTCCCGCCTTGGTCTTGCCTACTCAGTGTATGGCGGCATCTCGTCCGGCGTTGTTCGCGGTGTATTTCAGATGAGTATGGGAACACGTGCCACGCAAGCAGAGAAAGCGATAAAGAAAGCAATAGAGCTCAGTGCTGAAACAAAGTCAGAACTACCTGACGAGAAGTCGTTCAACGATGCAAAGTCGGCGGTTCAGCGCAGCTTCGTGTTTAGATTTGCGAGTCCTGACTATATCGCTCGCCGGGCCGTTATTCTCAAGCTTCTGGGATATGCCGAAGATTACGATCAGACCTACCTTGCCAACATTGAAAAGGTCAGCAGGGAGGATGTTCTCGCAGTGGGCAAGAAGCGTATACGCCCGGAGGACTTTGTCGTGGTCGTTGTCGGACGGGTATCCGCCGAGCAGCTGGCAAATGCCTTTGCGGGAACTGCTGACGTCTATCGCCTGGACTTTGATACGGTGCCGAGAGTGGTGGGTCGGGTGTTGCCGACGCAGAAGTAGGGGCGCAGAAGTAGGGGCGGGGCGCCTCTACTTCCTAGGTTTCAATGCGGTATTTATTTTATGGCGACAGTATGGGGTCTCTTCGCTATACTTTACTAATCTATTAGGATTAGAGCGTTTTAACTAGTAGCGTAGGGAAAATGCTTTTGAGTGCGGACGCAGGATGAAACCCTGCTCTGCTTATCCGAAGACTGCTCTAGTGCTCTGAACAGATGCTATGAAATTTATCTCCGGAAATGATGGTCGAAGAAGCGCTCGAAAGACCATTGTTTTTTTGTTTATTCTGTACGTCGCATCTAATCATGTGGTCCGAGTAATGGGAGGGGGGGCAAGTAGCTCCGACTCGCTAGCCGCGGGAGCGGTGACAGATAATGTTTTGTCCTCCCTGAATGATTTTAGAGAGGCAACGGGAGATGTGGTCCGAACATGTGCGGATTACTGCCCGAAGTCTATACAGCCTACCTGCGAATCCACGTTCGAAATGTGCGCCGTGGTACTGGGGCTTGGTAAGTAAACGTAAGGAGTTTTTGCTGTGCGAAATGCTGCAGTCGAAAAAATTGTCAGTAGTGTGACTGCGGGGCTTCTGGTGCTGCTGCCCTTATTGTCCGCGAGCTGTAGTCCTTTCACTACCGAGCCCCGCCCGGGTCCGGATAAGCAGGCTGAGGGGACCTTTGTTGGTGCGGTTACCGGTGCGGGCGCAGGAGCCGTAATCGGAACTCAGTATGCGATCTCAACCGGTCCGGGGGTCTGGATAGGAGCGGGATTCGGAGCGGTGTTTGGGATGCTCAGCGGACTAGGAATCGATCTCATCGAGGAAGATGAGCTGCGAAGGGAGTTTGAGCAGCAGCGTCTTCGTGAAATTTCCTGGGTTCAGGAAGTATTGTCTGAGCACTACGCCCGCCGTATGGAGCTACACCCGAGCAGAGACATTTATCCGGCGGATTGGTTCTTTGAAAGTGATAGTGCCAAGCTGAGAGAAGAAGCCAAGCTGCTTACCCGTGAAATCGCCTACCTCAGTCGACGTCGTATGCCATGGTCGAGAATCGTGATTGCCTCATACGTGACATCCTCCGATCCGGACTCCCGGTATGGCGAATACATTTCAAAAAGCAGAGCGGATGCGATTGCCCTGCAGTTTGTCAGGAGCGGAGTTGAGCCAAGACGAGTCCTTACCAGGGCGATGACGCTGCCCGAACCCATTCTGGTCGATCCGGATGACAATCCGGGCAGGTATCGTCAGGCGATAGAAATTATTCCGATAGATTACTAGAGCACTTTCAACCAAAGCGTAGTGGGGAACTGCTTCAGCGCCAGTGTCGATGTATTTAATTGTGCCAACACCGGAGATCTTGTGAAGTCTATATTGATTATCGAAGGGGAACAGGGATTGAGAGCGGCCATTGATGCGGCCCTTTCCGGACTCGATTATGAAGTGACAGAAGTCGACAGCATCGATGGTGCTCGTCGCAGCCTGATGCAGGGACTCCCCGATCTGGTCTGTAGTCGCGTCTCCGTGAGTGGAGATGAGGCTGCGGGTTTTGAATTTTGTGGTGACCTTCAGAGTCACCCTGAGCTTTCCCAGGTTCCGGTGGTGCTGATCGGCGATGAGCTGAATGAGGAGCAGCTCAGTAAGGCTTCAGAAAATGGAGCTACCGGTTTTCTTTCCTGGCCTGTTTCAGAAGTTATTCTCAGAAACAGAGTACGGGCGATTATTCCTGACCTGAAAGAAGCTTCCGGCAAGCCGAAAGCCAGTCCTGCGAAAGCAAAGCCCGCCTCGGCCCCGGCCGGAGCCAGCCCCGAAGTCGATGAGAAGTTTCAACTGGTTCAGGATTTGCTGGCTCAGCTTCTTCACAATCTGAAGACGAGCGCGCTGCTTGACGTGGTCGAAACAGAGGACGTGCCGCAGGTGGTGTATGAAATGTGTCGCAAAGTTTGCGGTATTTCGGAAGCCGCGGCCAAACCAGCGAAGAAGGAAGAGGAGGTTTCCATCGACCTGGAGAACGCTTTTGGAATGAAGAAGTGAGGCCGATATGTGTCGGCTAGGTACTTGAAATCCTTTTTATATTTCAGCGCCCGGAGAATGCATTCTTTAGGCTGAATCTATTCTTGTCCTGGCATACTCTTTAAATTAAGAAGACCGTTAATATTCGGATTGTTTTAGGCATAGTTGTAAGGGGACCTTGCCAAGCAGCTCTACGAGGATTATCTTGCTAGAGTTCTTGAGAGCTTAGGGGATGGAAATATGACAAAAGATAAGGCTGATGCTGCTGGTACAATGACGCTCGAGGAAGTTCGGGCTTTCGTCGCAGATATCGAGCAAACTGTTGCGGATTCTGATGACGCGTATTTGAATTCAGTTATTGCCTTGAACCAGGTCCTTCGCCTACCCAATGCGGAGGCCTTGCTGGACGAAGCGCTTAAGGAGCAGATGAGAGCTCTCTGGGTAAAGCTTCGCTCTACCGGCATCAAGCTAAACGATCCGCCTATCCTTTTTGGCCTACCTGAGGGATTCGGTGAGGAAGAGCAGGAGCTCGTTGAGAGCGAAGATGTGGCAGAACTTGCTGAGGAGTTGAGCAAGGGGGCGCCACCTGTAGAAAAACCTGCGCTTGATGAGGGTCCACCCGCTGACGGCGGAAACCTCAACTAGTTAGGAAACCGGAGCAGTGGCAGGATAGCATCGTGCGGTGTTAATCCGGAGGCTGCTCTAGTGCTCTTTAGAGGTTCTTTCCCGGGCTGATTCATACCATCGTAAGAGATTTGAGATGCTCTCCTCGCTGAGGGCGTCGGCGTGCAGATCTGAGATGACTGCGGCACTGTGTGCTCCGTGTGCGAATATGCGTTCAGCCCTGTCACGAGATATGCCGCCGATTGCGACGATTGGCTTCTTCGACACGGCGCAGGCCTGGGCGAGCATTTCGCAGCCACAGATTTCCGCATGTCCCTGTTTGGTTTTTGACTCGAATATCGGCCCAAAGCCGAGATAGTTCGCCGAGGTCTGCGCGGCGGCCTCGACCTGCTTGATGGTGTGGGTAGATAGGCCGATTATTGCCTTCTCACCAAGTCGCCTGCGGGCTGATTCTATTGCTTCGTCATCCTGTCCAAGGTGAACCCCATCAGCGGAAAGTTCACTGGCTAATGCGACATCGTCATTGATGATAATTTTGCTCGAGGAACCGAGGTTTTTTCTCTCCTTAATGATAGACTCCGCGCATTGGTGGAATTCTGGTCGTTGCTCACCCTTGTAGCGCAGTTGAATCAGAGCTGCGTTGACGCTCAGAAGAACCTGGGCCAGGCTGAAAGCCTGTTCCGAATCAAAAGAATCCGGGCCAAATGAAACAATGGGGTACAGTGCCGGGAGCTCGATAGTTGAAAACAAGGTAGTCTGGCCTTTATGTAGTATTGTTGAATTTAGTGTACTTGAATTGCACGCTGAATATTTACTGAGGGGGCCGTGCCTCCCCATCATTCTTGCGTATCACACATGTGCTCACGGTAGTGTTAGCACAGCAGGGAGTTAATTACATGCTGTCCTTTTTCCTGAAGAAAGTCCTGGGTCGCAGTCTCTTGCTGCCGGTTATCTGGTCGAGTGCTCATCTCAGCTTTACCGGTGACCTTATCATCAACGGCCTTCGTCTGGAGGCTAACGACATGCGGCTTAAGCTCGCTCATTCACGACTGGATCCTCAATGGCGAACAATTTTCGACGATCGGATTCAGGTGGAGGAGGCCAGATTGAGGGGAGGGGTTTTTGCGCTTTCTTTGGAAAATCCTTTGAGTCTTATCCACTGTTTGGAGTCTTCTCGTTGCACACCAAAGGGGCAGCTCGAATCAGAGATTAAGGGATTGTTTCCTCCTGCAGCGAGCAATGAACGGGCCCGCCTGGGTGATGCCGCATCAGTTGAGAAGAGCAGGTCCAGCAAGCTAAAGCCTCTGGAGTTCGATGTTGCAAAGATGAGTGTGAAGGATAGCATCGTATTGCTGGTGCGGGGCTCAAGCGGTATCGCCCTGGATGTTGTTTCTCTCAAAGCAGATGCGCTTTCCATACCATTGGGGACTAAGAGTATTTCGCTAAAGGCGGACGTGTATGTGCGGGAGATTTTACCGAATGAATTGCGGGGTGAGGTGTGGGAGCCCGACTACAGCGCTCCCGTTTCAGACGAGGTCGCTCGTTATCCGCTTCGAATGCAAATCGATTGGAATCCCGAGTCTCGGATCCTCAAAGCTGAGCTTTTGTTTCGTGAGATTCCCTTGAAACTCCTGTCGGCTGCATTTCCTAAGCAATTCTCCTCTGAGGGTACACTCGGGGGTCAGCTTTTGCTGGAGTACGATGCTGAGGCGCGAATCTGGCGCACTCCCGAAGGCGGATTCCCTAAGCTATCGGAATTATTGCGATAAATTAGCTCTCTCTGGCTAAGCTCTCATACCTACATTTTGACCGAATTTGTGCCGATACCTACAGATACAGAGCTGAAGCGCAAAGACGCAGCCTTTGCGTTGGGATTTCTACACGTTCGGGTCGACTGACTCGCCTGCGAACAAGCGTGTTCGGGGAGGCATTTGCCACTCGTATCGACTTGTCCCCGGGTGGTTCTACCCTTAAGACGACCTCGTGTTGTACCGGTCCGGAGAGCAGAACTCTCCTTTCGCCCTGTTGTGCGTATTATTCATGGGGCGCGGTTGGTGCAGGTGTATCGCTGTTTAGGTTTAGATGCAGAAGTTACAAGATCTTGTAATTGAGTTAGGCGGACTGAGTCTTGGTGAAATAAACCAGGCAATCTTCATGCATTCCGAGTTTGGTTTGCTTGAGGCGGTCGCGCGCGCCTACGGCAGACCTCGCGCCGAGAAAATTCTGCTTCAAATTGCTGAACGGTTGGGCATTCGGCTTCTTGACGATGCGCGTGTCTCGTTCGAGCATACTCCTCCGAGTATCGATGCCGTTACCATTGAACGCCTGGTAACGAAATTCAAGGCGGTTCCCCTTTTTGATTCTTCTGCAGAGCGACCAACCTACGATCTGGTCTTGGCAGACCCTCTGCATCAGGCGTCAATCGCAGCATTTGCGCAGGCCTTTGGCGCGCCTCGTTCTATATGTCTTGCGCGCGAACACGCGATAACGAGAGCTATCGCATCCAAGGCTCGAGAGTTAGAGGCGGCGGCCAAAAAAGAAGTGCAGCAGGCCAGCGAAACCTCGATGACGAAGGTTCTGCGTTATGTAGAAGGAACCGAAGTTAGAAAAGCGCTTCAGCAGGTCACAGCGACCAGCGTTAAGCATAGAGTGCATACCGTTGAAATCCTGCTCGACGAGCCATTCGTACGCGCGAGTTTTGCGTTTGAGGGAAGTGGTCGTTCTCAGGTCGAAATAAGTATTTCCCCCCGATCGTTTCTGGCCGGATTGCTTCGAAGAGGGCAGGTGACCTCACGTTCGTCCGAGGGTTTTACGGCCCAGTGTCAGGTCGAGTTTAAGTCCTCATCCGTGAACTTTCATCTCGAAATGTATAGAGCGGAGTGTGGTAGTAGTGCTATTCGACTTTCCAGTTTTGACATTGACTGCCCGGATGATCCGAACTTCTGGCAGAGTATTAGTGAAGAGGAGGCCTCTCGCATTCGTGAAATGCTCGACAGACAAAGTGGCCTGCTCGTTGCCGGAATACGCCAGGCAGATCGACGGGCCCTGGTCAGCAAAGCAATTCTCAGAAGTTATCCCGATATCGAAATAATCGAGGATCTTGACGGAAGCGTGCCGATGGAGGTTGTCCTCGCTCGAGCCGAGTATCAACGCGTCTTACTGGTGACGCCGTTTCAAAGTGTGGTCGATGCGCTTGAGGCTATGCAGAAGATTCCCCTGGAGCAACGAAACCTGCTCAAGGGAGTGTTTGCCTATGCGCAGATTCCGCGCCTCTGCGAGCTATGTGCTGAAGAAGCCGAAGTTCCTGCCGACCTCAGCGATGTGATGCGCAGCAGTGGTGCTCTCTTTCGTGAGGCACCGGGTTGTGAGGCCTGTGACGGGCGTTCTTTTCTTGGCGTGAAAGGGGTGGTCTCTATCGCCTCGCTGAATTCGAGCCTTGGGGATGTGTTCCGTTCGACTGAGTCGCCTGGCGCCGTTATCGAGCAATTGATCAAGATGCAGTTTAAGGATCTCTATCAGTGTGCGGAGGCTGCGGCGCTTCGAGGCTGGACCGTTTTTGAAATTATTGCCGAGATACTGGAGCCGACACCGGGGCTTCGTGAGCGCCTGAAGAATCGCGCTCCCGAAGAGCATGAATTTGCCGACCAGGTTGAAATGATAGATTTTGACGACTTTGAGTCCGATGATGAGAGTGTCGGACTTTCGAATATGCCATCAAACGGCACTCACCCCATACGAGGTTCCGGGGTATTTCTTAAAGCTCCGATTGAAGAGGCGGATTCAGCTACCTCGAGCGATAGTCGGCCGGTACAGTCAAAACAAGAGCGTGAGGAAACGCTTCTGCTGATTATCGATGATGACCCCGATCAGAGGATGCTCCTGCGTAAGGTGTTTGAGCTTGCAGGCTATAAAGTTGAGGTTGCGGCGGATGGTATTGACGGAGTTGTCAGTGCTGCCCGTTTAGAACCGAATCTGATTCTTATGGATTATCTCATGCCGCGGCAAGATGGTCTGGCGACTATTGGTAAGCTGAAGCAAAACCCCAGCACTGCAGAGATACCTATTGTGGCTCTGACCGCCTGCGAGGATTCCGAGGTTGAGTTCAAATTGCTGGAAGCCGGCGTTGATGACTTCTGCCCCAAGTCGGTATCCCGAAAAGTTCTGCTCAAAAGAATTGAGAGGCTGGTCGAGCCGTAGGTGAGCGAGTTGCGCTCGGGATATGTGCTAGCGTCCGATAAGTGTCCGAGGAACAAAGCGCAATGGCGTTGCCGGTGGTCGCTTGCAAAATATCACATACTTGAGCTCCCGGTTCTCTCCTTCCCGGGTCACCAACTTTTCCACGTGGAAGCAATTCCAGCGATCCTCGCCTAATTTATTCAAGGCTCCTTCGATTCCCAATGCCGAAGTTGAGGCGGGAAGATGTATCACCTGATACTCAAACTGATGGAGCTTCTTCAGTTCGTCGACGGACTTTCCCTGCACGATGTATTGATCGATTGCATTGCCGACTTCTTTTTGAATGGACTCAGTGCTGATTCCTCCGGAGCCGGAGCTGCTGGGATCGCAGCCGATACAACTCATCGCTACCGCTGCGATAACAAAGAGAAGATGTAGCAGGGAAGGGGTTTTCAAAATGTGCGCTCCCAAGCTTGTAGTTTTCAATCGAGTGTAGAACGCCGGGCATGGCTTCCAAACACTCGTGCCGCGTGGCACGCCGAACCAGGTTAGCAGTACAGGTTATACCCATGAAACGCCGAGCCGTTGCGCGCACCATAGTGATTCTCGCATGTGACTACAGAAATGCATAGTCGGCTAAGCCTGTGGATAAGTGCACCTTGCGAATGTCCGGACCAATTCCGAAGGATGACTTGACCGTGGCAGCCCATTCTAAGTATAAGTAGGTTAAAGTAAGTTGCATGCCCTGAGAAGCGCGTTTTTCTTCGGGGTTACAGTTCCAATAAGTCTAACAGGAGATCCGCATGTCTAGCGCCCGCGTTGAAAGCTCTGGCAGCCAGAGTTCCAAAAAGAAAGAAACGGCTTTCAGTAAGACCTCGATTCCTAATCAAACGAATCATCAGGAGGTTCAGGAGCAGGAACAGCGTGTGCGTGAGCTGGTGAGCGAAGCGGCGTCCATGCTGCACGTATTGGGGCCTGATCGGGCGCGAATCGCCTGGATACTTGAAGACGCCCTGATGTATCTCGATGAGATTTCTATTTCCGAACGCGAAAGTGCGGCCTTACCCAGTCAGAACAAAGCTGGTGGCTCCATTGACCTGAACGCCCTCGAGCAACTTGTGCAAGGCGGTAACGGCTAGACGTATTACGTTGAATGTGCGGCGTGCGGCCTAGGGCAATTCGGCAAGTAACTCGATGGGTGCGCCCGTAAAGGCAGCAACGACAGGAACGGGACCGGGTCCGAAGGTGCGGTCTATCAATGCCGCCCAGCAAAGGACCTGAGCTCCCATCATGGTTGCCTTCGTGTGAACTTCAAGACACGAGCGAGCCGTCGTAATTACGTCGTTAACGAGTATGACGGGAGTGTTCTTGAGACGGCGGCCTGCACCGTTTCCGGCTTCAATGGTGTCAACGCTCATAACCTCGAGTTCAGTGCCATCGGGGGCGAGTAACTTGGCAAGGGCGGCGGCGGTTCCGGTGAAATTCTTCCCGAGATTAATGAGAATTTCCGGCTGAACCGGCTGACACACGTTTGATATGCGTTCCCGAAGAAATTCAGCAATGAGGTCGATGTTCTCTTCTGTGAGATCCTCAACCCGATAGTAGACCTTCGCTTCGCAATGGCTGCTAAGCCGCAGTGGGACCTCGTAGTGCTCTGTGATGGACTCAAAGGTCTCGCGAATTTTATCTTCCATGATCTTCCCTTGCTGGTCTTCCGGGCTCGGCGTGCAGAGCCTCTTTCCCACACCGCTGCCGGCGTTTCCCAGAGAAAACTAGAACAAATATCCAAAGGATACCAGTCAAACACCGTACCGCGACGGCGAATACCGCGTCCCTTACCCCGGAGCCCCATCAAAGATAAGGCTAAGCCACTGATATACAGAAGAAATTATCGTCGCTCCGCCCACCCGCTATTTCAAGCCGGAGACTCCCCAAGGGGGGCGGGCGAGCGGCTATGCCCGGAATGACTTCGGAATGACTAGCCCCGCACCTCCGATGGCAGCCCGGAAGGGACTAGCCCCGCACCTTCAGTCGCATAGGGCCTTCTACCGTGAAAAACCTACAAAAAAAATGCGTGGAAATCTGTAAACTTCTGCTTTTAATCGTCTATTTTGAAGGGAGAGCCCCTGCTGATTGTTCTCATGCAAAGGGTGATGTGTTATACGCAGCCTAGTGATTTCAGGGTTGGGAGATCGTTTTTATAGAAACCCTATCGTCCTCTTGCTCCTTTTAGTCCTCGTAAAGCGAGGTCTGGGGGCTTGGAGGCACATGGCAAGGCAAGGAGTTTAACAGGAATGTCAGAGCGAGGAACAAGAGAAGTTACCGTAGGCTCATGTCGAATTGGGGGCTCAAACCCTATTGCCATACAGAGTATGTGTGCGACGAAGACAACCGATCTGGAGGCAACTGCCAGGCAAATC
>JAUIMJ010000333.1 GCA_030433295.1 bacterium | reverse complement strand
CCCCTGCCCTGGAAGCGGATCCCCAACTAGGCTGGGTTCCAAAGCCGGGACACTACCTGCTCTACAATCCGGAACTTCGTCCCGAGAGGTTTAGCTGGACCATTCTATCGGATCGCAGTCGTTCAGTTAACGCCCCGGAACGGATCTGCTCAGGTTCCGAGAAGTGTGAGGGGGCTGTGTTTCTCGGCGGATCCTTTATGCAGGGATTTGGTCTGAGCGACGATGAAAGCTTTGCCGCTCTGTATAAGCAGGATTTTCCCGGGCAGGACGTCAGGAATTTTGCGGTTCGAGCATACGGCACGTATCACAATCTGCTGCTGCTCCGACGGCTACTCAATGTGCCTGGTCGGGATTATTCGGGCTATACGTTTTTCTATGGCTTTGCCGTGTTTCACGAAGACAGAAATGTTTTGCTTTCGCCCTACGTTCGAGGGCTTGCCGGCGCACCCGCAATTCCGTCCGTGCGATTGAGTGAGGGTAAACTTCTGGAGGTAGCGCCGCGACAATATGGCTTCTTTCCCGGTCTGCATGGAATACGTCTGCTTCGCCTAATCGATGATGTTCTCTGGCTCATCAGGGATCGTCTGGTGGAGCCCGATGCGCGTACTATCTCGGAGAAGCTGCTTCTCGAGATGAAGCAATTACTGCGTTCCCGAAATGCTACGTTCATAGTGGTGCTGCTCGACGGAAGTGCAAACGAGCAGAAAAACTACGAGGAGTTCTTTCGCGAGGAGGGTATTACATTCGTGAATCTTGTTACCAGCGCTCAAAGAGAGCCGTTCATGCGATTGTCGAATGATCCGCATCCGAATGCGGAGATGATACGGTATTGGTATCGAAATTTTCTCGACTGGTATAGGCCGTTTAGAAATTCCGAGCTACCAGTTGAGACTCCCTAAGGGCGTATCTCCGTAAGGTAGATAACTATGTTTTTTTGTCGAGAACGCAAGTCAACACGTCTCTTCGCCTCAAGCTTGGAGCTGGCGATTGCATCGGTAGTGTCATTCACGGGAATAGCACTACTAATGGTTTAGGCTGTAACTCTGCTGGACTTTTGAAGGCCCTTCTGTTTTCGGTAGTGTAACGATGGTAAGCAGAATCCGGGCGGATATTTTCGAACAGCTACCATGTGTGGTGATGAAATGCTCGTATCAAGTAAAGCGAGGAAGCAAGCTCATCAAGCGTCCCGTTCCTCGGTCGCAAGAGATCATAATAATTGATGTTGAGAGTCGACGGAATTGTCTTAGGGAAGTTACGTCAATCGGCCTGGGCACGGAATTGGCCCAGGCCGTAGTACGGAGCAAGCTAAGAAGCTGCACTCTTGCGAAGGCGTGAGCCGCCGGCTAGTCCAGACAGCAGAAGCGCCATAGTCATTGGTTCAGGTACTTCGGCTGGTGGTGGTCCGACGGGAGGCGGTGTGGGGCCACCTAAGGCGTTATAAAACGTGTAGGTTCCTCTATTGGTTTTCAAATCTTTATATTTGTTTTGCCAAACATTATCGAAAGCAACATCGACATAAATGGTATCTTTGAATACACCAGTATCGAAAAGCGTTCCTCCAGTGACGTGAAAAATTCCATCAACGTCTAGCTGACCACGTACCCCCCTGTTGCGTACCGTGGTCAATGTGCCATTCGATACATAGGTCGCTGACAAAAGAACTTCGTCACGACGGCCAATCAGCTCAATTGTTGCGGCCTCAAGCGGTCCATCATCATCGACCGTTGTTCCCATGAATAGAACCTCTTGAAAGGTATTATTACGCAAGCCAGTAGAGTTATCTCTTACGGCATGAATACGATCGCTTTTTACGTGATTATCGTTTCCACGGAAGGTGAAAAACTTGTCTGCTCCGGTCCAGAAACCGAAATCGTGATGGGTGAATACTGATAAGGCCTGCTCAAAGTCTTGTCCACCAACGCTAACAGCGTGTGAAGGCGTTGCAAGGACTCCGTGGCCAGAAAAGAAGAGAATTGCAGTGAATAGAACAGGGGAAGACAACAGCTTTCGAACTTTCATACAGGTCACGATCTAAAACAAAATACATTTATGTCACTGTCAGTGTGCCCATGGACTATATGAATTGCCCTATGTCTCCGCTCAGTTTGAGGTTACTCAAAGCACCGCAAAGTCTCGTATGACAAGTGGTTGAGTTCCGTAGTCGGATCCACAAGGGACACAGCTGATTGCTCGATAAGGTTATAGCAAAAAAAACCAAAAAGCGCAAGCTTTAGTCGGAAATAACTAGAGTCTATAGAGTTTTCCCCATAGGCGGTATCAGCTTTACTACGTAAATCATCATTCAAAACGCAAAAGCTCTAAGCTATCCCACTATCGCGTTCCCGAGTTCTTCCCCGCACACAAGAAACTCCTAAACTCGGACGACTACTGAGCAATCGGCGTTGAGCTCGCCCCCAACGCCCGAGTTGTATCTAGGATCTAGCTATAAGCTAGTCCCCGTGACGCCGATAAGAAGTGGACCCGGAGAAGTTCTACCTCATCACCGATCGCACGGTTAATGAAGAACACTGGATGCTGCCGACTAAGGAAATAAAAGTAGTAGGCAGATTCATTGCCAGGTTTCAGGAAACGAATAGAATAGAGATAATTGCTCTCTCGGCCCCATCGAACCACTGCCGCCTGGTGCTTCGTGCCCCCTACGGAAATCTCTCTGAGTTTGAACAAGACACAATCAGAGAAACAGCAAAGAGAATAAACCGCCATCTAAGAGAGAGGCTTTCTCTGAGTAAGACGCTTTAGCTAACAACCCGCCCTCAATGACGTGGATGTCTTCGATGTCCTTCTCGGTGCCCGGACGAACGCTCCTATCCCTGCATGCATTGCGCTGCGGGTAGGGCTAATACTTCGCTCGAATCCACCGCGGAACCCCTTGATTGAGGGAAATATTTCCAGGCCCTTCGGGGGAATTGAAAAGCGAACCCTTAGCACTGTCGGACCATCAAAACATCGTAGTCATCGGTAGATGTTAGACAATTTCCACAAACTTTCGGGGGCATTACCTTTGTTTGCGTGGCCTGGGGACATCATATTCAGCAAGCCGCGTTATACCTTGCGGACCTTGTTATCGTCTGTGCTGATAAGTTCGCTTATCTTGCTCGACGCAGGTTTTGCCGGTTCTGAATCTACGGCAAGGAAAAAGACTATCAGCCTTCTTGATGCCGTGAATTTGGCCGTTCGCCAGAGTCCGACCCTTGCTGCACAGAAGGAGCAGCTCGGTGTTCTTGAAGGTCTCCATTGGGAGAGCCTCGGAGATTTCGACATTCTTACGTCCGCTTCTGTTGAAGCCAGTCGTAGCTATGTAAGTCTGACGGAGGACGAAGAAGAGGCTGTCGGCACCAGCAGCGTCGATGTCACAAGCTCGACGATCTCTCTGGGTCTGAGCAAACAACTGCAAAGCTCCCAGACGCTGAGCCTTGATGCCAGCGTTGAGCGCAGCAAAGACGATGTTGATAATCCCACCTCGCCTAACACCGGAACCGTAACACTGACGCTTAGCCAACCGCTGTTGCGGGGAAGAGGCAGTGTATCGGCCTCGGCGAACCTGCGGGCAGCCCGCCTCCTGCTTGAAGCAAGCGAAAAAGATCTACGCCAGATTGTCGCAGAAACTATTTCAACCACGGTTTCTGCTTATTGGCGTTACGTTTCCGCTGTCGAGCGGCTTGGTATTCTTCGCGAAAGTGAAAAGCGAACGGAAAAACGCTATCAGGACGTAAAAGCCCTTATTGCGGCAGATGAGCAGCCAAAGTCAGATCTCTCTCAATCGAAAGCAGATCTCGCATCAATTCGGGCCGCGAGAATATCCGCAGAGACCGACGTGTTTACCGCACGACAGAATCTTGGAGTCGCCATCGGGATTCCCTATGAGTCGATTTACGCGCTCCCCTTACCCGCAACCTACTACCCTGAGTTAAAAGAACTCCATGTGCCGAAAACTACTATCGTTCCTCGCGTTATCAAAAAGATCTGGACTAATCGGAGTGAGCTGCTTGCTGCACGAAAGAGAACCGATGCGAGCAAAACGCTGGTCGAGGGGGCAAAGCGAGACCTTCTCCCCGATCTCTCACTACAACTGCAGGCCGGCTATTCTGCCTTCGATGAGGGAACTGCCGCGGACCGTTACTTTAATGCCTTCTCTAAAGACATTCCCGGAGCGAATGTGGCCGCTAAACTCGTGTATGAGTTTCCCGTGGGCAACAACACGCGAAAAGGTCGTCTCTATCGTCTGGAGTCGCTTTTCCGTCAAAATCGAATCAACGAGAACGAAATTCGACGGACGATACAATCAGAAGTCGCCGTAGCCCTGTCAATCTTAAAAGGCAGTTCGGACTCATATTCACAGGCGGTGGAAGCGGCAGCTCAATATCAGCAGGCACTGGAGAGCGAGCGGCAGAAGTACCGCCTGCAAACATCCACCCTTCTCGATCTCCAACAGCTTGAGGACAAGTACACTCAGGCCCTTCTTACGCAAGTGGACGCTGCGACAGCATTTGCAATCGCGGTTATCGAA